>JASBUS010000017.1 GCA_030147745.1 Alphaproteobacteria bacterium
TTATTCGGTTTTAACGCGACGTCAGGTGTTGTAAACATCGTTACTGTTAACCCGCTCTACGATGACATTGATGTTGTTGAAGCAGATGCAGGTATCAACAGCTACAAACGCGGTTCTGCGGTATATACATGGCAAAATGATGATAAATTTGGTCTACGTATCTCAGGTGCGAGCACAAAAATTGGTGAAGACGACAACAATGTAAATAGCGCAATTACATCACTTCGCGATGATGCTTATGTTCGTCACTTTAATATGGACGCAGCTTTACAGCTAAACGAAAAAACACAAATGCGTTTTGAAGCGAGTAGTGGTATCGTTGATGAAAACCAAAAAGACGTTTTTGACGCCGTATATGGTCGCGATGCCGTAAACCAATCTGGTCGAGTAAACCTAAACTCTGATACTGACTGGGGTATTATTGATGCAACAATGTACCGCAACAGCTTTTATTCAGAATATAAGGGCGCAGCTGGCCGATTTGAGTTTGACAACGATGTAACTGTTCTGCAGCTAAGCGACACATTCAAAATCGGCACGAACCACACTGTTCGTCTTGCTGGTGAATACCGCACAAACACTGTTGACATGCTTGTAAACGGCAACAGCTTTGGTGAAGAAACACTTAATATTTCTTCTGCTAGTGCTCTATGGTACTGGAATATCAACAGCAAATTGTCAACAAGCGCCGCAGTACGTTATGACCACGTGAATGCGGACTTTGATGCGTCAGCTGTTGGTTTCTTCGCAAGCCCATTCAGCCCAGAACAATATCAAAACCGTTATGACGAAATTGGTTATAACTTGGGCGTTGTGTACAAACCAACTGATCTAGACACGTTCCGTCTAACTTTTGCAAAAGGTGTTGATCTACCAAGTACATTTGAACTTTCAACATTGATTCCTGGCGCCGCATCTCTATACGGTGACCCAACAACTGAAGTTTCAACTATTTTTGACTATCAATTAGGTTATGAGCGTCAGTTGAGCAGCATTAATGGTAAGTTTAAACTAGGTGCATTCTATCAATATATTGAAGAGCTACAAAACACACGTTCAGTGTCTGCTACAGTTGCTTACTATGACAACATCGGCGACTCAGAAGTTTATGGTTTTGAGGCTGGTCTTGAAGGCCTAACAAATAATGGCATTCGTTGGGGCTTGAACTACTCATATTCAGAGATTGATGATGACTTCATTAGCACAACAGGCACAAATTTCGAAAGACAACACTCTGATCACATGGTGAAGTTAAACTTAGGTTACTCACCAACTGATGAATGGGCGTTTGATGTGTTCGCTGCTTATGAATCAGATTTCAAACAAGTGGTTGACATTTCAGCGACAGCAACGCAGCTTCGCAATGTTGATCCTGATGTCATAGTTGACGCTAAAATCGCATATACACCGGCTCGATTTGATGGCCTTACATTATCACTAAACGGCCAAGCCGTATTCGGTGAGAATGAGCAGTCAGCTGCTGGTGAAGAAGTAGATAGCCAAGTCTTCCTACGCGCAAAATACGAATTCTAATTCTAATTTGATTTAAAAAACGCCCTAGCTTATAATGAGCTAGGGTGTTTTTTTTATTTTTAATAAATTTATATTTTGAACATATTAGATTAGAGGTTTTTCAGTGAAGTATTTTTTTATCACACTATGCGTAGCGGTTTCCGTTTTCAGTTTATTCACTCCAGATGCGAGAGCCGTATCCTTTAAGGACATACAAATCCTTTCGCGTGCCTTAAGCTTTATTGAGAACGGCCCAACTGGCGATGTGAATATTGGTGTGGTTTATGATGCTTCTGCCGCAGAAGCCGATGAAATTCTGTCCTTAGTTGGCACAGGGATCGCATCAGGTAAAATCAAATTGCATGCCGAAAAAGTCAGCGCGAAAGATGCGAAATCGGCTCAATATCCCGTCCTCTTATTCACCGCTGGCACAGATACTAGCCAAAAAGCCATTTTTGATGCTGTAAATAATAAGGGAATTATCACTGTTTCAATGCATGACCACTGCCTAAACAGCAGTAATTGCGTCATGGTCGTGAAAAGCGAACCAAAAGTCGATATTAAAGTCAGTTCAGCCGCCGCGGAAACAACAGGCGTGTCTTTTGGCTCAGCCTTCCGCATGATGATTTCAGAACAATAATTATAAAGGCTAACGCTTTACGTCAGCCCCTCTTCTGATAATGCCGCAATCACATCTTTATGGGCTTGAATAATATCATCTCGGATC
This sequence comes from Alphaproteobacteria bacterium, assembly GCA_030147745.1. GTDB lineage: Bacteria > Pseudomonadota > Alphaproteobacteria > Micavibrionales > Micavibrionaceae > UBA2705. The sequence goes on from JASBUS010000017.1 coordinate 2,240, forward strand.
TGTTCAAGCGTAGCGCTTGAGACATCCTCTGTCTTTTCGCCTCGGAAGCACGCTTCACGCAATATTTCAGCGCCCAATAAGGCTGCGCTGCCTTTTAATGAATGGCACGCCTCACGCCAATTATGTTCATCCGCAGTCCGACATGCATCCGCTATGGCCACTAAATCTTTTTGCGCCTTGCCAACAAAAACGCCGACAACTTCGCGCTCTTCTTCTTTTCCACCGTCCAGATACGCCCGCATGCCGCTTAAATCGAGTATTGTCATGATAATGTCCTTTGTTTTTATACATTTATGATGCAGGGCAACATCATTTTTAATCATCAACGCGAATAAAATATGCTAGTTTCTCATATAAAAATTATAACAGTTTATAGGGAATCATACTATGTCCGGATCTGATAAAACTTTAAATTTCGACACATTATCTATTCATGCTGGTTGCGGCAGCGATCCGACGACAGGTGCACGCACAATTCCTATTCACCAAACATCTGCTTACAGCTTCCCAAATATTGAAGATGCCGCGGATATTTTCCATTTACGCAAGGCGGGCTATGTCTATTCACGCCTAACCAACCCAACAGTTAGCGCCTTAGAAGAAAAATTAGCGGCGCTTGATGGCGGTGTTGGCGCGACATGTACATCATCTGGCATTTCTGCGCAAATGTTGATGTTCTTTACCTTATTAAGCCATGGCGATCATTTTGTGGCGGCATCTAAGCTTTATGGCGGGACATTGGCGCAGTTACGTTACCAATTCAAACGTGCGTTCAACTGGGAAGGCAGCTTTGTTGACCCAACAGACCCTGAGAATTTTAAACGCGCCATCACTGAAAAAACAAAAGTTATTTTCGTTGAAAGTCCGACAAATCCAGAAAACGTCATCGTTGATTATGAAGCAATTGCCAAAATTGCCGAAGAACATAACATTGTTTTCGCCGTTGATAATACCATCGGCACCCCTGCCCTCATCCGCCCGCTTGATTACGGTGCGCATTTGGTTAGCTATTCAACCACAAAATATTTAAGCGGCCATGGCAATGCTATGGGCGGCGCTGTTGTTGATGGCGGTAATTTCAACTGGAAAAAGCAGCCAGAGAAATATCCAACGCTTGCGATGCCAGAACCTGCATATGATAACGCCATTTTCGCCGATATGTTTGGCGAAAAAGCCTTCTGTATGCATAACCATGCCGTCGGCCTGCGTGATTTAGGCATGAACCAACAGCCCCTAAATGCGTATTTGACCGTGATGGGCATGGAAACATTAAGCCTGCGCATGGAAAAGCACTCTAAAAACGCACAAAAAGTTGCAGAATTCCTTGATGCTCATCCTGGTGTGGATTGGGTCAGCTATGCAGGTCTACCCTCACATCCATCATTCAAAAACGGCCAAAAATACATGAAAGGCGGCATGTGTAGTGCCGTCATGACATTTGGCATTAAAGGTGGATATGAAGCCGCAGTGAACATGGTTAACAACGTGAAATTATTCTCTCACCTTGCCAATATTGGCGATACACGCAGCTTATTGATCCATCCGGCATCAACCACGCACTCACAATTGACCGATGAGCAGAAAATTGCGGCAGGCACGCGCCCTGAAACTATTCGTTTGTCGATTGGTATTGAAGACATCAGTGATATCATCGCCGATCTTGATCAGGCCTTGCACTACGCTATGTCGCAGTGCAAGGTATGTGCTTAATATAAATGTTTGACATAACCATCATGCCCTCCTATAATCCGCGGATAAATTTATAGGGAGCATTGTTATGAGTGACAATCAACAGACACAAGATCAACAACCAAGCGGTATTTTCTCTTGGTTTAAGTCAAAATGGCAAACAAATAAAACAGCTGTAATCGCTGCGAGCAGTGCGGCAGCCTTGATTATTAGCCTCACCGCAGCGGCATTATTGTTTAATGGCGATAAAAATGACGTACAAGACGGCGGCAATAATGGTGGCACAGCATCAGAGCAAATTGAAACAGCGCCAGAAAACACAATTGATAATTATGACGCGGAAAACAACACAATCACCCTACCGGGCGATAACGCAAATGATGTTGTTGAGCCAGAACCTGAAGAGCCAGTTATCGAAGATACAGTGATTGATAGCCCAGAAGAAGTTCTTGAGCTTATCGACGCGAATGGCCTAAACGATGTTTTTGCAAAAGAAGTAAGCCGTATCAAATCAGGCTCACTTAACGCTGCATCACAAGCAACCAAAGATATTGGCCATTACCTTGCGAATGGTCTTAAAGTCAGTGAAGATGACAGCCTTGCAAACCAGTTTTTCCAAGCGTCTTACGACATGAACCACAATGTTCAAGCAGCACATAGCATTGGGTATCAAGCGCTACACGGCCTTGGCATGGATAAATCTCTCGATTTGGCAGAGAAAATGCTCTCAGAAGCGCAAGACGGTGGTCATCCTCTTGCACAAGCGCATTTGAAATATCTAAACTCAATCAAATAATTAACCTATTTGATCTACCTTATTCCTAAAAGCGTCGCGCAAGCGGCGCTTTTTTATTTGGCAATAGATCGTTAACACATCTTGTGGTAATATTTTGCCTGAAGATTATTTCAAAGGGGATTGGAAATATGAGCCTAGACGCAGCAAATTCAACGCATTTCAGTATTAGCAAACTCTATATGTGGCGTTGTATCATTACCATGGCACATTGTGATGGCCTAGTGCACGAAAGCGAACGTCAATATCTGACGCAAATTTTTGATAATATGCGCGCGAAATCTGGGCTTTCCCAAGAAAATTACATCCTTCTGATGTCTGATTTATCTGACCCGCAAGATACATTTGAGATGCTTTCACGCATCAATGAGCCAGCATATCGTGGCCAAGTGACCTATTTTGCCCGCTTACTTGCCTATAAAGACGGTAATTTAGACCCAAGCGAGGCCGATTTATTAGAAAAATTGCACGGCCATATCACTGAAGGCCTAGATATGAAAGCGATTAAGCAAGATGTCGCCGCCGAAGTAAAACGCGCACAGCACGAAATTGACCAGAGAAATGATGCGCTAGCGCCACAAACTGGCTTAAGCGGCCTTATTCATAAACTCTGTGATGTTTTTGACATTGACTTGCTTGATTAGTCATTAAGCAGCAAGACGATTTTGATCAAAATAGGTCTGAATTTCTGCGCAAACGGCTGAAGATTCATTTAATTCATTCACGCGTTTACGGAAGATCGCAGCTTCTGGTAGGTCTTTGACATACCATGCAATATGCTTGCGGCCGATTTTAACGCCCGGCCCTTCGCCATAATAATCAATAATATCGCGATAATGATCCAATATGATGGCGCATTTTTGTTCCAAATTCGGTTCAAACGGCGCGTTTTCATCTTCATTTTTTAGGCTTTGTGCTAAGGCATGAATTTTCCACGGCTGACCGTAACAAGCACGCCCCACCATTACGCCATCCGCGCCAGATTCTGCCAGAGCTTGACGTGCATCCGCAGCCGTCTTAATGTCGCCATTCACGATTAGCGGCAACTCAATAGCCTCGCGCACTGCACGCACAGCTGCCCAATCCGCCTGCCCTTGATAAAGCTGGCAACGTGTACGGCCATGGACCGTGATCATCTTAATGCCCGCCTTGGCGGCTAACTCCGCCATTTTTGGGGCGTTTTTATGTTCTGCATCCCAACCAAGACGCATTTTCATCGTCACGGGGACATCGACGGCCTCACAAACGGCCTGCATAATATCAAAAGCCAATGGCTCGTCTCGCATCAACGCGGATCCGCCCATTTTATTGACGATTTTTTTAACAGGACAGCCAAAGTTGATATCGATCAGCGGCGCACCGCGCGATACACAAATTTGCGCTGCCTCAGCCATCACTTCAGGCTCACATCCCGCAAGCTGCAAGGCAAAAGGCGCTTCATCTAACTTGTCTTCTTGCACACGCTTTGAACCTTTAACATGTTCAACCATCGCGCGGCTTGCTATCATTTCTGAAAAAACTAACCCCGCGCCAAAACGGCGGACAAGGCGACGAAACGGCAAATCCGTCACCCCTGACATAGGGGCCAGAAAGACAGGATCATTAATTTTAATTGGTCCAAGCTCTATCGCCATATTCATTTACGCGTCATTTGAAATTCAGTTATGGCGCACAACATACATAGATTTATTCAAAAAGGAAAGTTTTATAACGGCTTGGGGCTTCATAGATATGCGGCGCATATTTTTCAATGAAAAGCATATCCAGATTTTGCCCTGATAAATACGCCTCTAACGCCGCTTCACCATCATAATCATTGGCTGACACACGCAGGGTTAGCGTCTCTGGATCAGCGCCGAACGCAATACCTGGCAATGTAAGAACACCGACATCACTGAGTAATCGATCCGTCAAATCTTGGCTCGTATAGACGCCTTTGGCATTTAACTGCGCCTTAAATGGGGCAAAATCAGGGTAATTATAAAATGCGGCCTGTGGCGGCGGGACATAAAGCCCCAAATCACGCAGGCTATTCGCCACATATTGGTTTAAATGATAATGAATATCTGTGCAGGCCTTAATATGGTCTTCAATATCCGCATGCCCTTTAAAGGCTTCAATCGCCGCATATTGGATCGGCGCAGCAACGCTCGACCATGTTTCACTGGCAATGTTATTCAATAGCGGGAATAAGCCCTTAACCTGTTTGGGGATAAGCCCGACCCCGACGCGCCAGCCGCCTAAGGATAAATGCTTAGATAACCCCGTGGTAATCGCTGTAATATCAGGGGCAACCGACGCAATCGAGCGATATTCCGCATCATAAGTGACCTGCCCATATATTTCATCAGAGATGATAAATATCCCCTCTTCACGGCAAATATCGGCAATCTCTTCCAAATTTTTATGGGTGATCGACAAGCCTGTCGGGTTACTAGGATAATTCAGGATAATCTTACGTGGGTCTTGACCATTATCACGCGCCGCTTTAATCGCATCTTTCATATCTTGCGGCGTAAGCACATAGCCGTCTTCGACAAAACGCGCATAAACTTTAGAAATCTTGCGCCCCAGCATCGCGGATTGTGGCTCATAACTGACCCATGCCGGCACAGGCATTAATAAATCACCCGCAATCGCCATTTGTAGGGCATAGAGGATTAATTTACTGCCCGGCGCAATAAGGACATCATAATCATTCGGGGCATACCCAACTAAGCGCTGATAATAATCAAGCGTGACCTCACGAAGTTCTTCAAGCCCCGCTGTCGCCAAATAACTTTTTTGGATGACGTTATCTTTTAACGCCTTTTGCAAACGCTGCGGCACAGGGAAAGGCGACTGCCCAAAGCCCATATGGATGACTTTTTTACCTGCCGCACGCAATATGGCCGCTTGTTCATTGGCTGCGAGGGTTGGTGACAATTCAAATTGAGAGAAATTCGGAATAAGCGGAATCATATATGTCCCCTAAAGATGTTTCTCTATATATCCTATACTTTTCTAGAATCTTGCCAAGTCGAAACCATCATGCAGCGCGAAAATCTCTTGACCCCCTGCCCTATCTATCGGTAAATAATTTCATTGAATTCTAACGCCTTGAGGATGAACAAGTGCAAACGCCAGAAACAAAGTCTGATTTAACCGCCAATACGCCAGTCCGCCCCAATGACGATAAAGGTTTTTTTGGCCGTTATGGCGGGCAATATTCCCCTGAAGCACTGATGCCGATTTTAGAAGAGCTGCGCCAAGCCTTCCGCAAATATGAACATGATGCCGATTTTAACCGTGAATTTCATTATATGTTGAAACATTGGGGCGGACGTCCGACCCCGCTTTATTTTGCGGAAAATTTATCCCAAAAATATGGCGCGAAAATATATTTAAAACGCGAAGACCTGATGCATGGCGGCGCGCATAAGACCAATAACGCCCTTGGGCAGGCTTTATTGGCTAAACGTATGGGCAAAACCCGCATTATTGCTGAAACGGGCGCGGGTCAGCATGGCGTTGCCACCGCTATGGCCTGCGCCAAGATGAACCTACCTTGCACCGTTTATATGGGCGCTGTTGACGTTGCGCGCCAGGCGCCAAATGTGCAGCGTATGAAAATCCTCGGCGCAGAAGTGATCGCCGTTGAAAGCGGTAGCGCGACACTAAAGGATGCGATTAACGAAGCTTTGCGTGATTGGATTGCCAGCTGCGCCACCACACATTATATGCTCGGCACGGCCGCTGGCCCACACCCATTCCCGACTTTGGTGCGCCATTTCCACAAAACCATTGGCGTGGAAGCGCGCGCACAATGCCTTGAAATGTTTGATGCCTTACCCGACATCGCGATTGCCTGTGTCGGCGGCGGGTCAAATGCGATCGGCTTATTCCAAAGCTTTATCGATGACAAAGACGTCCGTTTAATTGGCGCAGAACCGGGCGGTGAAGGCCTTGATACCAATAAACATGGCGCCGTTTTGGTAAAAGGCACACCAGCTGTCTTGCACGGTATGCGCAGCCTTGCCCTGCAAGACGAAGACGGACAAATATTTGAAACCCATAGTATTTCAGCAGGTTTAGATTATCCGCTTGTTGGGCCTGAACATGCCTATTTGCGCGATATATGCCGCGCTGAATACCACGCAATTACCGATCAGGAGGCCGTAGAGGCCTTCTATGACCTTTCTGCGGCTGAAGGTATACTTCCAGCCCTCGAAAGCTCACACGCCCTTGCACAGGCCAAGAAATGCGCAAAAGACCACCCAGATGCACGTATCTTGGTGAACTTATCAGGCCGCGGCGACAAAGACCTTCAACATATAATGGCTTATCAGGACGAACATTCATCATGACCCAAACACGTTACCGTCACATTCACAGTAAAGTTGCCGCTGGTCAGGGCGTTTATATGCCCTATGTCCTTGCAGGCTATCCTGATTACGACGCGTCACTCGCGGCGGCAAAAGCCCTTATTGATGGCGGTGCCGATGGCCTTGAACTTGGCCTTCCTTTCCGCGACCCTGTTGCCGATGGACCAGTGATTGAAGCGGCTGCCAATATTGCCCTTGATAAAGGTTTTAAAGCGGCGCAGATCATTGACTTTATCAAAGCGCTTCGCACATATGCGCCTGACCTGCCCTTAACATTGATGTCTTATTACAATATTGTTCTCGCCAAAGACGCGGAAGCTTTTATTGCAGATCTCGCTCATGCTGGGTTAGATGGCCTACTCATTCCTGACCTGCCCCCAGAACATGCAGAAGATATTTATCCGCTGACGCAGAAAAACGGCATGGAGATGATCTTTATTGTTGCGCCAACATCGGATGAACAGCGCTTTGCTATAATAAATGAATATGCGGGCGGGTTTATTTATGTTGTCACGAAAATGGGCATTACTGGCATGCAGGATAATTACGATGCCAATATCAGCGCCCTCTTCTCGCGTATCAAAACGCATTTCACATTGCCCGCGATTGCAGGCTTTGGCATTTCAACGCCAGATAATGCGCGCGACATGATGAGCAACGGTGCAAATGGGGTCATTATCGGGTCAAAGATTATTCAGCTTTGCGAAGAATCTTATCAGGGCAGTGCCTTCTCCCCTGCTCTATTGATCGATCATACACAAAAGATAAAAGCCGCGTTATAATCACAACACGGCTTCACATCAAATAAATTAGCGACAACAGATGAATTATAGGCTGTCATGCAGTTTTTGCATTTCGCTTATTTTGTCTTTGATCATAATTTTCAATGCATCAACGACATATGGCTCAAGATCTAAATCAGTTTGGCCTGAGTTAGAGATAACTTGGTCATAAAGCTTCTTCGTTTCACCAGAAACAGACAACACGATAGTGTCATTGCTGATACGGTCATCAATCAAGTCACGAATATACCCACTAATATTAACGTCCAATGCGTGCAGCTGTTCAAGCTGGTCGCTTCTGATCATCACACTGATACGAACTAAATCCTTGGCCATTAATAAACTCTCCTCATCGCGCTTAAATGTCCTAATTGTGAATAGCCTAACAAAAAGCTAGGCCAAAATATAATAAAAAGATCGTCTTTAACCAAATAATTTTTGCCAAAAACTTTTATTACGCTCATCTTTTAATGCCTTAAAGATAGATCGGTTCTGCTTTTTCAGCTCCAAAACCGTTTGTTTTAGCATATCAAGCTCATCTTGTGCCTGTTTTTGCACCTGCCCTTGCTGTTCACGTTCAGCGGACTGATCCGTCAATAACGCCGTAATTTTACGGCGCTCTTCCTGCTCAGATTTAAGCATTGAGCGCAAATGTTCAATTTGTTCGCTTAATTGTTCACGTTCGCGGGCGCGTTCTTTCTCCATAAACTCTAAACGCACACTCATAATTTGTGCATTAACGTCACCACCTGCTGAGCTTTGTGTTTTTTCAGCGTCACCTTTTGCTTCAAAAAGTTCCTTCTGCGGGGACACATTCCCCTCCTTCGTCAATGTCCCATAAACACGCTCGAGTTCAGCGACATTGATTAAACGTTTCTTCTTGTCGGTCACTTCGTAACTTAATGTTCCCTTTTGCATGTCCGCATAGAGTGTCTTACGTGTTACGCCCGCGATTTGAGCGGCTTCTGTTGGATTCACTTTCATCTGTGTCTCACTGTTCCCCAAAATTCATTTTTTCTGTTTTCGTAAACATAGTTTAGCAAAGGTGATTCTAAAAATCCACTTCCACCTTGTTTTAATATACACATAACTTTGTTTACCGCAAAACAGTCGGTAACACAACGCAAATCCAGACAAATCAACCCCAGAAACACAACCAGAAACACAACTAAACGCAAATATACATTAACCACGAAACACAACGAAACACTATTGGCCAAAACAGCATCTAACACATTGTTTTTAGTGCAAAAAAAGTGTTTCTGGCTGGTGTTTCGCGGTTACGTTTACATCCGTATACTTGAAACATTGGGTAACATTTGGTAACGTTTCTATGGAATCGCAATGATTCTTGGCCTAAAGCGCCAATTCTATTCGTAAGACAATCAACTTATCTTCTTAACAATCAAAGGAGGAAAAAAGAGCCCAAATAGAAAAATAGCCTTTGTTGCATCAACAAAGGCCATCTCTCTGAAATATAATTTCGTCTGACAACCTCATTATATTCAGAAGCAGGTCATAACGCAAGCCAGATTCGGTTTTGTGAACACTTTTCTATTACGTTCTTCATAAAAAACATGACACATGCTGCGAATTCACTAGATCGTGCTTTGCCAACGCAAAGTCGCGCTAAAGCTTATATTGCCTTAACTTTATTGAAGCGTTTGGGCCGTAAACATGGCTATAACGCACAGATGATTAATCTGCTTGATTACTATTTATCCTTCACCAAAGCCCAAGACTGGGAAGAGGGCAGTGCGCCTGTTGTTTACCAATCTTTGTGTAAAACAGCACAGCATTTGGGGCTTTCTATCCGCCAAATACAACGGTTAGAAAAGCGTCTATTTGAGGCTGGTTTAATCTCATGGAAAGACAGTGCGAATAATAAACGTTACGGAAAGCGCAATAGAGAAGGGCGCTTAATGATTGCTTATGGCGTAGATCTATCGCCGCTATGCGCGAAAATTCCCGCTCTTGAAGACTCTGCACAGCAAAAGGCCATAGAAGAGAAAATATGGAATAGTTTAAAAAAATCTGTTCACCAGCTACGCAAAGAGCTCTTTCAGCGTGCAGAGATCAACAGTATGTCCCTAAATGCTGATGAAGAAAAAGCGTTAAAAGACGCTATTCGTCACAATATCCCAAGCCAATTACTACAAGACTTTATTACGATTTTAACAGCGCTAAAAACGCGTCTTTTTAATTGTGCCAATGTTGACAAAAATGTCGTCCACAAAAAGACTACAAGTAGTAATAATATATCTAATAAATTGGATAGAATGGGCTTAAATAAAATTACATTAGATCATGTAAATGCTTATTCTTTGCGGAAGGGATTAAGTTATAAAATCAATAATTGGGATGATTTAGTTAAATTTGCAGAGAGAAAATATGGTTTTCTGGGTATATCGACGCATAATTGGCAAAATATGGTCAAAACTAACGGTAAAATCTGTAGTGCTTTATGTGTTTTATTGTTATTTGGCGGTTTGAAACGTGAAAATAACCCTGTTTATAATCCAAAAGCGTATTTTTCGGCGCTTATTACAAAAGGACAGAATGATTTATTATTCCTCGACAAATCGATTTGGTGATAACTTCTGTTTTTGCGCCATAATTAATTCGCCCTGCGCTGTAATCAGGCCAAGGAAGAGCCAAAAGAGGCTAAACCGAATATTCTGATGCGTTAAACCATAAAAGAGCAATGCAAACATCAAAACCCAATAAATTGCGGGCAAGCGCCGTAAAATAGATAAAAGGAAAAAGCCAAAGATGACACTGCCGCTTATCCCGTAACAAAAGAGTAGGGTGGCAATGCCTGAATGGAGTTCAAGTTGATTAATAGCAAATCGTCCATATCCGCCTTCACCGGCGCCTAAGAGCAGATATTGAGGATTTTCAACCACTCTGTTATACCCACGTCCTTCAAGGTTATCATCACTATCTTGGCCAATTTCAGATAAACGTGTCACTGTGTTTTGGATGTTATCTGCACTGGCAACAAATCCAGTAATGCTCTCAAAACTAAAAACAGCAAAGCTCACCAAGGCCAGAAACAGCATAACGAGAACCGCACGGCCAAAATTATCAACCAAACGTGTAAAAGAAACACCGACAAAAACGATAAAGAAAGATATTAAAGCGGCTTTAGATAAGCTTTCCATGGCAATTAAGCAGAGCATGCCAATTAAACCATAATCATACCATTTAAATTTAGCCGGATAGCGCAGCCCGACTAATATGCAAAAAACCAATAATGACCAGTAAGATAATTGATTAGGGTTATTGAATGTGCCAATTGCGCGCGGACCAATTTTTGATTCGAGTAGAAAAACAAAAATAGCCTGAAAGAAAATCGCAATGGCAAAAGACATCACTAATGGCTCAATTAACTTCGCCTGATTTTTTTTATATAAGGCGTAGCAGTAGATAAATATGCCCATGTTATAAAGATAATAAAGACTGCTTAAAACAAAGCGTTTATCGGGCAGCATAGTATAATGGGCCAAATTGATCACAAATGTACACATTGCGAATAAGAGGCCAAGCGCAATAGGTGCATTTACGACCCATGACTTTTGTAGCAAAAAAAATAAGAATGTGATGCTCATCCCTATAAATAAAAGCATGTCGGCGGGTTGTGGGTAACCATTGCGAAAGATATAAAATATCGAAGTGACGCAATAAAGTTGCAAAATCAAACTCGAGACTTTTGGCCAAGAGAGCGTGATATACATGAATTTCGGCAAACCAAAGCTTCGCATCGTGTTTTTCGTATAATGTTAATATGAAAGGGGCATCCTAGTCTAAATTCTATGTTGTGGCTAGAGCTGCAGTGAGAGGCTGTGGATAAATATTTGTGTAATCAATGGTAACGCGCTATGATAGGGAAAGTGTGGAATGTTCTTTTCATGCGCACAGACAGTTATCTCGCCCTCCGATTTGTTCATGCTGAAATATTTATATCCTTTTGCAGGCTTAATTTTGTTCCTGACTGTGAGTTTTTCACAGTTTGCAGGTGCACAGGGTGTGCTACGTGCAGAAAAACGTGTTTTTCTTGCGCCAGAAGAGGGGGGCATTTCACCTGATTTTATCCCTAAGGGCTTAGTTTATAAAGGGTTTACTTACTTCCCAACTTTGCGCATAGCGCAAGCATATAACAGTAATGTTTATGCCGAAGCGGATGGCGGGCAGGATGATTTTATATTGCGTGTCTCACCGTCGATTAAAATTTTAAAAAATTATGGCGGATTAAACTTATCTGCGACGGGCCAGATTAAAGCTGAGCGTTACCAGCGTTTCACTGATGAAGGAAAGGAAGATATTTCTCTCAATTTGTCTGGTGATTATGTCTTAAACTCACGCTGGGCAATACCCTTTTCGATAGATTATAGCTCTTTTACACTGCGGCGCGGCGATCCTCTAAGTCAGAAAGCCACGAGTGAACCATTAACATATACACAAAAAACGGCCGCTTTAGGCCTGTCACGTCGTTTTAACCGTTTAAAGTTATCGTTACAGGGGCAAGTCGAAGAAACGCTGTATAATGACGGTACAGCGCTTTTAAGCGGTGCACCTGTGATTTACCGCGATAATGATCGTAGGGGCTATTCTGGACGCTTAGGGCTCCGCTATGACCTAGGATTAGGTGAGGGCGGTGACGCAGAACATATTCTTTTCGCGAATTTAGATTATAAGACCAGCAAATATCTACGCCGTGATTATAGTAATGGCAGCTTTAGTGGTATTTTGCGAAATAACACAGAGTTTGGTGGTTTTCTGGGGTTTGAAACGTCACATAAAAATCGGCTATTTGCGAATATTGGTATCGGCTATTTTAAAAATGAATATGATGACTCGCGTTTGACAGGGTTAGCTGACATTGATTTTGGTGCAGAGATTGAATATGAGTTTACACCAAAATGGCGTTTAGGCGGAGCATTTGAGCGGGAAATTTCGCAAGATAATGATATTGTTCAGGGGGAGGTTGAAACTCAAATGCGCTTGTTTACCAGTTATGAGATTTATAGCCGCTTATTTGTTAATGGGGCATATGAGTTTACGGAACGTGAATATGGGCAAGACCGTCAAACCGATAATGAGTCTGAATATAAAATAGGGGCCTTATATGTGCTTAATCGGAATTGGCGTATGGACATGCAGGCCTCAACCATACGCTTTGAAAGCGGCGCGCCGAATGAGTCCTATGATGCCAATGTTTATACTTTTTCTTTCGTCGGTAAGCTCTGATCTTAGGTTATTAGAAAGCAAAAAGAAACAGATGCCGCAAATCTGTATCGCGACATCTGTTGAGGGCATGATCTAGGCTAAGCTGACCTCATAATTGGCCACGCTGTTCATCGGATAACCATTTTCGCTATCGATGATACAATGTGCAGGATCAAGATTGCTCATTTGCCCATAGCCAACCCATAAGCGCACATCATCGGACCCTGTCATAGTTTCAGAGAGCACTAGTGTCACTTTCTGTCCGCTACAAAATACGTTGGCAATTGTGGCGGGGGTGCCGTTAATTTCAACACGAAAAATGTCACGATCATCGCCAGAAAGGGCCGCGCCTGCATTCGTGGTTATGGTCAGTGTGTTTCCATTATGTGTGGCGTTAACAACTTCGGGTGAAGATATTTTGGACGTGCGGTTTAAATCGGCATTTATGATCTGCGCGGCGCGCGAAGCGGCGGTGGTATATGCCGCTTCATCACCGTGAACACTGTCTGTGCGTGTGATGTCATATAGTTCATATGCACCGATAACGCGCGGGTCACTTTGTACAATTTCGCGCAAGGCGTCGCGTGCATCCTGCATGGCGGCGTCATTATATTCCACGCTGTTGGCGCTTGGTGGGTATTGAATAATATATTTAACCTGTGCGCCGAGATTGTCACTGGTGACATCCAACACATTCAAAAATGAATTTTTATAATCCGCTTTTGTGATTATCCCGCTGGTTAATGATTTGATGTCCGCGGCGGCAAGATTGATGATGACATAGTCGATTTTCTGTTTCTGGTAAAATGTATCATCAATGATCGACCCGCCTGTAGTGCCCGGTCCCATTGCTTTATACCATGCATTACCACCATTTGTGTCACCATCATTGCTCCAGTAATCAACATCATGCGCCGCGGCGCCGGTATAATTTGCGCCGCTAGCGCTTTGGCCTTTGTTAATCACATGAATACTACCGTTATATTCTCTGCTCAGTGCATCAATAAAGCTTTGCTGGGGGCGTCCGTCAAATAGGCTTTTCCATCGCTCTAGATTGCTATCTCCAAATAGGGCGACCCATAATTCATTGTTGTTATTGGGTGATGTGAGTTTTTGTAATTTTGGGGCCGTGAAGGCTTGGTTATATAACGCAAAGCCATGCACAATACCATTTAATGGCGCGGCACCAGAACGATTAACAGAGAAGAAGCTGATTGGATTGGTTGAGGTCGCGAATGTCGATGTATCTGGAACATTAACTGGGGTCAGATTTAGGTCAACTTCGCCATTGCGCATTTGGAGGAATTGACCAGCTTTGTACGCGCAGGCGATGCGTAGGCGAGTGCGGTTAATCAATACCGGTGAGCTGCTGTTAAATATATTCGAGTTATCGACTTCCATAGATGTTTGGCATAGACCACCATTTTGCCAAATTGTGAAACGTTGCGTGACGTCGGTGTCTCGAATTTCAAATAAGTGCCCACTTTGGCCCGTATCATCTAGATAAGTCAAATCGATGTAGAAGGTCCCTTCTTGTATACCAGCCCACCACGAGGCATCTGTTCCGTTTAGGTCATCATTATTGCGTGTGAGTGTACTGCCAGCGGTATCGATGAACGAGGTAATAATATCATATGCTTGGAAATTGGCACAGGCCACATGTATGAGCGCCCCAGCAGGAATAGTTATGCGCATAGCGGCGCTAGCACTTAAAAAAACATCTTCGGTGCGGTGTAACGTGTAACCATTAACACTGTGACCAATTTGATCATTACCGCTACCTGAAATGCTCAAAACGGCGTCCTCGCCATTAATGGTTTTGATATAAGCCATAGCGCTAACGCGTCCGCTAGCCAGTGTGCCGTTGAAGTCAATATCAACAGCGTCTTCTCCGCTACGGTTATCAAAGACCCAGATATTGTGACCATTCGTCAAATTCTTGCAGAGGCTATCTGTATCTATACCAATGGTCGCTATAGATGTGCCGCTGCTAAAATGATCGCTGACGTTACCTGCAGAAGGGCGTGAATATAAATTAGCGGCGGTAACAGTAACTTCAACGAGCGCGCCACGCGCGGAGCCGTAAACAGTGCCGAAACGCATTGTGTTACTTTCTGTTACCTTGTGTATTAACCCTTGGTCGTCTTGATACCAAGCGCTGCCGCTACGTAGATTGGTTAAGTCTGATGGCAGGGCGGTCATTTGAGCGAAGTTGTAGGATTTGACACATGGTGATGGTGTGTTTTTACGCATAGGGGTAAGCCCCAAACCAGTTTTTAGCTGCATTTGTTCCTCGTTTCTATAGTCAAAGTTTTGAAGATATGGATAGCAAAAAGGCCGCGCAAAAATGGCGGCCATGAAATAGATAGACGTATCCTGTGAATGATGTACATTATACACACCGCGCAAGAACATTTCAAGAACAAAATCTGTGCTGTTTTTGCAATATGTCTTCTGTTACACTAATGAGGACATCATCTTCTGGGTGTTCTTTTATTTATTCCTTTTATCTTTTAAATGACAGATTCATGCGCGGGCTATCGAACTTTATTGCTGATAAAGCTTTTCTACTGAAATCGGCCACTTCCTTTGTTATCCGTATAGCTGGGCAAATTTTGTCACTTGTGGTCGTGATGGCGCTGACGCGTTTGCTGGCGCTTGAAGATTACGGCACTTATGCCGTGTTAATGTCATTGGCGATGATCTTATCTATTGTTGTTAAAGAGGGCGCGCCTAATTTATGGACACGTTATAGTGCGTCTTATTTAGCGGTGTCGAATTATCCGCATTATAAGGGCATGTGTCTTACCGCGTTTTTTTACACATTGCTGATGAGTTTGTTCGTTGTGATGTTAGCGTGGCTCTTTCAAGCGCAAATTCTTCATTTCTATCCTGCGATTGATGCAGCGCATTTTTTATATGTATTGTGGTTTGTGCCGTTTCTAGGGGGTATATACGCCCTGCACGGACTAATGAAAGGCTTGCATCTTGTATTATGGGCACAAATCCCTGAATTTATCGTTCGGCCTATTTTATTTATTATCATGATGCTTGTGGTGGCCGTTTGGGTGAATGATGCGGCACAGTTAACGCTTAATCAAGCCTTCGTGGTTCATCTATGCGCAATGGCGATTGCTTTAATTTTAAGCCTATGGCTCTTTATACGGCGATTGCCTTCGCAAATGCGTCAGGTTAAGGCGGATTATGCGTTGATGCAGTGGGGGAAAGTTCTACTGCCGTTAATGGCCGCTTCGGGCTTGATTCTGATTAATCAAAATGCAGATATTATTATGCTCGGGGCGATGGATGGGCCTGAAGCTGCAGGGCTTTATCAAGTGGCCACGCGGACAGCGAATTTATTGCTGATCATTTTATTTGCGGTGAATGCGGTTATTGGGCCGATGATTGCGAAATTACATGCTGAAGATAAACGCGCAGAAATGCAGGCATTATTGCACAAAGCGAGTGTATTGCTTACGGGCATAACCTTACCGCTTATCTTGGTGATCACATTGATTGCGCCGCATTTATTGGGGCTTTTATATGGGCCAGCTTATGTTGCGACGGCATCAGCCTTTGTTTTACTGAGCTGGGCGCAAGCCATTAACGCTTTGGCTGGGCCTATTGGATTGGTGGCTGTAATGACAGGCAATCAAATTGGTGGGATGATTTCCATTGCGCTATCATCTGTCCTGAATATTGGGCTGAATTATATGCTTATCCCGCTCTATGGCCTTGAGGGCGCAGCCATCGCGACGGGGGCTAGTTTACTGACGTGGAATGCATTATTGACTTATTTTGTTTGGCGCAATTTGGGTGTGAACTGCACGATTTTGCCATTCTGGGGTGTTAAAGAAAAATAGCCCTGCTCGTGTCGAAATTGCGAGACTGTCGTTTTTTAACAATATTTTGCAGGGCTTTTCTGATTTATTTTGTTGTTAAATTTTCTTTGACGAACAGCTTCCAATTTACATCTGGGATGTATTTTGTGTAGGGCGGGTAAAATTGTCCGTGGCGCGAATATAATTCATAAATGATGTAATAATCGCGGTCGAGTAATGGCCATGCATTTTCTTTATTGCCCTTATCCCATATGAAGTTGGTTGTTGGTTGGTTTTTTAGCGCATTGAGTGTAACGACGTTGCTGTCTTCTGTTAATGAAATCCAATGGCTGCGTGTATCGACGATCATCCAGCCTTTTTTCGTCATAACTTCAACCAACGCATGTGAATCTGCATCTTCTGCGGTGGATTTTCGTAATAGGGTGGCGATAAAGCCGTGCTTATCTGTATTTAAATACAGGGCGGCATAGCGGGTTTCAAAGCCAAGATAGCGTAAAGCCTTATCGATATAACGGGCGCGATCGGTGCAATAGGCGGCATCGACCAGATAAAGATTTTTTGGTTCACGTGGCGTGCCTTTGGGGATGAGCCGTACCTTTGGCGCTGTGGTGAAGGCGCTCTCTTGAACTTGACGAATAATCTGGATTTCTTGGTTGAAATCTGTTTGCGCGCTCCGAATAAGTTTGTCAGGCTCTGCGCCGCTTTCGCTCAGGATACGCTCGATATATATCGCGTCTTCAGCGGAGATTGTTTTGGGTACATTATACACTGTTAGGATGAGTGTAATGATGACGATTGCGAAACAAAGCAGGACGCTGACTAGTTTTAAAAAGCTATTCTTATGGGTGGAGCGATGGTTATTGAGCATAGTTATGTTCACGGCGGTTGAAATGTGTGCTATCGTATAAGTGTATATTATTTTTATTACAGTTTATTTTTTTATTTCTAAGTTTTTGAGTTTATTTATGACGGATTTATGTCCTGTATCTGTGATTATCCCATTTTACAATAGTAAGCGGACAATTGTGAAGTCTGTTGAAAGTGTTTTGTATCAATCTTTGCCCCCGAAAGAGCTAATCTTGCTCGATGATGGTAGCACAGATGGCGGCTATGAGGAAATTAAAGGGCTGCTTGATCGCATCGGGCCTTTTGAAACAAAAATCCATTTGGAGCGTTTTGAGGAAAATGCCGGTGTTTATCCTCGCCGAAATTATGGGTTAGATATTTCTACTCAGCCTTTTGTTGCTTTTCAAGATGCTGATGATTTCTGGCATGTCGATAAGCTGAAAATACAATATGATTATCTCGCTAAGGATGATGAGCTTTACTTAGTTTGTAATGTTGTAAAATGTTTCCAGGGTAAGCCTGATGACCGTTGGGCTGTGCCGTTAAAGCTACATAAAATCAAAACGCTCTCGCGTCATGCGGTATTATGGCGCAATGTGATTATCACCAATTCAGTCGTTATTCGTAAGGATAAAAACTTCCGTTTCAGTGAGCGTAAAAAGCGTGGATCAGATACCGGCCTGTGGTTAAGCATTATATTGTCTGGGCATAAGGGCATATGTATTAGTGAGCCATTGTCATTCATGCGGAAACCTTTCTTTGGAGCTGGGGGGCTATCTGGCAATATGCACAAGGCGGAGATTGCGCATCAGCGTAATTTATTAGAAATGCGCGATTTAGGACTAATTTCAGAAGCCTATCGTAAGGTGTTGAGCATGTGGTCTTATATTAAATATATGCGCCGTAAGTTGATCGTAACTTTCCGCGGGGCACATAAATTTATGTTCTCGTTTTTCGGATAAACATTGCGCATATAAACAAATTCTTAATTAATTTTCGATTATATTTAAATAATGTGCGTGAGAAGAACTCTTGCCGCAGCTTTGTGTATTTGGTGATTATTTAGACGAATTTATAATTAAGAAGTATGGGTAGATGGATATTGTAAACTCTTCATGGCAGGAATCCACCACAATTGGGTGCGGATGTGCGCAATGTACATCAACAGAAGGCCCTAAACTTGTCAGCGATTATGATAGTTATGTTGCAGAGAACGGATCTGGGACAAGCTATGCACCGTCAACATATGGTACAACCGAACAAATGGTTGATCAGTTGGTTAACGGTTATTGGGATGGTGTAGGGCTCGCACGTCAGAATTGGGCCTTGGGGCAGACAGTTACATATTCCCTTTCTAACGAATATACAGCTGCAGAAAAAGCAAGCTTCCGCATGGCGTTTGATATGTGGTCAAGTGTTGCAGACATCTCTTTCCAAGAAGTTGGCTCTGGCGGCAATATCAATGTTGTTGAAGGCGATGATGGTGGCGCATGGTCTGGTAATAATACATGGGATACAACCAACTGGCCTGAATCTCTTATCATCACGAGCAACACCCTTTCGATAGATACAGATGCGTGGCCGGCCCTATATGGCGTAGGTGGATACGGCATTATTACGATTTTACATGAAATTGGTCACTCCCTTGGCCTTGGGCACCAAGGTAACTATAACGGTAGTGTGAATTATGATACGCAGGTCGATTATCTGAATGATAACCGTCAATATTCGTTAATGTCTTATAATGATGCGACTAGACTTGGGACGGATCACTGGGGCGAAAGTGGCGTTTGGAAATATGCAGGGACGCCGCTTATTTATGATATTTTGGCTATTCAGCAAATCTATGGCGTGAATGAAACAACACGCACAGGTGCAACGACTTACGGTTTTAACATCACTGAAGATGTCACCTTTGCACAATATGATTTAAGCATCAATGATGCACCCTTTGCGATTTGGGATGCGGGCGGCATTGATACGCTCGACCTTTCTGGTTACTCAACTAGCCAATTTATTACCTTGGTGGAAGGCGAGTTTACTAGTGCGGGGCACATGACGAATAATATTATCATTGCCTATGGTGCGGTGATTGAAAATGCCATTGGTGGTTCAGGCAATGACCAGATTTTTGGTAACGCGGCAGATAACATCTTAAATGGCGGCGGCGGTGACGATTGGCTTTATGCATCAACGGGTAGTGATCAGCTGCTTGGTGGTGATGGTGCAGACCGCGCTTTCTTCGATTATGATGTGACGTCTTATACGATCACGATTGATAGTGCGATATCGGCGAGCATCGTCTATACGGGCGGCGGGGCGAGCTATGTTGTGAGCGATATTGAAAGCTTTGACTTCAATGGCGTGGTTTATACATTTAGCGAATTAGAACAATTTGATACGTCAATGGGCAGTATCTTTATCTATTTCGATTTTGAAGGTCAGCGTCATCAGTATACAGCGGCGGCTAACGGCAGTATAACCTATAGCGCAGATGATATGGGATTTAGTGGCACTACGGGCGATGTTTACACCGTGACGCGCGATGATAACGGCACTGTGATTAATATCGATAGTGCGAATGCACCTACCGATTTCAATGTTGTGGGGAGTGATGGTGATGATAATATATCCATTACTGGGGCTCATGCGACTATGGAGACGCAAATTGATGCTGGCGATGGCGATGATATAATTAGCTTCGCGGCCACTTTGTTAGGTGATGTCGTTGCCTATGGTGGTGTCGGTACAGACACTATTCAGCTTGGTGGCGGCGATGATAAAGCTTATGGCAATGATGGTGATGACTCTGTTGTCGGCGGCGCAGGCAATGACCTGCTTTATGGCGATAGTAAGGCGCGCGATGGTAATGTTGTCGGCAATGATTATCTAAGCGGCGGCGATGGTCATGATACATTGCTGGGCGGCGCCGGTGCAGATACGCTTTATGGTGATGATGGTAATGACCGCTTGCATGGCGATGATGGTGACGATTCCCTTTATGGTGGTGCTGGCGATGATTATATTGAAGGCGGTGCGGGACAAAGCTATGTCGAAGGCGGTGCAGGTAATGACAATATCTTTGGCGGCGACTCTGGTGATGTTTTACAAGGGGATGCTGGCAATGATAGGCTCGTTGGCGGCGGCGGCGCTGATACGTTAAGCGGCGGTGATGATCGGGACGTGGTGTTCGGCGAGGCGGGCAGTGATGTGATTTACGGTAACGCGGGCGATGATGAAATACTTGGCGGCGCTGATAATGACGTGATTTACGGCGATAATCTGGATCGTAATGGTGATATCGGTAAGGATTATATACTTGGCAATGCTGGTGACGACACGATTTATGGTGGCGGTAGTCGCGATATTATCTATGGCGACAATAAAAGCCGTGACGATATTACTGGGCATGATGTCATTCACGGCGATGCGGGTGATGATGTGCTCTATGGTGGCCTAGGCGATGATGCGCTCTATGGTGGCGCAGATGACGATTTCCTTTATGGTGATGGTGGCGCAGACGCGCTTTACGGTGACGCTGGTTCAGATCGTTTAGAAGGCGGCGCAGGTGCGGATACGCTGGATGGCGGTGACGATGATGATTTCCTTTATGGCGATTATAAATCCCCAGATGCTGGTGATGGTAATGATATTATCAATGGCGGTGCTGGTAATGACTGGCTCTATGGTAATGGTGGTGCAGATACGTTAGATGGCGGCGATGGCAATGACCGTGCTTATGGCGGCGATGGCAATGACTTACTCTTAAGCAGTGCTGGTGAAGATTGGATGGATGGTGGCGCAGGCACCAACACGGTTAACTACAGCGCGGATCTTGCAGGCGTTACGGTTGTTTTGGCGGAATTCTATGGTCTTGATGGTGGCGGAAGTCGCGATACGTTGATCTCTATTCATAATGTCTTTGGGACGAATTTCGATGACCGTATTGAAGGCGATGCGGGTAATAACGTCTTAACGGCCTATGCAGGGCGTGACACAGTATTTGGCGGTTTTGGTAGTGATACGCTCTATGGCGGTGATGGCCATGATATTATCTACGGTGATTATAAAAACGCTCATGGCAGTGACGGTAACGACATTCTTTATGGCGGCGATGGCAATGACAAGCTTTATGGCGGCGATGGTGATGATGTGCTCTATGGTGAAGCCGGCCGCGATAATATGTGGGGCGGCGGCGGCGCGGATAGCTTCGTGCTTAGCCTTGATGGCAATGTCGACATCATTCGTGACCTGAATTTAGCAGAGGGCGATACACTTGATATTTCTGATATTCTAAGTGGCTTCTACACTGGCGTGGAAGATTTGAGTGAATATGTTCAAATCACCGATAATGGCTATCATTCGACGGTGTATGTTGACCAGAATGGCGGCGGCGATAATTTTGCGGCTGTGGCGCTTATTTACAACACGACAGGCTTGTCAGATGTATCATTGTTAGAAGCGAATAACGACTTGATCACGGTTTAAAACGGACAATCTGTTTCAATTTCAATCGGAATGCGGCTCAATGGATGCGCGAAGCTAATGCGCCATGCGTGTAAATGCAGGCGGCTATAGTTTGTGAAGGCTTCATCCGGCGCGTAAAGACTGTCGCCAAGCATTGGGTGTCCCAAATTCTGCATATGCACGCGCAGTTGATGTGTGCGGCCTGTGACGGGCTTTAATTTGACGCGCGCGTGGTTTTCAAATTGTTCTAATCGTGTCCATTTGGTGGTGGAGGGGCGGCCTTCGTTAAAATCAACAATTTGGCGCGGACGGTTTGGCCAGTCGCAAATGAGAGGCAATTCGATCACGCCGCATAAGCCTGGTAGCTCGCCATAGACATCGGCGATATAATCTTTTTCAACGCGGCGTTCCATAAACATTTTACCTAGGGCGGATTGCATTTCAGCATTGCGCGCAAAGACAATTACGCCTGACGTTTCAAGGTCTAGGCGGTGAACAATGAAAATTTCGCCATATTTTTCACGTAGGCGGTTGGCAAGGCAGTCTTGTTTATCTTCACCGCGCCCAGGAACGCTAAGCAGGCCGCTAGGTTTAATGCATATGACGATGTCCTCATCTTCATAACAAATGTCGAGATAAGGATCTTGCGGCGGATTATAGATGAATTGTCGTAATATCGTCTGCATCGGGCGTTTATACGCGAAAAGCATTGGCACAAGCAAGAAAAAAGCGGCTGTTATATAAGTATAAAAATATGGACAATATTGAAATAATGTTATAGATTTGCGTTTATAAGAATATAACAGGGAGATTGAAAATGTCAGAAGAACAAAGCTTCAACGAAAAATGGCGCGCATGGGCGGAAAATACAACACCAATGGCCGAAGCGCTCGCCGCGCCTGAAATTACGACGCCGCCAAAGGCAAAAGACGATTTGCCACGCGCTGAGGCTTATGAGCCACCACTTGAAGAGCAGTGGAACCCTAAGCCGTTCTAAGCGGGTACGCTTTTACAAATAATCATTTGTTTTTAAGTGGTTGATGATCTGGTCTGCCAGCTCTTCGGCGCTGTTCTCAACCGTTTTCAAATCCAACTCTGGTTTCTCTGGCGCTTCATAGGGGCTGCCAATACCAGTGAAGTTAGGGATTTCACCGCGGCGTGCCTTCTTATACAGCCCTTTGACATCACGTTCTTCGGCGACGCTAAGCGGCGTATTGATATACACTTCAATAAAATTCTCTGTCCCGATAATGTCGCGCGCTAATTGACGTTCGGCACGGAATGGTGAAATGAACGATACAATTGCAATCATCCCCGCATCGAGCATTAATTTCGATACTTCAGCGATACGGCGGATATTTTCGGCGCGGTCAGTGTCTGAGAAACCAAGGTCTTTGTTTAGGCCATGGCGGACGTTATCGCCATCAAGGGTGATGGTGTGTTTATGCTGTTGATGGAGTTTTTGTTCCAAAATATTCGCGATGGTTGACTTCCCTGCACCCGATAAGCCGGTCATCCAGATCACGCATGGTTTTTGGTTTTTAATTTCCGCACGTTTGGCGCGGTCAATCGCCATATTTTCTTCAAAGATATTCTGTGAGCGGCGCATATCGTGGTCAATCATGCCCATGGCAACAGTTTCGTTGCTAATTGGGTTGATCAGAATAAATGCGCCAAGGGTTTTATTGTCCTTATATGGGCGGAAGCTTAAAGGGCGGTCGAGGAAGAGTGTCGCGCTGCCAATCTCGTTAAGTTCAAGCGTTTTGCACGGCATCTCCTGATAATCGTGAATGTCGATTTTATAATCAGGCTTGCTCAGTGTACATTTAGCGCTATAAGCGGCAGATTGGAAAATATATTGACGCCCTGCGACTAAATGCTCGCTATTCATCCATAGAATATGAGTTTTCAGGATGTCGGCGACATGACAGTCCGTATCAGGTGCGGTTAAAACTTCGCCGCGTGATAGGTCAATTTCTTCATTGAGGGTAATCGTGACCGCTTCGCCGCAATAAGCTTCGTCTTTTTCGCCGTCACTGGTGGTGATGGCTTTGACCGTCGCTTCTTTATGGGCGGGAAGGGTCATGACTTTTTGACCCTTGGCAATGCGGCCAGCGGCAATAGTACCAGCATAGCCGCGGAAGTCTAAGTTGGGGCGGTTGACCCACTGTACAGGCATTGCAAAAGCTGCGTTCAGTGCATCCGCATGATGAATTTGTACGTTGACGAGATGGTCGAGTAAGGCGTCGCCATCATACCACGGCGTTTGCGCCGATTTTTTGACGATATTATCGCCATTTAACGCCGATAGTGGGATGAAGGCAATGTCTTCAAAGCCAAGCGCTGCGGCGTTTTTAAGGAATTCGTCTTTAATTTTTAAATAGACTGCCTCATCAAAATTAACGAGATCCATTTTATTGATGGCCACGACGACTTTTTTAACGCCGACCATCGATGTAATAAAGCTGTGACGCTTGGTTTGTGGCAAGACGCCTTTGCGTGCATCGACCATGATGATGGCAAGGTCTGCATTTGATGCGCCAGTTGCCATGTTGCGGGTATATTGTTCATGCCCCGGCGTGTCCGCCACAATGAATTTGCGGCCGCCATAGCTGAAATAACGATAGGCGACATCAATGGTGATGCCTTGTTCGCGCTCAGCCGACAGGCCATCAATCAGTAGGGCGTAATCAATCGCGCCGCCCGTTGTGCCGAATTTTTTGCTGTCATCTTCTAGGGTTTTAAGATGATCTTCTGGAATTTGTCCTGTTTCGAACAACATGCGCCCGATCAGCGTCGATTTGCCGTCATCAACTGACCCGCAGGTAATGAAGCGCAAGAGATTGGCGTTATCGATGTAAGTTGGAATAGTATCAAGCATCTTAGAAATACCCCTCGCGTTTTTTGCGTTCCATTGACGCTTGGGAGTCTTTATCAATCGCGCGGCCTTGGCGTTCAGAAACTTTGGCGTTTTTCATTTCGGTTATAATGTCCTCAAGGCTAGCGGCTTCAGATACAACCGCGCCAGTCAGGGGATAGCAGCCGAGCGTGCGGAAGCGGATGGAGCGCATCTCAGGCGTTTCACCATCTGCGAGGGGGATACGGTCATCATCCACCATAATAATCATGCCGTCGCGCTCAACAACAGGGCGTGGCTTTGCAAGGTAAAGCGGGACAATGTCAATCTGCTCAGCGGCGATATAGTCCCAAATATCTTGTTCCGTCCAGTTTGACAGCGGGAAGACGCGAATGGATTCACCCTTTTTCTTGCGGGTGTTATAAAGCTGCCATGGTTCTGGGCGCTGATTTTTCGGATCCCAATGATGGTTTTTATCGCGGAAAGAGAATATACGCTCTTTCGCGCGGGATTTTTCTTCATCGCGGCGGGCGCCACCAAAGGCGGCATCAAACCCGTATTGATCTAGAGCCTGACGTAGGGCAGCTGTTTTCATTATGTCGGTATAGTTTGAGGCGTGATCAAACGGATTGATATTCTGCGCAAGGCCATCTGGGTTGGTGTGTACAAGTAAGTTTAGGCCGTATTTCTCCGCGACTTGATCACGAAAGGCGATCATCTCCTTAAATTTCCATGTGGTATCAATATGGAGGAGCGGAAATGGTAGCGGCGCAGGTGCGAAGGCCTTTAACGCGACATGTAATAAAACCGAACTGTCTTTGCCTATTGAGTAGAGCATGACAGGATTTTCACATTGGGCGATGGTTTCGCGCATGATGTGAATGGCTTCGTCTTCTAAATGTTTCAGATATGGGGTTTTGGACATGTTTGAACCGACGGCAAATGAAAAATTAAGATAGTTTAGCCGAGAGTTAGGGGAGGAGGCAACTGCCTAACGCCAGAATTACTGATCTTTCCATGTAAAACTATGGCCGAGATTTTCACAGCTACGACCAATACACATATATTCGACTTGCCCGTTGCTGTTCATTTCACTACCTAAAACAATGGGGCCGCTATGTGCGAATACTGTGAAACATAAATAGGCAAGAACGAGGATGATGAGTGCAACGAATATAGTGGCTTTAATGCGGTCGGCGCGCCCTTTATATTGACGCATTTTAACGCTGGAACAGGGCAAGTCCGATGACATATATTGGGAGCCTTATCTCAATTTATACAATCGTACCGGTCGGTACATTTTTTATTTTGGCACAGTAATCGTAAAGACGATATTAATTATTTAAAATTTTCAGTGTTTTTTTATAAATTTTATCGAACGTCTTATTTTGCAACGGTTGAGCTGTGCCTTAGTATGTTTTGTTATGTGTGTTTACTGCTCTATCTTGTTGTATTTTATGGGTAAAGGCTTCTAGTAGGGCTTTGGTATATGTTTTGCTTCTTATATAGCTGTTAAGCAGAAATGAGGAGTGCATCTTGCGTTTTTTTATTGATCATAAGGCGTATCGCGCGGTGAAATATTTAAACACATATGTTAAACATAACGTATTTACATGTGCGGTTTTATTAAAACTCTCTGAAACGGAGAAGGGGCGACGCTATAATTTTGCTGAATTAAATAATTACTTCCGAGACGCGCTGGATGATCCGCGCGCTCTTGTTTTTCATTTCACGAATAAAGACGTTTTGATTTTATCTGCGCATATTTCGGTCTATCTACGAGCGTAGCGGATAAAAAGTTTAAATTGCCGCAAGATGGCGCGCGTCTATCAACGTTGATTGGGGCATATATGCAAGGCCCCGAGCCGCAGGCGCTGAGCGCGCAAGTTTCACAAAGCATTAAATCTAAACGTGAGCGTTTTTTGAAGTTACAAGTGGATGCGGAAATTCAGGCCACGATTAAAAAATTACGTATGGCGCGCCAAGACCCTGTTGTTTTGGTTGTTGATGATGACCCATTTACGACAAAACTGATTTCGGCGTCTTTACGCAAAACACATCAGGTGCACCAAGCGCATGATGGTGTTGATGGTTTTAAAACATACGCACATTTAGCGCCTGATATTATTTTCTTAGATATTAGTATGCCATCCATATCTGGCTTTGATTTCTTAAGTAAGATTTTTCAGCTTGATCCTGATGCTTATGTCGTGATTATTTCCGCCACGCAAACGACGTTAAGTGAAGAGAAGGCACGGCGTGCGGGTGCTAAGGGCTTTATCTCTAAGCCTTTCTCAAAAGCTGATTTATATCGCTATATCGATCAAGTTCAGCATGTCTATGCATAAATACACAGTAAAAAATCTGCGCTTTTGACATTTGCGCAGGCTTCGTTATAGTTAAAAGCAATCAATAAAAAATATAAGTGGGGAGGATCTATTTTGCTTTTATCTTTAAAAAGTGTGTTTCGCCGTTTTGCGGTGCGCCCAATTTTCTTTAATGCGGATTGTTCAGGGCGCGCGCTGAATTTCTGGCATAATTTAGCGGATATATCGGATTATCTATCATCACTGCCGGAGGACGCGCGCGCAGAGAAGAAAGCGGATCTATTTAACGCTTTGGCGCAAGATCATGACTGGCCTGTCGTTGGCGCAGATAACAAAATACAACTTTGGCTTTCGGGCATGTTTGATAGTGCACACCAAATCTATCCGAACACATATTTTGTAAAACATATGCAATTCTTGAGACGTCAAAAGTTGGATGATGCCTTGCCACCAGCAAACGCACTGGACTTTACTTTGGATCACTATGCGGATCTTTCTCATATATTACGCCAAGCGCGTGGACTAAATTAACGGTTGCATCTTAACGAAGCTTTAACTATACATCTTTTAGAATTATAATACATACCAAACGGTTTGTACGGGGATGGTTTTTTTATGATATTTTTTTATAGGTTTTAGTTATGACGAATATGGGCGTTTATGAAGTCAACATTGATAATTATTTAAAGTTACAAAAAGTCTCGCGTTTTTTACCCCTTAAACTGCCAGATGTTTTTCCTGATTATTTTGTGCAATCAACCAAAATCCCAAAGACGATTTTAGCGGTTTGGGGGAAGATTAGTGTTCCGCATTGTAAGGAATTTAATGCGCAGTTCTATATCGACCAAGAGGCTGCGGTTATTTATCTTCACTATGATAATTTGCCGGAAGCGGCGGCGCGTTTGAAGGTTGAAAAGCTGCAAAAGGATTTGCAGGCAGCTTTAAAGGCGCAGCTTGAAAATGGTGAAGAGGCCAGTGTTGCTGAGGCAACAGAGCAAAAGAGCGGCAAAAACGCACCAGATGAAAATCTGATGCGTGTCTTGAAAGAAGGGTTGCGCCCAAGCCCAAAAATAGAAGAAGTGCGTATTTGGACAGAGCGCGCGACGCAGAATTTCTCCGTCAATAATGAATTGCCACAAGATGTGAAGCGCTTGTTGTCGTCTTATAAATTTGCCTATAATTCGGTGTTTAATGCCGAAAACTCAATGGTTATTGGCGCAATTATTGAGGCAAATCCAAAAGGTGTTTCAGCACGTTTGCCTGAAGATGCGATGCGCGATACTATGGCGCAATTAAATGCGGCGCATGTTGAAATACGCCGGATGTTTAAGGCAGGGCAGCGCGCTTTGGTCATGGTGCCAATTGATGTGCGTGCCTTTACTGAAGAATTGGTCAAGGATTTCTTGCTTATTAGCCTTAGAAAAATGCCAGAAGATGTGCGCGGGCTATTGGTCGTTGAGATCCGCGGTTTACGTGGATCAAAAGTACCGCCGCAAATGGCCGACTTACTCTGCACGATCAATTCGCTATGCCGTTCATTGGTGATTGATACAGGGATATTATCTTGCCCTGACTTTAGCCAATATGGCTTTAAACCATTTTGTTATAGTTTCAACTTTAATGAAGTGCGCTTGCCAAAAGACCAGATGCTGCCTTTAATTAAGAAATACGTGAAGACTTATCGTGCAATGGGCGCGAAGACGTTAATCAAGAATGTGCCAGGTAAGGCCTTTTTAGTTTACTGCCGCTCAATGGGCTACACATTTCTGTCTGGCCCATTGGTCTTCCCTCCCAAGCTGCAATGTCCCGCGCCGTATAAATTTGCTTTAGAGGCGGAACAGGACGAAGCTTCGGAGCAGATTTGATCTGGATTGGCCGTTAAGCTTTTAAACGCGCTTCCAAATGTGCGTTCACGGCTTCATAAAAAGGGATGAGCCTTTTATGAAGAATCGCGCAATCGGCGAGATTTTTTTCAGAAGCAGATTTCTCAATCATCTTGGTCAGTTCAAGTGCGCCTTGTACTTCGATCAAGGAATAAATTGATTTCGATGAATGCGCAGCGATATGCAGCGCGTTCATGTCTTTACTCTCAATCGCATCAGCCATTTCTTGTGCATATTTGTTAAGGTCTTTATGCACAATTTGTGTAAATGTCGCCGATTTCTCGCCGAAGCGATCTAATGCGTTATCTATTGCAGATAAGTCCATGTCGAATTTATGTCCCTCTATTTTTTTGTTATTATTAATATAAATCCTATACCAAAGAACGATCGTGTCAACTAAGGATCATGTCTATGCTGATTTTCTTGTCGATAAACTTGCTGAGTTCACTGGATATAGCCATGCTTCATGTCCTGTGGTTGTGCCGTTAAACATACCAAAAAAGGCTTTTTGGATCTGTTTGGTTATTACGCCAGCTTGGCCTGTGCCGATCACTTTTTTATCAATTGAACGCACGGGTGTAACTTCAGCGGCTGTGCCTGTAAAGAAGACTTCGTCAGCTAAATATAGGGCTTCGCGGCTTAGGGCCTGTTCGCGCACTTCATAACCCATTTCTTTTGCAAGGGTGATGATTGTATTGCGCGTAATGCCTGAGAGAATGGACGAGCTGCTATCTGGTGTATAAATCACGCCGTCTTTAATAAGGAATAGATTCTCGCCTGCGCCTTCACTTAATTTACCTTCTACGGTTAGGCCAATGCCTTCATCAAAGCCGCGTTCATGGGCTTCGCTGCAAATAAGGAAACCTGACAGGTAATTGCCACCTGCTTTTGCAAGGGTCGGGGTGGTGTTTGGTGCTGCGCGGTTCCAGCTGGACACGCACACATCAATACCGTTATTGAGGCCTTCTTCACCTAAATATGCGCCCCATGGGAAGGCTGCGATAGCGACATCGATGGTGCATTCTTTTGGTGCAACGAGCATGCTGCCATAGCCAACATAAGCAATAGGACGGATATAAGCAGATTTTAAGCCGTTTTTCGCGACAACTTCACAGCAGGCATCAATAATTTCTTCAACGCTATATGGTAGTTTAAGGCCGTAGATTTTGGCTGTATCCGAAAGGCGTTGAATATGTTCGCGGAGGCGGAAAACGCAAGGGCCCTCAGGCGTGTCATATACGCGGATGCCTTCGAAAAAGCTTGTGCCATAATGCAGGCCGTGGGTCATAAGGTGGACGGTGGCATCAGCCCAAGGAATGATTTTGCCATTTTTCCAGATATAATCGACTTCCTGCATATTAAACCTCTGTTTTCTTATTATATTTTGTAATATCTATAAATCTATTTAGGGGGGATTTAAACAAATATATCGTTTTCAATCGATAAAAAATTTTTCCCTTCCCTCATTGCCCGCATAAAGGTAAACTCTGCCGCAAATAAAGTCAAACGACTATATAAACAGGGGACATGCTGCATGGCTATTCTGCGTACAAAAATTGACGCCCAGTCTGATCAATTCAAGCAAAACCAAGCGAAAATGGCCGCTTTGGTCGAAGATTTGCGTGAGAAAATCTCCGCAATTGAGCTTGGCGGCGGGGCGGAGGCTTCAGCCCGCCACACGGCGCGCGGTAAATTATTGCCACGTGAGCGCATTAATCAGTTGATTGACGATGGCACAGCCTTTTTAGAATTCTCTCAACTTGCCGCTTATGATGTTTATAGTGATGACATTCCATCAGCAGGTATTATCACGGGCATAGGCCGCGTTGCAGGGCAGGAATGCGTGATTGTTTGTAATGATGCGACCGTTAAGGGCGGCACATATTATCCGCTCACCGCGAAGAAGCACTTGCGTGCGCAGGAAATTGCGATGCAAAACCATCTGCCATGTATATATTTGGTTGATAGCGGCGGCGCGAATTTGCCAAACCAAGATGAGGTTTTCCCTGATAAGGAACATTTTGGCCGTATCTTCTTTAACCAAGCCAATATGTCGGCGCAGAATATTCCACAAATTGCTGTGGTGATGGGCTCATGTACCGCGGGCGGCGCATATGTCCCTGCCATGTCGGATGAAAGCATTATTGTGAAGGAGCAGGGGACGATCTTCCTTGCGGGCCCGCCGCTTGTAAAAGCTGCGACGGGTGAAGAGGTGAGCGCGGAAGATCTTGGCGGCGGTGACCTCCATACCCGCGTTTCAGGTGTTGCGGATTATTTGGCGGAAGATGATTATCACGCCCTTGAATTGGCGCGTGAAAGCGTTTCCAATCTTAATCGTGAGAAAATCGCGGAAGTTGCCTTAACTGCGCCGCGTAACCCGCTTTATGATACCGAAGAACTTTACGGCATTATTCCGCCTGATTTAAAGACGCAATTTGATGTCAAAGAAGTCATTGCGCGTCTGGTCGATGGCTCAGAGTTCCATGAATTTAAAGCACGCTATGGCACCACGCTGATTACGGGTTTTGCTCATATTGAAGGCATGCCTGTCGGCATCGTGGCCAATAACGGCGTGTTATTTTCTGAATCTGCATTAAAAGGCGCGCATTTCATTAAGATGTGTGACCAGCGCGGCATTCCTTTGGTCTTCCTGCAAAATATCACCGGCTTTATGGTCGGCAGTAAATATGAGGCCGGCGGCATTGCCAAAGACGGCGCAAAAATGGTGACGGCGGTGGCGAATGCCCGCGTCCCGAAACTGACTGTGATTATTGGCGGTTCATTTGGCGCAGGCAATTACGGCATGTGTGGTCGTGCTTATGACCCGCGATTCCTGTGGATGTGGCCGAATGCACGTATTTCCGTGATGGGCGGTGAACAAGCGGCTGGCGTGCTTGCCACCGTGACGCGCGAAAAATTAAAGCGTAGCGGCAAAGACTGGCCAGCTGCAGAAGAAAAGAAACTGCGTGCTCAAATCACTGCGCAGTTTGAAACGCAAGGCCATCCATATTATGCATCGGCGCGTCTATGGGATGATGGCATCATTGACCCCGCTGATACACGCCGTGTCTTGGCTTTGGGGTTAAGTGCGACATTGAACGCGCCAATGGGTGATGCAAAATCGAACCTATTCCGTATGTAAGGTGAAAGAAGATAAATGAGTAAGCATGTTATTGTTGAAACTGAAAACGGCATTGCCCGCGTTACTTTAAACCGCGGCGAAGTCCATAATGCCTTTAATCAGGATATGATCGCTGATCTGCACGAAGCCTTTATTAAATTGGCTGTGGCGGATGGTGTGAATATCGTTGTGCTCACCGGTGCGGGGAAAAGTTTTTCCGCGGGCGCAGATATGAACTGGATGAAGGAAGCGGCAACATATAGCGAGGAAGAAAACTTCCAAGACGCGCTCGCCCTCGCCAATATGCTGAAATCGCTTTATGAATTACCGCAGCTAACGATCGCGGCGGTACATGGCGCGGCAATGGGCGGCGGTATGGGCTTGGTCTCATGCTGTGATTTTGTCATCGCGGCGGAAGATACTAAATTCGCGCTTTCAGAAGTGAAATTGGGTTTAATCCCTGCGACCATCGCGCCTTATGTGATGCGTGCGATTGGTAAGCGTCAGGCGCGCCGTTACTTCCAAACGGCTGAATTTATCTCGGCGGCGCATGCGCTGAATATCGGGCTGATCCACGAAGTCGCGGAAAATGCCGAAGCCGTCAGTGCGAAGCTTGAAGAAAAATTGGCATTAGTCGCGAAAAATGGCCCAGAAGCCATGCGCGCAGCTAAAGCTTTGGTTGATGATATTAGCGGCGCGGGCGTGATTGCCGATACGGAATTATATGATACCGCCATCCGCATTGCAAAAATTCGTGCGGGCGAAGAAGCGCAGGAAGGCCTTTCAGCCTTTCTTGAAAAGCGTCAGGCGAACTGGATAAAATAAAAAAGGACAGGGAAAATGTTCAACACCATATTAATTGCCAATCGTGGGGAAATTGCCTGCCGCGTCATTAAAACAGCGCGTCATATGGGCATTAAAACCGTTGCCGTATATTCAGATGCTGACCAAGACGCGCTGCATGTGCGCATGGCGGATGACGCCGTTTATATTGGCGGCGCGAAGGCGAGTGAGTCTTATTTGATTGCCGACCGCATCATCGAGGCCGCGAAATTGTCAGGGGCAGAGGCGATCCACCCAGGTTATGGGTTCTTGTCTGAAAATGCGGCTTTTGCCGAACGCTGCGCCAAGGAAGGCATCGTCTTTATTGGCCCATCGGCGAAGTCTATTGATGCCATGGGCTTAAAAGACCGCGCCAAGGCAATTATGCAAGATGCAGGCGTGCCCGTTGTGCCGGGTTATCAAGGCGCGAACCAAGATGCAGCCTTTTTAAAGGGCGAAGCAGAAAAAATCGGCTTCCCTGTTTTGGTGAAGGCCGTTGCGGGCGGCGGCGGTAAAGGTATGCGCCGTATTGATAGCGCAAAAACCTTCCTTGAAAACCTTGAAAGCTGTAAACGCGAAGCGAAAGCGGCCTTTGGCAATGATGCTGTGCTGATCGAAAAATATATCGAAAAGCCGCGCCATATCGAAGCGCAAGTCTTTGGCGACAGCCATGGCAATTATGTGCATTTGTTTGAGCGCGACTGTTCCGTACAGCGCCGCCACCAGAAAGTCGTTGAAGAAGCACCTGCACCGGGTATTTCAGAAGATGTCCGCGCAAAAATCGGCGCGATTGCGGTGAAGGCTGCTGCGGCGATTGATTATTGCGGCGCGGGCACAGTGGAATTCATTGTCGATGCAAGTCAGGCGATCACCGAAAAATCATTTTATTTCATGGAAATGAACACTCGTTTGCAGGTTGAACATCCTGTCAGTGAGCTGATTAGTGGGCAGGATTTCGTCGAATGGCAGCTATTAATCGCGGCGGGCGGTGAAATTCCGTGCATGCAGGATGAACTGCTTATTGATGGTCATGCGTTTGAGCTGCGTATCTACGCTGAAGACCCCGCCAATAATTTCGTGCCGCAAATTGGTGTGATTGAGGATGTCTTAATCGCCGATATGGATGAAAGCGTTTACCGCCTTGATAGCGGCGTTGAAGCGGGCGACCAAATCAGCATTTATTATGACCCGATGATGGCGAAGCTCATCTGCTGGGGTGAAAGCCGTGAAATCGCGCTGAAACGCCTGAAGCAAGCCTTGGAAGGCACGGCCTTCCTCGGCGTTCGTAATAACCAAGAATATCTACGCAATATCATCACCCATCCTGCGTTTGTGAGCGCGGATGTTCATACCCATTTCGTCCCGCAATATGAGGGCGATCTGCTGCCTGCGGATTATGGTCAGGCGGCCCCTTATGAGCAAGCGGCAGCGGCGGTGTTCTTTGGCCTTGGTCTTTATCGCAGCTTCGATGACCTTGATGACCCATGGGCAGTGCCAGATAATTGGCGCATGAACCATGCGGTGAAGAAAAATATTCGCCTGCGCAGCAATGATGAATTAATGGCTTATGTTATTCATGGCCATGAGGCGAGTTATCAAGTCAGCGTTGGTGATGATGTCTTTGATATGCGCCTGCTGCATATGGATGATGAAGCGATGGCTTTTGAAGTCGATGGTGTAACCCATCACATGAAATATGCCTATGATGGCGCGGCGCAGAGCTTAACGCTGCTGTCCCAAGGCCGCCCCGTCAGCTTCGCCCGTGACCATTATGATTTGCATGACAGCGCGGCGGGCGGTAATGATGCGCAGATCGTCTCACCAATGCCGGGGACGATTATTAAAGTCCTGGTCAAAGAAGGCGCGAAGGTCAGCAAAGACGAACCGCTGATTATCATGGAAGCGATGAAGCTTGAAATGACGCTCCGCGCCCCGAAAGACGGCGTGATTGCCCGCCTAAACCATGCCGAAAATGACCAAGTGTTAGATGGCGCGGTCTTGCTAGAATTCTCACAAGAAGAAGAGGCCGCATAACCATGGGGGATTTTGTCACTATATATGAAGTCGGCCCGCGTGATGGTTTGCAAAACGAAGCAAAGCCTGTGTCAACTGATGTCAAAATTGACTTAATAATGCGCCTTAAAGAAGCGGGACTGCGTCATGTTGAGGCGACAAGCTTTGTTTCCCCGAAATGGGTACCGCAAATGGCTGACCATAACGAATTAATGGCCGCGCTCGCCGCTGACCATGATGATGTCAGCTATCCTGTCCTTGTGCCAAACTTGCGCGGTATGGATGCGGCGATGACCCATAAGCGGGTTGATACCATCGCGATTTTTACGGCAGCATCGGAAAGCTTCACGCAAAAGAACATTAATTGCAGCATCTATGAAAGCTTTGAGCGTTTCGCCCCTGTGGTGGAAATGGCGAAAGCGGCGAATATTAAAATACGTGGCTATGTGTCCTGCGTGGCAGGTTGCCCTTATGAAGGCGCAGTGCCGATTAGCCGCGTCGCCGAAGTTGCCGAAAAGCTCCATAAAATCGGCTGTTATGAAGTGTCACTCGGTGACACGATTGGCGTCGGCACGCCGCGTCATATGCAGGATGTCGTGCGTGTCGTATCTGACGTTATGCCGCTTTCTGAAATTGCGCTGCATTGCCATGACACTTATGGGCAGGCACTTGCCAATATCTATGCGGGGCTTGAAAAGGGCATCCGCGTGGTGGATAGCTCTATCGCAGGGCTTGGTGGCTGTCCTTACGCGAAGGGCGCATCGGGCAATGTCGCGACCGAAGACGTTGTCTATATGCTCAATGGCCTTGGCATGGATACGGGGCTAGACCTCAATAAATTAATTGATGCGGCATGCTATATTTCAGACCATCTGGGGCGCAAACCCGTCGGTCATGTCGCAAATGCATTAAAACCACAAGATAAACAATAATATAGAATGGGAGTAATCGGATGATACCTTATCCAACACTGAATTTTAACCATGGTGAAGATATTGATATGCTGCGTGATGCAGTTTACGACTTCGCGCAGAACGAAATCGCACCGATGGCAGAGGCAATTGACCATAAAAATGAATTCCCAAATGAATTATGGCCGAAACTCGGTGAAATGGGTCTGCTAGGCCTTACCGTTGCTGAGGAATATGGCGGTACAAATATGGGCTATCTGGCGCATGTCATCGCGATGGAAGAAATCTCTCGCGCTTCGGCGTCAATCGGCCTCAGCTATGGTGCGCATTCTAACCTTTGCGTTAACCAAATCCACAAAAACGGCAGTGAAGAACAGAAACAGAAATATTTGCCGAAATTGGTGAGCGGTGAACATATTGGTGCCCTTGCCATGAGTGAGCCAAATGCCGGTTCAGACGTGGTCAGCATGAAGCTTACCGCCCGCGAAAATGGCGACCATTACATCCTTAACGGCAATAAAATGTGGATCACCAACGGCCCAGACGCCCATACATTGGTGGTTTACGCCAAAACAGATGCGAGCGCAGGGCCAAAGGGCATTACGGCTTTCATCATTGAAAAAGGCATGAAAGGCTTCTCGACCGCACAAAAGCTCGACAAACTCGGCATGCGCGGGTCAAACACCTGTGAACTCGTCTTCCAAGACTGTGAAGTGCCAAAGGAAAATATCCTCGGCGGGCTGAACCAAGGCGTCCGCGTATTGATGAGCGGCCTTGATTATGAACGCGTTGTCCTTTCAGGCGGCCCACTTGGTATTATGCAGGCCTGTATGGATATTGTTGTCCCCTACATCCATGAGCGTGAACAATTCGGTAAGCCGATTGGCACATTTGAACTGATGCAAGGCAAAATGGCGGATATGTACACCACGCTTTCCGCGCAGCGCGCCTATGTCTACGCTGTTGCGGCTGCCTGTGACCGCGGCGAAACCGCCCGTAAAGACGCGGCAGGCTGCATCCTCTGCAGCGCCGAAGCTGCCACACAAATGGCGCTCCAAGCGATCCAAACTCTCGGCGGGAACGGCTATATCAACGAATACCCAACCGGCCGCTTGCTCCGCGACGCCAAGCTCTACGAAATCGGCGCCGGCACCAGCGAAATCCGCCGCATGCTCATCGGCCGTGAACTGTTTGGGGAAACAGCGTAAGGTTTTAAGTTTATGAACATTGGTCGTAAGATTTTTGATAAAATAGAGGGTAATAAATGGTTTTATGGTACCATTCTCTTTTTTATCTTCGGTTTCTTTCTGCGGCTCGTTTCTAATTATATCTGGGGGCCTTATAAAGTTACATGTGTCGATGGCTGGGTATCTGGCTCAATAGGAGTTAGTGGTGCTTGTTCACATCATGGGGGTGTCGCTGGTGATCCCAAGGCGGGCTTTTTATTTATTATAAGTCTGCTTCTTGCAATTTTATTTGTAAACTATAGAGCTTTAAGAGGCATCTCAAAGTTAAGTCTTAATAAATCAGACAGGGATAATCTGAGTAAGCCAGTTTCTCCTTATGGAAGTAAGAATAAGCATAGAGATATTCTTAGAGCCTCAGGTGCTGAAGAAGGGACGATTGAGCAAATTTTGGATCACTATCGAGATGATTAATAAACTTTGATTTGAGGTCTTATGGCTTTTATTGAATATTAGTAAGACCCGTTTCTAAAGCAATAAAGTTACAATAAAAAAGGGGTGGTTTTGCTATTATTGTTATCTTGGTCTGGGTTCGGCGGTGCAGCATAATATTTGCTGTTTTGGGATGTGAATTCGGGCTATTTTGCTCATCAATTAGAATGAAAACTGAAAACCATATATATCACGAACAGGGTATATCGACATGACAAAGCCATTAAAAAACGTATCGTTAAACGATAAATATGACCTAGAGGAAGGTGTTGCTTTTATGAGCGGCCTTCAGGCTTTGACGCGGATACCTTTGGTGCAGCGTCGCCGTGATATTGCCGCAGGACTCAACACAGCGGGCTTTATTTCGGGTTATCGTGGTTCGCCGCTTGGTGGCTATGATATGGAACTTATGCGCGCCAAGAAATATCTGGAATCGCATAATGTGGTGTTTGACCCAGGCGTGAACGAAGATTTGGCCGCGACCGCCGTTTGGGGCACGCAGCAAGTGAATTTGCTCGGCGGGTCAAAATATGATGGCGTGTTTGGTATTTGGTACGGTAAATCACCGGGCGTTGACCGCTCTGGCGATGTGATGCGCCACGCCAATGCTTACGGGACTGCGCCGAAGGGCGGGGTATTGGCGATTTGCGGCGATGACCATGCTTGTAAATCATCGACTTTGCCATGTCAGAGTGACCATGCGCTTTATGCGTATATGATCCCGATGCTTTATCCGGCGAGTATTCAGGAATTTGTTGAATATGGTGTGCTCGGCATTGAAATGTCACGTTATTCAGGCTGCTGGGTCGCGATGAAGGTGACATCGGAGAATGTCGAAACATCAGGCACGGTGGATCTATCCCGTGAAAACCGTTTGATTTTAACGCCAGATGCATCTGAATTTGAAATGCCACAAGGCGGGGTGCATATTCGCCTCGGTGACGTGCCACGTGATGTTGATTGGCGCCTGCAGAATTATAAGCTGTTTGCGTGTCACGCCTTTGCGCGTAAGAACAAAATTGATCGCGTAGTGATGGATAGCCCGAAACCGCGCTTTGGCATTATCACATCGGGTAAGTCCTATGGTGACGTGCGTCAGGCCTTGGTTGAGCTGGGAATTACCGATGATGTCGCGAAGGAAATTGGCCTCCGCCTTTATAAGGTTGGCATGCCATGGCCGCTTGAACCGCTCGGCGCGCATGAATTTGTTGAGGGGCTCGAAGAAATCCTCATCGTTGAAGAAAAACGCGAATTGATTGAAAATCAGCTCACCCAGCAAATTTTCAACTGGCCGCCTGAAAAACGCCCGATGGTTGTCGGTAAATATGATGAACATCGTAAGCCGCTCTTGCCACTTGATAACGACCATAATGTTGGCATGGTCGCGCGTGTGATTGCGCAGCGTATTGCGCGTTTCTATCATAATGAACAAATTGAAAAGGCGCTCGCCTTTTATGAGCGTTACGAAAAAGAGTCAAAGGCCTATACGCCGCCGTCACTGCGTAAGCCATATTACTGCGCGGGCTGCCCGCATAACTCATCAACCAAAGTGCCAGAAGGCGGCTTTGCGATGGTTGGGATTGGCTGTCACTATATGGTGCAGTGGATGGATCGTAGCTCCGCCCTTTGTACCCATATGGGCGGTGAAGGCGTGCCATGGGTTGGTATGTCGCCATTCACCGAACGCAAACATATCTTCGCGAATTTGGGCGATGGGACATATTTCCATTCGGGAACATTAGCCATACGCGCGGCTGTGGCGGGTAAGGTCAATATTACCTATAAAATCCTTTATAACGACGCCGTGGCGATGACGGGCGGGCAGCATGTGGATGGTGAATTACCTGTTTACCGCGTCGCGCAGCAAGTCATGGCGGAAGGCGTTAAAAAAGCATGGATTTTGAGCGAACAGCCTGAAATTTATAAAGGCATGAAAGAAATTCCATCCGAAGTGAAGGTGCTTAGCCGTGATTACCTACAAAAAATCATGGAAGAATGCCAAAAAACGGAAGGCACGACGGTTATAATCTATGACCAAACCTGCGCGGCAGAAAAACGCCGTCGCCGTAAGCGTGGCCTTTATCCAGACCCTGCCAAGCGCGTGATGATTAATGATGCGGTCTGTGAAGGCTGCGGGGATTGTTCCGTGCAGTCAAACTGCGTTGCTGTGCAGCCGTTAGAAACCGAATATGGCCGCAAACGCCAGATTAACCAATCGCTTTGTAACAAAGACTTTTCATGCCTTAAGGGCTTCTGTCCGTCTTTCGTTACCGTTCATGGCGGCGAAATTAAGAAGACCAAGGCATCCGAAACCGAAGGGCAGAGCATTTTTAGCAATATCCCAATGCCAACTGTGCCGAAGCTGGATAAAGCTTATAACATCATGGTCA
This sequence comes from Alphaproteobacteria bacterium, assembly GCA_030147745.1. Classification (GTDB taxonomy): domain Bacteria; phylum Pseudomonadota; class Alphaproteobacteria; order Micavibrionales; family Micavibrionaceae; genus UBA2705. The sequence continues at coordinate 42,252 of JASBUS010000017.1, forward strand.
CGGGTATTGGTGGCACAGGTGTTCTAACGATTGGTGCATTGCTTGGTATGGCGGCGCATTTGGAAGGTATCCATTGCCGCAATCTTGATATGACTGGCCTTGCACAAAAAGGCGGCGAAGTCTTGAGCCATGTGCGCATTGGACCGACTCAGGCAGACCTCAGAACGGGTCATATTATTGCAGGCGGGGCAGACTTGCTTATGGCCTGTGATATTGTCTCCGCCGTTGGGGCGACCGCCTACAAAACGCTGAACCCTGATAAAACCCATGCGGTTGTTAATGGTGACCAAGCGCCAGTATCGGCCTTCGTGACCAATAACAATGTTGATTTCGCGGAAGCCAAAGTGCGCAGTACTTTGCTACAACGCTTGAAAAGCGATAGTGCATCATTTATCCGCGCCACTGAATATGCACGTGTTTTGCTTGGTGATGAGATCAACACCAATATTCTCATGCTTGGTTTCGCATGGCAGAAAGGCTTGATCCCGCTGCATCTTGAATCCATCTACCGCGCGATTGAGCTAAATGGCGTGGCGGTTGAGATTAACCAAAAGGCGTTCGCCTTTGGCCGTTTGGCGGCGCATGATTTGAAAAAAGTCGATGATATGCTGCACGCGGTCTTGTCAGATAAAGAAGGCGACCATGAAATTGCCGTGACATTGGAAGATGTTATGGCGCGCCGTATGGATTACCTCACTGACTATCAAAACAAAGCCTATGCGCAGCGTTATAAGGCGGTGGTCGATAAAATTGCCGCGCGAGAACAGGCTTTATTTGGGGCGGATCAAGATACGCTCACCCAAATCGTCGCGCGTTCATATCATAAGCTTCTGGCTTATAAAGATGAATATGAGGTGGCACGCCTCTACAGCGATGGTGAGTTTATTAAGAAGCTGCAAAGCCAATTTGCGGGTGATTATAAGATCGAATTCAATCTTGCGCCGCCTTTATTATCGCGTAAAGATCCTGCATCAGGCCGCCCGAAAAAGATCAAATTCGGGTCATGGATGATGCATGGTTTCAAAACGCTCGCCCGTCTTAAAGGGCTGCGCGGCACGCCGTTTGATATCTTTGGCTATACTGCAGAGCGTAAAGCTGAGCGTCAGTTGATTAAGGATTATGAAGCGATGATTGAAACCGTACTCATTAAGCTGAATGCGGAGAATTCAGACACTTGCCGTGAATTGCTCGCACTGCCTGAAATGGTCAAAGGTTTCGGCCCAGTCAAGCATGGCAATATCGAAAAATTCTATACGCAACATGCACGTTTATTGGCGGACTTGGACTATCAGCCGCCATTAGAAGAAGCGGCGTAAGAATAAAAATTTGACATAAATGTTGTTTGGCTTTATAACGGGCGCTATAAGAGCAGGAGCCCGTTATGGATATTAAACAGATTAACGATATTAAAAGCGTTGTTGAATATAACAATAAATCAGCATTGACGCGCATCGCGCTCTCCCCGACATGGGTCATTGGGGTTGGTTTTGGTAGTGTTGTTTATTTTGCGGGCGCAGTGCGCGGTAAGATCAGCCCAAGAAAAGGGGATGTTTCCACTAATTCAGTAGTTACCGATAAGCTATATACAAATATGGCCTATAGTTACCCTGCAGTAACAGAGTTATGTCTTTCGCCTATTTTTGCAGAGAGTGCGGCGATAACCACGCTCTCTTCGGTTTTAAGCGCTTATTCAGGCCTAAGTTTTGCTGCGGATCTATTCGGTTTAGGCACTGGCAAGTGCCTTGGCGCGATGCGCGCGGGTTACGCCCAAGGTAAAATGGGCGGGACAGTCACTGACCAAGAAATTTTCGCAGCAGAAAAGGCGCAGGCCCTAAATAAATTTTAGGCATATGAATTGTTCTAGTTCTGGGAGGGGCGTTTATGCTGTAAGTGGCGTTGTCTGCGACCTTCTTGGTGTTGGGACAGATAAATGCGCGGGCGCTTTGCGTGCAGGCTATAAACAAGGGCGTCTTGGCATCTACATTAAGCAAGCAGATTTAGAGCGCGCTCAGCAACAGCCAAACACAACGCCGCAGCCTTAAAAATATCAAGATTTCGGTTTATCAATCACAGCGCAGGTGAGCTCGCATTTTGCGATTAATTTATCGCGATCATCCGTGACTTTTATATCCCAAACATGCTTAGCGCGGCCGATATGGACGGGGGTACAATGGGCGTAAACATAGCCGCTTGAAACGGGGCGGAGGTGATTGGCGCTAATTTGTGAACCAACGGCGTATTTATGGTCGGGATCAATGCACATCAGGGAGGCAAAACTGCCCGCTGTTTCGGCCAAAACGCATGTCGCGCCGCCGTGCAAAATGCCATGAATTTGGTGGGTGCGTTCATCAACGGGCATGCGGGCGATTAAGTAATCATCCCCAATCTCCGTAAATTCGATTCCGAGTTGATCAAGAATATTTTCATGTGTCACCATATCCATTGCAGCGTCTGGTGAATATTTTTTGTGCCAAATCATGGTGTGACCCTCGTGAATTTAAAATGATCCGCGTCTAATTTTCGTGCATAATAGTAGCGTATGAAGTGCGGTAAGTAAATATAAAGCCGCTTATATAAGGATGATTAAATAAGATGAATTTGCCTGAGAGACACTATGTAGCAGATGGTGTGGCTGATAAAATTATTTCTAAAATATTGGCGGTAACCGACTGTAATGGCGCGGATATATCGATAAATCACTTTAAATACGACCAGTTTCATATTGGAGGTGCGGTTGCTACGCAAGAATTGCTGAAATTGATGGGTGATGTGACTGACTCCGCTGTTCTTGATGTTGGCGCCGGTTATGGTGGTGTGGCGCGTTATTTGGCGCATTTTGGCGGCGCAAATGTTATGGCGGTGGATTTGGCCCAAAGTTATGTTGAATCGGCGCAAAAGATTCATGAATCTTTCCCTTTTTCTGGTAGGGTGACCTATCTGCAAGGTGATGTTTGTGGTGATTTTTCTGGTGCTGAAATGGGGGCGCCGCTTTTTGATTGGTGTGTGTGGGTGCATTTGGGCATGAATATAAACAATAAAGAAAATGCATTAAAATCTATGTATAACAAACTGAATAATAACGGAAAAATTATAATTTATGACGTATTGAAAACTGGCGACGATATTTTGGATGAAAAGTGCTTCCCCTTGCCGTGGGCGGATAATGGGGCGCAAAGTTTTGTTGGTGATATAAAAACATATGAAAACAGTCTTTTGGGCGCAGGATTTAATGTTGTTTATAAGGAAAAATATGACGAAATTTTGCCAAAAATCATCAATAATCCTACGCCAGACGATGTGATCCCCTTTGCTGGATCAGACTTTAAGCTCTGCCTTGAAAATTTGCGTCAATTATTGGCGTGCGGTGCAGTTGCGCCTTGGTTTATAATTGCTGAAAAAATATAAGTTTTCCTAGACGAGAATGTAGAAAAGACTACAATGCTGTGGCGTCCCTTAAAGGGGCGGTATTTATATTTTATTGTTTAAATATTCTTTTTGCGCGGCGGTGTGTTAGATGGGCAGGGAGAATAAATATGTCAGAACTTGATCCTATAGTTATTGTTGCGGCCAAACGTACGGCGATTGGCGGCTTTCAAGGTGGTTTTTCATCGCTTGCGGCGGCTGAACTTGGCGGCGCGGCGATTGATGCTGTGCGCGAAGCGGCGGGGCTCGGCTTTGGCGATGTCGATAATGTGATTATGGGCTGCGTGCTTCAGGCGGGGCAAGGGCAGGCACCTGCACGTCAAGCCTCGTTTAAAGGTGGGCTAGATCAATCAACACCATGTGTGACGCTCAATAAAATGTGTGGCTCTGGCCTGCAGGCTGTGATGTATGCACATGATTTAATTAAAGCTGAAACGCACGAGGTTATCATTGCGGGCGGGATGGAAAGCATGACCAATGCGCCGTATCTTCTTCCTAAGGCGCGTGGCGGCATGCGTATGGGGCATGGGCAGGTTTATGACCATATGTTCCTAGACGGGCTTGAGGATGCTTATGATCGCGGGAAACTCATGGGTGTTTTTGCGGATCAATGCGCTGCGCATTATAAATTTTCACGTGAGGCACAAGATGCTTATGCGCTTGAATCTCTCTCGCGCGCTAAAGCGGCAATCGCCAGTGATGCTTTCGTTGAGGAAATTGTGCCTGTCACGGTCGCAGGGCGCGGCGGTGATGTATCCGTTCATATTGATGAACAGCCGGGCAATGCGCGCCCTGATAAAATCCCACATCTTAAACCTGCTTTTGGTAAAGACGGGACGGTCACGGCAGCGAATGCAAGCTCGATATCTGATGGCGGGGCGGCGTTATTGTTGATGCGTGCGTCTGAAGCCGAAAAACGTGGCCTTACGCCGCTTGTGAAAGTTCTTGGTCATAGCGTCCATGCGCGTGCGCCTGAATGGTTCACAACTGCGCCCGTTGGGGCGATGCAGGCGTTGTTTGATAAGCTTGGTAAGACTGCTAATGATTTTGATTTGTTTGAAATTAATGAAGCTTTTGCGGTGGTGACAATGGCGGCGATGCAGGAATTATCCATCCCCCATGATAGGGTCAATATTCGCGGCGGGGCTTGTGCGCTTGGTCACCCAATTGGGGCGTCTGGGGCGCGTATTTTGGTGACGCTTATTCATGCGCTGAAGCAAAAGGGCTTAAAACGCGGTGTTGCGTCGCTTTGTATCGGCGGCGGTGAAGCAGTTGCCCTTGCGGTTGAGAACTGGGAAGGTTAAGCCATGATTTTAACCGAAGAGCAAAAAATGATACAGGATATGACGCGTGACTTCGCGCGTCAGCGTCTTTGGCCAGAGGCAGGTAAACGCGCAGAGGAAAAACATTTTCCGAAGGCGGAATTACAAGAGCTTGCAGAGCTTGGCATTTTGGGGATGTTGATCCCTCAAAATTATGGCGGCAGTGATACTGGGTATTTATCCTATGTTGTGGCGATGGAGGAAATTGCTGCGGCGGATGGTGCGCTTTCAACGATTTTGAGTGTCAATAGCTGCCCCGTTTCAACGGCGATTTTGAATTATGCGTCGGAAGATCAAAAAAATGCGTGGTTACCGAAATTAACTTCGGGCGCGTGGATTGGTGCGTTTGCGTTAACTGAACCAGATGCAGGCTCTGATGCCGCGGCGATCCGCACCCGCGCTGTAAGGCAGGCGGATGGCTCTTATGTCCTAAACGGCACGAAGCAGTTTATTACGTCGGGTAAATATGGTGACCTTGCTTTAGTCTTCGCCGTAACTGACCCTGATGCGGGTAAGCGCGGTCTTTCATGCTTTGCTGTGCGTACCAATGCGGCGGGCTATCAAGTCGCACGCATTGAAGACAAAATGGGGCAGCAGGCGTCAGACACCTGTCAGCTTGTCTTTGAAGATATGGCTGTACCGGCTGATGCTTTGATCGGCGCGGAAGGGGATGGCTATAAAATCGCCCTTGCCAATTTAGAAGGCGGCCGCCTTGGCATTGCGGCGCAGGCCGTTGGCATGGCGCGCGCAGCTTATGAACAGGCTCTGGCTTATGCGCAGGAGCGTAAAAGCTTTGGTAAATCTATTGCTGATCATCAGGCGTTAGCCTTCCGTTTGGCGGATATGGCGACGAAGATTGAAGTGGCACGTCAAATGCTCCACCACGCCGCGGCGCTGCGTGATGCAGGCCTGCCTTGTAAAAAAGAAGCCTGTATGGCGAAGCTTTATGCCTCTGAAACGGGGGAAGCGGTGGCGCGTGAGGCCCTACAAATTTTCGGCGGGTATGGTTATCTCACTGAATATCCGATTGAGCGCATTTACCGCGATATCCGTGTTTGTAGCATTTATGAAGGCACAAGCGATATTCAGCGCATTGTCATTGGACGTGAAATTATAAAGGAGGCTGAAAATGCAGCTTAAAGATAAAGTCGCAATTGTCACAGGGGGCAGTGGCGGCATTGGCGCGGCGACCGTTAAATATTTACGTGATAAAGGCGCGAAAGTGGCATCATGGGATTTGCATGAACCGAAGGACGATGCCCGCCTTGATGGCGTGGTGTATATCGCCTGTGACATCGTTGATGAAACCAGCGTGCTGATGGCGCTTGGCGCGGTGAAAGACGCGCTTGGTCTGCCGCATATTGTTGTACATTGCGCGGGCATTCTAGGCGGGGAACGTATCCTTGGCCGCGACGGCGTTGCGTCGCTTGAGCGTTTCCAAAAGATCATCAATGTCAATTTAAACGGCACATTTAACGTGCTGCGCCTCTCGGCTGAAATGATGGCGGCCAATGATGCGGACGGCGAAAGCGGTGAGCGCGGCGTGATTATCAACACAGGGTCGATTGCCGGTTATGAAGGGCAAATCGGGCAGGCTGCCTATGCGGCATCGAAAGGCGGCGTTGCGTCGATGACTTTGCCGATCGCGCGCGAACTTGCCCGTGTTGGCATTCGCGTGATGACCATTGCCCCAGGCGCAGTTGAAACGCCAATGATGGATAATGTGCCGCAGGAATATAAAGACGCGATTACGGCCAATATCCCTTTCCCAAGCCGTTTTGCCAAGGCAGAGGAATTTGCCATGCTTGCGGCGCATATTGTTGAAAACCCGATGCTAAATGGCGAGATTATTCGCCTAGATGGCGCGGCGCGTTTACCCGCGAAATAATAAGGAGCATCTAAAATGACACAATCCCCAGGCGCAAAAATGCGTCAATTATTGAAAGAAGAAAAGCCGCTTCAGGTTGTCGGCGCAATTAACGCCTATAGTGCGATGCTCGCCCGCGATGCAGGGCATAGGGCCATTTACTTATCAGGCGCGGGCGTTGCCAATGCGTCTTTCGGCCTGCCTGATTTGGGCATGACGAATTTGGCGGATGTTTGCGAAGATGCCCGCCGGATTACGGGCGCGGTTGATTTGCCGCTTTTGGTGGATATTGATGTTGGTTGGGGTAATGCCTTTAACATTGCCCGCACAATCAAAGAAATGGAGCGCGCAGGTGTTGCCGCCGTCCATATGGAAGACCAGATTGCCGCAAAACGCTGTGGCCACCGCCCGAATAAGGAACTGGTCAGCAAGGAAGAAATGGGCGACCGTATCAAGGCCGCTTTGGATGCTAAAACCGATGAAAACTTCATTGTTATGGCGCGCTGTGATGCTTTGGCGGTTGAAGGTTTCGATGCCGCTGTTGAGCGCAGTGCTTATTATGCAGAATGCGGCGCCGATGCGATTTTTGCCGAAGCAATGACCGATCTGGCGCATTATCGCATCATTAAAGATGCCGTTGGCGTGCCGTTGCTTGCCAATATCACTGAATTTGGTAAGACCGATTTATATACGGCAGAGGAATTAGCCGACCATGGCGTTGATATGGCATTATATCCGCTAAGTGCCTTCCGTGCGATGAGCAAAGCGGCGTTAGAGGTGTATAGCACAATCAAGAAAGATGGGACGCAAAAGGCCTGCGTTGATAAAATGCAGACCCGCGCGGAGCTTTATGAGCATTTAGAATATATGTCTTATGAACAACAACTTGATCGTCTACATAATTCAAAAAATCGATAATATGGGAGCGAAGAAATGAGCGCACAAACACAATCAACTAAACCATCAGGCCTTGCGGGGATTGTCGCGGGGACAACCGAAATATCTGCGGCAGGCGGGGCGCATAACCTTGAATATCGCGGTTATAGTATTTATGAATTAGCTGAAAAAGCTGAATTTGAAGAAGTCGCCTATTTGCTGCTGAAGGGGCAATTACCAAAGGCGGCGGAACTTAGCGCCTATAAAGCGCGCCTGAAATCGATGCGTGATCTGCCTGAGGGCTTGAAAGCGGCATTAGAAATTATTCCGAAAGATGCGCACCCGATGGATGTTTTGCGCAGTGCAACCTCAATCCTTGGCAATTTAGAAGCTGAAGGCGCAGGCCGCAGTCAAGAAGATGTCGCGGATAGCCTACTTGCGAAATATCCGGCGATGATGATGTATTGGTGGCATTATGCGCAGAATGGCAAGCGCATTAACTGTACAACAGACGCGGAAAGCATGGCGGCACATATATTGACGCTTTTGCGCCAAAAAGCACCATCTGCGCTCCATGAACGCGCCGTTAATGTGTCGCTTATCCTTTATGCGGAACATGAATTTAACGCCTCAACCTTTACGGCCCGTACCATTGCATCGACTTTGTCGGATTTTTATTCTGCCGTAACAGGCGCGATTGGCGCGTTGCGCGGGCCACTTCATGGCGGCGCGAACGAAGCGGCGATGGAATTGATCGAGCGTTTCAACACAGCGGAAGAGGCGGATATTGCCATTCACCGTATGCTTAAAAACAAAGAACTCATCATGGGTTTTGGTCACCGCGTTTATACCGAAGCTGACCCACGTAACCGCGTGATTAAAGAATGGTCGCGTAAATTATCAGAAGAAAAAGGCGATATGAGCATGTTTGATGTGTCAGAGCGCATTGAACAAATCATGTGGGATGAAAAACATCTCTTCCCGAATTTGGATTTTTATTCTGCCTCGGTTTACAACATGCTTGGTATTCCGACATCTATTTTCACGCCGTTATTTGTGATGTCCCGCATCACAGGTTGGGCGGCACATATATTTGAACAGCGCGCCAATAATAAATTGATCCGCCCATCTGCGGATTATATCGGCCCTGAGAAACTTGAATTTGTTCCTATAGAAGAAAGATAAAACCATGCAGCATCATGCGAATACAGATTTAAACGAACGTCCAGATTATGACAGCGTCATTCAGGATATTGTTGATTATGTTTATGATTTCAACATCGACAGCAAGGCGACCTATGAAACAGCGCGTCATTGTTTGATGGATACGCTCGGCTGCGGCATTTTGGCGTTAAGCTTCCCCGCTTGTACCAAATTAATGGGCCCAATTGTGCCGGGTACGGTTGTGCCAATGGGCGTCCGCGTCCCGGGGACAAATTACCGTATGGATCCTGTCAAATCGGCCTTTGATATCGGTGCGAGGATCCGCGGGCGG
>JASBUS010000019.1 GCA_030147745.1 Alphaproteobacteria bacterium
CGTGCGGGACGTCTCGACCGTAAAATTGTTGTTGATGTGCCTGACCTTGCAGGCCGCGTCAAAATTCTTGAAAAATACATTAAAGAAGCAAGCTGTGCTGATGATATTAACATCGCACAACTTGGCCAATCGACACCAGGTTGGCCGGGCGCGGAACTCCGCAACCTTGTCAACGAAGCTTTGGCGCTAGCTGAAGACCAAGGCCGTGATCAAGCCAATATGATGGATTTCATTAATGCGCGCGACAATTTGGTCTTTGGTGAGAAGCGTTACCTCAACATTACTGACGAAGAACGCCGCCTAACCTGTGACCACGAAGCAGGTCACGCCATTTTGATGAAATATACGGATGGCAGCGATAAAATCCTTAAAGCCACAGCTGTGCCACGTTCCAAAACCTTAGGCATGGTCGAAACTGTGTTTGAAGGCGATAAAGTTTCATATAACAAAAAACAACTTTGCGCCCTTATGGATACATTCATGGCGGGTCGCTTGGCTGAAGAAATCTTCCATGGTGAAGATGCCGTTACAACTGGCGCATCCAACGACATTAAACAGGCAACAAAAATTGCCCGCCAAATGGTACTGGATTGGGGCTGGTCTGATTTCGGCATGCAAAGCTTTACCGAAGAACAACGCGCAACATTCCTTTCACAAGGCACATCATCATTAATGGATATGTCGAATGAGCAGAAACATAGCCTTGATCAACAAATCAACAAACTGATCAAAGATTCTGAAGCGCGCGCACGTAAAGTGATCGAAGAGCATACACCAGAGCTTCTGGCCGTTGCAGAAGCACTTTATACATATGAAACCATCACGGGTGAAGAGATCGATTTGGTCTGTGCAGGCGGTAAAATTAGCCGTAAGCCAACTGAAGCCGCGAATGATAACAGCAAGCCAGCCGCCAAAAATAATGGCGACGATCAAGGCCCATCTGCAAATCCGCAAATGCGCCTCGGCTAAGATAAAGTTATAAGAATAAAAAACATATATACAAACAATGAACTTTCGCGCCTGCAAATGGTCTCAGACCAATCTTGCGGGCGTCATTTCTATGGAGATGTTTTATGAGTAAATTAAAATCAAAAACCATTGCCCTGACCGCGACATTCGCGCTCTGTGCGGCTCTATTTTCTGCGGAAGCACATGCCGTTGATGTACATGACATCAAGCGACTTGATCAAAATTGCGCCTTCACACAGCAAAAGACATTATCACCAGCCGAGGCCAATATATGCGTGCAGTCTTTTTATGACGCGGCAATAGTTGAGATTAATACATTTCAAAATCAATACAGCGTGAAGGCTAAAGCCAGTGAACAAGGCTATTGCGACCTGAACACAGACGCGCGATTCATGGACAGCCAAAATCCAGAAACCTTTCTGCGCCATCCGCAATATTGCCTGTCGAGCTTAACACAAAGCGCTGATAAAGCCGATATCGCTTACGATAAAGACAGCGCAGCTTACCTCATCACGCGCCTTAAAATGCTTAGACGCTTGCATCTTGAACCATAAGAAGCTGCATTAAGGCATTTTCTCTTCAATCGGCGAGTCATGGTCATGCGGCTTTGCGGCCAGATGGACAATACGTCGGCGCCAGAAGATAAACGCCATAAAGCCCCATTCCGTGACCATCAAGAAAAGCGGATAGAACAAGACCGAGAAGTGAAATTCAGGCACGGTAAGCAATATAAAGAAATAACGCAGCCCCGCCCAAAAATAAGAGACTGGCGGCTCGCTACTTGGGTCAACATAAGTTTTACGTACCGTTGGGTAAAAAGTCAGTATATCGATACAAATAATCAAAATGAGCGTCAAAAGCGGGTCTTTTGTGATTACCCACACTGGAATTAGCGCCAAACCCGATAGAAAAGCCGCCCAATCAGAGCGTTTTATGTCCTTTTCACCATAAAATAGTGATAAAAACGCAATAAACCAGCATGTGATACCCACAAAAAGCAGCATATAGGCCGATAAATCTCCTCCGAGCTTAAGCTGCGCATAAGCGCCAATCGAAATAATCAGCCCCCAATTCACCCAGCTAAATAAATGCGGACGGGTTTCACGTTTAAAGATACTAATGAAATAGGTGCCATAACGAATGATCGACACCAAAATGACCAGCCCTGAAAAAATCACTGCACGGTTTACAAAATCATCCATGACCATCTTTCTTTAATTTCATGCGTATATTTCTGGCTAATATAAACCGTTTTCACAGCCCTGTCCGAAGAAAATGGCCGCTTTCCTTGTTTTTCTGAACGCCATCGGTTAGGGTTGTACGCAACATAGCTTGCTGCCCCCGCGATACCGCACTTTGGCAGCATCAATTAAAGACGCAAGCAGAGACAATAAGAATAAGAAGCTGCGCGCTCTATTTTTCCCTCAAGGGCCTAGAGTTTATTCGCGTCATAAACAATCAAAAGAAAATGGTGTATCTATGGTAGCTGTTAGCTTCATTGCTTTTTTATTATTATTTGTTTTTGTAGGCGTTCTTTCCTTTGCCAAAAAGAAAACCACGTCAGAAGATTATCTCCTCGCCAGCCAAAGCGTTAAACCATGGCTCGTTGCACTTTCTGCAGTCGCAACCAATAATAGTGGTTATATGTTTGTCGGCCAAATTGGTTTTACCTATATGTATGGCCTACACTCCATATGGCTGATGATTGGCTGGGTGTTAGGTGACTTTTTCACCTCCACATTCGTTCATAAACGCATGCGCCAAATGACGGAAAAACGCAACGTCATTAGCTTCGCAAGCTTAATCAGTGACTGGCATGGCCAACATTACAAAAAACTGCGTATATTATGCGGCATAATAACCATCATGTTCCTTGGCACATATGCGGCGGCACAGCTTAACGCAGGCAGCAAAGCCTTACACGTCATGTTTGATTGGGATTATTCCCTCGGCGCCATTATCGGCAGCGTCATCGTCCTCTCTTACTGCTTTGCTGGCGGCATACGTGCTTCAATTTGGACGGATGCGGCACAATCCTTCGTGATGCTCACAGCAATGGGCGTCATGGTGTATATGGGCATAAGTGAGATTGGTGGGCTTCACGCTTTTACCGAAGGGCTAAAAAATGTAAACCCAACTTATATGGACTTATTCCCCGACAAAACCCTCTTCGGCAGCGAAGCTGTTGCATCCATTCTGTTTATTATGGGGTGGTTTTTTGCCGGTATTGGCGTGATCGGGCAGCCACATATCATGATCCGATTCATGACGATTGACGATGCCGATACGATTTGGAAGGCGCGCAGCTATTATTATAGCTGGTATATACTATTTTATGCCTTAACCATTACAACAGCCTTAGCTGCACGCTTATTGATCCCAGAAGTGAGTAGCTTTGATGCGGAATTGGCTCTACCCACTTTAGCACAAGAACTCCTTCCAGATATTCTGGTCGGGCTCGTTCTCGCAGGCCTCTTTGCCGCAACAATGTCAACCGCAGATTCACAAATCCTCAGCTGTACGGCGGCGCTCACTAATGATTTATTTCCTGAAAAATTATCAAGCTATAAAGCCAACAAGATCGCGACCGTATTCATCACAGCCATGGCTCTTTTAATCGCCTTATTTGGCAGCAAAAGTGTCTTTAGCTTAGTGCTCATTGCGTGGTCAGGCCTTGCCAGCGCCTTTGCGCCCATCTTGATATTGCATGCGCTGAACCGCAAAACAACAGAAAACCAAGCCATAGCCATGATCCTCGGCGGCTTTGGCGCCATGATGCTTTGGCGCTATTTTGATTTAAACGATATTACATATGAAATTGTTGCAGGCATCATAGGCGGATTTATCGTTTATGCCTTATATGGACTTGCCCTGAAATGTAAAAAATAAAAAAACGCCCTTTAAGACCAACCTTAAAGGGCGTTTAAAATTCTAAAGCAAAAGCTCGAATTATGCTTCTGCCGCCATTGGCGTAATTTCAAAGGCAATTTCATCCGCATCATTTGCAGTTTTGATATTCAGCGCCTTTGCACGTGCGGCCGAAAGCAATGAATTTGCAATTGTTTTCAAACGTGCTTCTGCATCACCCTCATCTTTACCAAGCGATATGGTCACAGATTCGAGTAATGCACCTGCACCGATTTGCTGCTCAGAGCGCAAGCGGCGTACGCCAGCGAGCGTTTTTAGAACGTAATCCATATCCGATGCGCCGTCATGGGCGATAATCGCTGCATCGGCTTTTGGCCATGCTGACACGTGGAGTGATGCATAATCTTCACCGAATTTACCAGCTTGCTGATAAATCTCTTCCGTCACAAATGGTGTGAATGGTGCAAATAGACCAAGCAACATACGCACAGAGTCAAACAATGTCGCCTGCGCGGATAGGCGCGCCGCATCATCCCAATCATAATTATCCCAGAAACGTGCTTTAATCAGCTCCAAGTAATTATCACAGAATGTACCCCAGAAGAATTTATGCAGCTTATCTTTCGCGCTCGCATAATCAAACTTATCGAAAGACTTCGTCATGTCATCCGCAAGCTTATGCAAGTTTTTCAATAACCAGCGGTCTTCCAATGTGCGGTCTTCAAATTTCGGGAATGTGCTTGGGTCAACATCGTCACCCAAATACATAAACGCCATACGCGCCACGTTCCAAAGCTTCACGACAATCTTGCGGCCGTCTTTAACTTCTTTTTCGTGGTAACGTAGATCTTGACCAAGATGCGAGTTCGCCGCCCAGTAACGCAGCGCATCCGCGCCGTATTTCTCAACAACTGAACCTGGATCATAACGGTTATAACCATTCGCATCGGTAAATTTCTCGAGGTCACGTTTGGAAACCTTCTTACCTTGCTCATTGAGACCCCAACCTGAAATCATCACATTTTTCCATGGCAGACTGTCTGTGTGATATTCAGATTTGATCAATGTATAGAACAACCATGTACGGATAATTTCAAAGGCCTGCACGCGCAGATCCATTGGGTAAATATCCATAGAGCCCTTAACTTCATCACGGCCCGCCCAGTTGGCGTTAATCAGCGGCGTAAGTGATGATGTCATCCATGTTTCCATCACATCTGTTTCAGGCACAATCGTCATGCCCGCATATTTTTCCTGTGCCCATTTTGGCGGCGCGGATTCAATCGGGTCAATCGGCAAGTCGGCTTCGTCAGCAACGATTACATCGCCTGTTTCTTTGACATACCAAATTGGGAATGGTACGCCGTAGAAACGCTGACGTGAGATATTCCAGTTATATTTTAGGCCATCAATCCAGTGCTCAAGACGAACCTTCATCCAGTCTGGGAACCACTCAAGCTCATCCATACGCTTACGGAAGCGGTCCTTGTGATCAAGCACGTTAATGAACCATTGCGGCGCCATCACAAATTCAACAGGCTGCTCTGAACGCTCACCCACAGTGACATTTTGAACAACTTTCTGTTCACCGCGGATAAGGTCGGCTTCTTTGAGGTCGTTAACGATATTCGCGCGCGCATTAATTGCATCAAGGCCAGCATATTTACCTGCCGCTTCGGTCATTTTACCGTCAGGGCCCATAATGATGCGCGTATCAAGATTATCTTCTTTCCACTTTTTGACGTCTTCACCGTCACCAAATGTACAAACCTGCATCAAGCCTGTACCAAATTCCAAATCAACTTCTTCGGAAGTTTTAATCGGCACTTCACGGCCATCTGAAAGCGGGACGATCGCTGTTTTACCGATCAAATGTTGGTAACGCTTATCTTCTGGGTTGAAATACATCGCGACACAAGCCGGAATAAGTTCTGGACGTGTGGTTGAGATCACCAAATCATTGCCGTCTGGATCTTTAAAGGCAATGTCATACATCTTGCCCTTACGCTCGATTGTCTCACAATCAGCCTGCGCTAACGCTGTTTCAAAATGTGTATCCCATTGAACAGGCTCGTCCGAGCGGTAAATCAAACCTTTGTTATACAAATCAAGGAATGACTTTTGCGCAGTATGGCGTGAACGGTCATCAATGGTTGAATAACGCAATGTCCAGTCGACAGACAAACCAAGCGAACGCCAAAGCTCTTCATAGGTTTTCGCGCCTTTTTGTGTTTCATCAATACAAAGTTTACGGAACTCACTACGCGTTGTTTGCTTTTTATTGATTTTATAAGTTTGCTCAACATAGCGCTCCGTCGGCAGGCCGTTATCATCAAAACCCATTGGGTAAAAGATGTTAAAGCCAAGCATACGCTTATAACGAATAACAATTTCAGCCTGCGTATAAGACATCGCATGGCCAACATGCAAATGCGCTGCCGATACATATGGCGGCGGCGTATCAACCGAGAATAACGGCTTATCTGAATTTGGGTCATAATCATAAATGCCTGTCTCATCCCAAAGGGTGCGGCATTTATTTTCTAAATCTGCATTTTCGAAACTTTTATCAAGTTCAGGAAAGTTTACCATTGTCGTCTCTCTTTTCCGCTCGGCACTTAGATTTTCTAAACAAAGCACTTTATAGCGGGTTTAAAGAGAATTCAAGATAGAGAATGACTATTTAAGACTGGATTATAAGCAAAATGCGCAAATAAATCCTATGGTCGACGCGACTTTACACCACTCATAATATAACGCGCATCAAGCCTGTCTTCTAACCCCGAATAGCGCTCAGCCAGTTTTAACCGGTCTAACTCAGCATAAAGCTCAGATGCTGGCAAGCCTGCTATACGATTAACCTCGGCATCACATCGAGCAACACGCTCAAAGTCAAACATGTTATCTGATGAAGACTTCTCCTGCCCACTAGCTTGACGTTTTTGTTGAGCCTCTACAACATATCCAATTTGCGCTGCTGTACTTATCATTTTTGCCTCCCTAAAATTATGCTTTATACATATCAATAGCGTAAAAAATATGTAAAGTCAATAAGGCTAAAAATCTCTAAAGCTAAAAACATCCATGTTTTAAAAAATTGATTGTGGCCTTTTGTGCCTCTGTATTGCTTGGCAAACCAACATGATCTGCGGACACCACCTTATGATCTTTCATATAAGGGTGACGTGTGCTGTCAATTGCCACACGCCCATCATTATCCTTACCGTTGAACAAGTGACGCGCTACAAAATAGGCATTATTTTGATTCCCTGCGATAGAACCCAAATCATAAGGCAGCGGCTGAATATTCTGCATTACAGCTTGGCGGAAAGCGGTCGTCAATTCCTTGCCCGCTGGCCCAAAGACATGACCATAATATTTATTATTAAGATAATGGCGGCTCATATAATCTGCAATATCGCTGCCATGATACGGCGTACCTAAAGTTACAACGCGGCCTAAGCATTGCGGCATATGGTTTTTGATGATTTCCGCCGCAACAAGACCGCCCATTGAGAAACCAACAAAATGCGTGCGCTGCGCCGAGCGGTTAAAGCTTGGGCTGATATGTTTTTGTGAAAGATGTTCCGCGCATTCGGCAATCGTCAACGTCGTCGACGGATAATCCCAATTATGCACGTCATAACCCGCCTTGATTAAAGCATGTTCAAGGTCGATAAGATCTAAATAGCTGCCGGTAGCGCCATGCAAAATAACCACACGTTCATTTTGCGTATCACAGTTTGTTGGAGATTTTTCCGGCTTTGCCATTTTTTTGACAAATTGAGAATTTTCCAAATTAACCATCCCTATATACGTATTCTTATTAATTTATATATTATTGCTATCACATATATACGCCTTTGGCTAGCCCCCACTTTACAGAACCCACATTCAAAAACGATAGCCCACAGACACCGCACCAAAAAGCGAAGGTTCATCTTGTCCGTCAAATTCTTTAGAACGCCAATTAACGCTATATGAAATTTGCGCCGCGCCATAGGCCACGCTAATCCCGCCGCTTAAATCCCCGACAAAAGGCTTTTTGTCAACGGATGCGCTATCCTTCCATGTATTCCCATCTAAAAAGATATTCCGCGCGAAGGCACGCCCATCAAGGCCAATAAAGGCCGACCATGCAAAATGATGATCTGGCACAGCAAAAAAGCCGTTGCCGGGGATAGACGGGCGCACACGCATAGGCGGTGATTGCCATTGATATTTCTTCGGCGTTAACTGAAGCGTCACACCACTTGACCCATAGGTATAAATATTACCGAGCGACAGACCAACATGTGGGCTCACACGCATATGATAATCCGAAAAATCAGCGGCATAAATTTCAGGCCAGTTACGCTGCCATGATACAATCACCCCAACCTCATTATCCAATTGATGCGCCCAGCCCGATGGATCATCAGCCCCAACGAAGTCATGAACAGCCTCTTGCACGGTTTCCCCCAATGACCACGGGCCAATCACGCCCAAAGTAAGTTCGAGCGAGTCAATTGTATCAGCATTCACAGTCGAAAATCCCGCGCTACCATAAAGAAAACCCGCATAAGGGCGATCATTCGGGTCGGGGTTACGTGTTTTAATATTTTCAGGTGTATATAAATTTTGCCCAATTGAGTAAGCAACAGATGTTGTTTCATTAAAGGTAAAAAACGGCAATACGCAATCTAACGCCGCCAAAATATCTGGCGAGTCCATACCGACATCAAAATATGTCAGCCGCGTGCCATGGGTGTAATTTTGATCGCTACTTGATGCGAACATATCATTTTCAAGCGTCAGCGTTAAAAAACGATGGTCACTTTGAAGCAAATCCGCAGGGATTTTATCTTGAAAGCTCTGCGCCTCTGCCCACACAAGGCGAGGCTGCGCCAAAAAGCATAACAACATCACAAAGCTAAAAATTATTTGGCGCATCACTCATCCTTTAAAAACAACTTCTGCCCTAATATAAACCAATAAACAACCACAACAAGACATTACTGCAAAGCACACTATATCTATAGATGTATTAAGACTTTTAAAAAACCGCATTACGGATTAATATAATGCGGATTATATGCAGATTCATGCCACGTAACACACAAGGTTAGAATGCTCCTGAATAAAAATACGCGCAGCGCGCCGCAGGAATTCATTGTTAAAAACTCACTCAGCCAAAAATTCTCTCGTGTGTTCTTGGTGACCATGACCCTATTGGGCATCTTTGCCAGTATCATCTTCTTCGTTTATAGCTACAACACCCAAAAACAGCAGCTTTACATCACCATCGAAAAAGAAGTCGCTGGCTCACGCGAAAGCGCCAGTCTTGCCGCCTATACCATCGACAAATTAGTCGCGAAGCATATGCTTGAAGGCTTTACCCGCAGTAAAGGCATTGCCTATGCCCGCATTTCACTCGAAGACGGTTCCCTTCTGGCACAATCCGGCAATGCACCTGAAAATTATGATGCGTTGACCACAATCCTCTTCCCTGACCTAAAAAGCTTTGACACCGAACTAAATTTTAATGTGCGCGGTATTACTTTACGTGTCGGGATGCTCCATATTCTGCCAAACTACGTCAACGCCACACAGAACATTAAAGAAGCATTGATTCAAGGGGTATTATTCATTTTGCTGCTGTCAGCACTGATTTACTTTGCCCTACGCAAGCTGATTGATTTTGAACTTTCATCACCAATAATCAGCCTTGCCCAACAAATCAGCGCCATTGAAGACCGCAGCATCCATGAAGCCAGCAATGCCCTGAAAACACCTGAAAAGCATAAAACCGATGAAATTGGCTATTTGATTGAAAATTTCAACAGCCTGTTCAAAAACCTGACCGAAACCAAAATTTTCGCCTCAAATATTCAAGACACATTGGAAACGACCGAAGCACAATATACCGCCATGGTCGCCAATACATTCGAGATTTTCATGCGCCTCAGCAAGGATGGTAATATCGAATTTGTGAACCCAGCGATTAAAAAGATCCTCGGCCACGGCCTAACCGAATTAATCAACACCAATATTTTAGAATATGTTGAGAAAAACGACGTTCAGAATTTAGAAAATTTCATTGAGCAAATTGTTGAAGGCCAAACCGAAGAAAACACCCGCGTCCTGCATTTTAGGGCCAAAAATGGTGATGAACGCATCTTATCATGCAGTATGAACAACGCCCTTGATGTTGAAAAGATCAACTGTTTGCTGTTCATCGCGCGTGATATTACCAAATCATATAAAACCGAAATGGAATTGCGTCAGGCACAAAAGCTAGAATCCATCGGTAAATTAACGGGCGGCATCGCCCATGACTTCAATAATATTCTAACCATCATCATTAATAATATTGAATTGGTCAGCGCCAAAGTCGGAAAATTAGAAGGTGAGCAAACTGAATCCATAAAGAAACTGCTCGATTCCGCAATAAATGCCAGCTTCACGGGCGCAGACTTAACAAACCGCCTTTTGGCTTTTGCGCGCAATCAGCCCCTTAATCCTGACCAATTTAATCCGAACGAGAAAATTCGTCATATTTTACCGCTGCTTGAACGTACAATTGGCAAACATATCACCATCACATCGGATTTAACGGAGAATTTGGGCGAAGTTAAATTGGACGTCAGCCAATTTGAAAATGCGATTCTGAACCTTTGTATCAATGCCCGTGACGCCATCCCGCTTGATAAACAAGGTCATATCGAGATTCGCACAACGCGCCAAACACAAATTCCTGAAACCATTAATGAGCCACACATAGCGGGAAATTATATTTTGGTTGAAATCATTGATAATGGTGACGGTATTTCCCCTGAAAACCTCAAAAAAGTGATTGATCCATTCTTTACCACCAAAGCGATTGGTAAAGGCACAGGCCTCGGCTTATCTATGGTTTACGGCTTTGTCCATCAGTCCAAAGGCTTCTTTAACATTCAATCAACCCTTGGTGAAGGCACAACGATCCAAATGTATTTCCCTGAAACACAGGTGAAGAAAAACAAAAACGCCCAAAATGCCGACAACGCTCATGAAGATGAAGAAGATTATGATGGCACAGGCAAGCATATTTTGATTTTGGAAGACAACACCACCATTGCCGACATCATTGAAAAACTGCTGCAAGACATGCATTTCACCGTCACGAAAACCTTTAAATCAGACGATGCCTTTGCCGCATATGATGACATTGGCGGATTTGATATTATATTAAGTGATGTATTGTTACAAAATGACATAAGCGGCTTTCAATTTGCGGATAAAATTCTGGCGCAACACCCTGACCAGAAAATCATCCATATGTCAGGCTATACTGACCCTGACAACACATTGGCGGAAGCCGCCTATAATGTTGAATTGCGCAAACCATTCCGTAAAATTGATTTAGTCAGAATCTTGCGCAAAAGATTAAGGGATTAAACAAATGTTGAAACCGCAATTTGCTCTAATCATTAAAAACATAAAGGCCGCCTTATATATCGGCCTCTTCATGATGGTCGCAATGACCAATGCGCGCGCAGAAGACATCGAAGAAACCCAAGCCCACACAGAAAAACAAATCATTCGCGTTGGTTTCGGCGCAGAACGCCCACCTTTTGTGTATAACGACCACGAAGCTGGGTTAGAAATTGAATTGGTCAAAGCAATTATCAAGCAAATGGGATATGAAATTAAACCTGACTTCATCCCCAATGCCCGCGGCTATCAATATTTGGAGCAGCAGCGCATTGACCTTTATACAACATTAACCGAACAATCCAAAGGCCATGCCTATTTAACCAAGCCTTATATCGATTTCGAAAATGTGCTGATTTCCAAACCAAAAAACCATAGCATCCAAAGCTTTGATGAATTAGCGGATACACGCTTAACCGCCTTTCAAAACGCGAAGTTTTTCATTCCTGAAATTGCCGCAATAAAAGACAAAACTGCGCTTTATTTTGAAACCGCCGCCCAGCGCACCCAAGTCTTGCTGCTTTATCGTGATCGTGTTGACTATGTGTTCAGTGAACGCCGCGTTTTTGAACATTATTACAAACAAGCCATCGCCGAGGGCGATTTACCTGCAGAAGGCTTCGTCTATCAAATTCATAATGTGATTGAACCAACGCATTACAGCGCCGGTTTTAATGACCCGAAATTACGTGATGAGTTTAATGATGCGCTCGATGTCATCATCGCGGATGGAACATATAAGCGCATCATGGATAAATACGATATCCGTAATTAAAATGGAATTGGATATTGCCGGCGCACCGCTTCGATATCCGCCAAAACATCCTTACTCAGCTTCACATCCTTCGCCGCAATATTGCTTTCAAGCTGCGCCATAGACGTCGCACCGATGATGCTTGCTGTTACAAAAGGCTGCGCCAAAGTAAAGGCAATGGCCATTTGGCATGGATCTAAACCGTGCTTCTTAGCCACATCAATATAGGCCGCCGTCGCCTGATGGGCGATCGGGTTATTACGGTGGTTAAAATTACGGTTAGACAGCGTCCAGCGTGCCCCTTCAGGCCATGCATCACGGTCGCCAAGATATTTACCGCTAAGCATACCTGTTGCAAGCGGCGACCATGCCAATAGGCCAATATCTTCCTTCATCGCGATCTCAGATAAATCTGGCTCAAATAGGCGGCAAAGCAAGCTATATTCATTCTGGATCGACATCATGCGCGGCAATGCTTTTTCTTCAGCGAGCTTTAAATAATGCATAACGCCCCATGCCGTATCATCCGATACGCCAACATGACGAATTTTACCCTGCGTCACCAACTCACCCAGCGCTTCTAAAATTTCAAGCATATCGGCGCGGTCTTGTTCCGCCGTGCGCGCTTTAGGCATGAAATTCCAGTTACGGCCAAAATGATAATGATCACGATTTGGCCAGTGCAATTGATATAAATCGATATAATCGGTCTGTAAGCGCTTTAAACTACCCTCAACCGCAGCAAACACGCCCGCACGGTCAATAGGGCGACCATCGCGGATCCACGGCAAACCCGCACCCGCAATTTTTGTGGCCAAGACAATATCCTGACGGCGGTTATTTTTTTTAAACCATGTTCCAATAATTTCTTCGGTCTTACCTTGTGTTTCGGCGCTTGTTGGTACGGCATAAAGCTCCGCCGTATCAAAGAAGTTCACACCTTGATCCACGGCATAATCCATCTGCGCATGGCCTTCGGCCTCACTATTTTGGTTCCCCCATGTCATTGTCCCAAGACAAATGCGGCTCACCTGAATATCTGTACGTCCTAATTTTGCAAATTCCATCTTTAACTCCTCTTATGTCCTTACGGCCGTGAACAAAGTAACATAGTCTCAAATGAAAAACATCAAGGGCAGGGTAAAAAGTAAAAACTTTACATATTTTGCGGCTGTGCTATAACCAATGACATGCAGGGAAAATTCAATAATAAAGCGCAAAGCGCTACCCCCAAGACGAAAATCGGTATCGCGCTTCAAGGCGGCGGGGCATATGGCGCCTATGCAAAAGGCGTTTTAGAAACCCTATTACAATCGCCCTTCATCAACAAAACAGATATTCGCGCCATTACAGGGACAAGCGCAGGCGCAATGAATGGCGCGCTTTTAACCTATGGCCTTAATAAAGGCGGGCCACAAGTCGCGCTCAAAACACTTGATCAATTTTGGGATAACATCAAAAATATTGGTCAAACCTTCTCGCTTTGGAACGGCCTTAACCCAACGCTCAACCCCGACTGGCCGAATATACCGCAACATAAAATGCTGCTTTTTAGTTTCGCGCAAGCCGCCTTGCCGCGTGATTATGCGCTGAGCCAACTGAAACAAGCCCTCGCACAAGAAATACCTGATTTAAAGCCGCTGCATAGCGGTAAAACGCAGCTTTTTGTTAATGCCGTGTTAGACGATAGCACAAATGGCGGCCGCATCCATACAGTCTTTAAAGGCCAAGATTTAGATCATGACAGCCTGATTGCCTCGGGCGCATTAGAACAACTTGGCGGCTGGATGGTGAATGGCACACGCCATTATGACGGCGCCTATTGGCGTAACCCTTGTTTCGATGACATTTTAAAAACTGATATCACGGATTTATTTGTGATCAGTTTGCAGGCACGCCCAAATCGTCCACTTAAACCGCGTTCACAAGATGATGTCCGTGACCAAGACCACGCTAAGCCTGGTTTTTCATTAATTACATCGGAAATACATGATCACTTACTGCATTTGCAGCAGGCGAAACCGAAACTGCATTTACATCATATTGCGATGGATGTGCAGCCGCATTGGAATGAAACGAGCCGGATGAACACCGACCCACAATGGTTAAATACATTGGAAGATATGGGACGTAAAGACGCGCAAGACTGGCTTAACAATAACCTTTCAGCGCTTGGGCGACATAGCAGCTATAACCTGCTTTCACCTTCACAAAAGCCTAAGCCGCCCCGTAAAAAGCCTTAAACTTTCGGCTGATGCGTTGAATTTTCAAGCACAATATTAACCTGCTGAACACCGCCATATAGACCCGGTGAACGCTTTAGATTTGCATCCGAAAATGATGCACATAGTTTTTGTCCTAAACTGCTTAAAACTGATCCACTCATGATAATACCCCTTCATCTATAGATAACACTGCATTTTCCTTAGAGACACCCTCTTGTCCCAAGGCATAAAAGACCATTTGCGTCTGACCGCGTTCGGTCTTTTCTGGTTTAATATGATAACGGCTTTGTGTGCCTGTAACTTCACCCAGATCCATCACATAACCTTCATCTTTATTTAAAAGCGCGACAAGGTTCATCACT
>JASBUS010000029.1 GCA_030147745.1 Alphaproteobacteria bacterium
ACCATCGAAGTCAGCGTTGTACGCAACACAGACTAGTGGGTGTAACTGAATCGCTTTACCTTCAATCAGTACTGGTTCAAATGCCTGAATACCTAAACGGTGAAGTGTCGGTGCACGGTTTAATAATACTGGGTGTTCGCGGATAACTTCTTCCAAGATATCCCAAACTTCTGGACGTTCTTTTTCAACCATTTTCTTTGCAGCTTTAATGGTCGATGCCATGCCATAAAGTTCTAGTTTATGGTAGATAAACGGCTTGAACAGTTCCAAAGCCATTTTCTTTGGTAGACCACATTGGTGCAATTTCAATTCCGGACCAACAACGATAACCGAACGACCAGAATAGTCGACACGTTTACCAAGAAGGTTTTGACGGAAACGACCTTGCTTACCTTTAAGCATGTCTGAAAGTGATTTCAATGGACGCTTGTTCGCGCCTGTAATCACGCGACCACGACGACCGTTATCGAATAGCGCGTCAACAGATTCTTGAAGCATACGCTTTTCGTTACGGACGATAATGTCTGGTGCGCGGAGTTCGATCAAACGACGTAGACGGTTGTTACGGTTGATCACACGACGATATAGATCGTTCAAATCAGATGTTGCGAAACGGCCGCCATCTAGTGGAACAAGTGGACGAAGCTCCGGTGGTAGAACCGGTAGGTTGTCCAAAATCATCCATTCTGGGCGTGTGCCTGATTCAAGGAATGAATCAAGAAGCTTCATGCGCTTAACAAGTTTCTTACGCTTCGCTTCAGAATTTGTTTCACGTAGTTCTTCTTCTGTCTTTTCGCGCTCTAGATCAAGATCCATCGCAGAAAGAATTTCTTTCAATGCTTCAGCACCGATGCCTGCGCGGAAGTTTTCTTCGCCATACTCGTCTTCAGCATCCATGAATTCTTCTTCTGAAAGAAGTTGGAAACGCTTCAACGGAGTCATGCCTGGCTCGATAACCACGTAGTTTTCGAAGTAAAGAACGCGCTCAAGCTCTTTCAATGTCATATCGATCATCAAACCGATACGTGAAGGTAGAGATTTCAAGAACCAGATATGTGCAACTGGCGCCGCAAGGTCAATATGGCCCATGCGGTCACGACGTACTTTTGTCAATGTAACTTCAACGCCACATTTTTCACAGATAATACCTTTGTATTTCATGCGCTTATATTTGCCACAAAGACATTCATAATCTTTGATCGGGCCGAAAATACGTGCACAGAACAAGCCGTCTTTTTCAGGCTTAAATGTACGGTAGTTAATGGTCTCAGGCTTTTTCACTTCACCATATGACCATGACATGATCTGTTCTGGTGATGCGATCGTAATGCGCAAGCTGTCGAAGCTTTGTGGGCCTGTTGGCTGACCGAAAAGGTTCATTAGTTCATTCATTTGACTTCTACCTTATAGCTTTAGATCTTGTGATCTGACTTAAAATTAAATTCCTACGATAAAGCGGTGCCGTATGTCACGGCACCGTTTCTTGATGCTTATTCGCCGCTAGCAGTGCTTTGCTTCATATCGACATTCAAACCAAGTGCGCGCAATTCTTTTACAAGAACGTTGAACGACTCAGGAATACCAATTTCGAAGCTGTCTTCACCGCGGACGATGCTTTCATAGACTTTCGAACGACCTGCAACGTCATCGGACTTCACGGTAAGCATTTCTTGCAAGGTGTATGCAGCACCATAAGCTTGTAATGCCCAGACCTCCATCTCACCGAAACGCTGACCACCGAATTGGGCCTTACCACCAAGTGGCTGTTGCGTAACAAGAGAGTATGGACCGATCGAACGTGCGTGGATCTTATCGTCAACCAAGTGGTGTAGTTTCAACATATACATGTAACCAACAGTCACTTTACGGTCGAATTTTTCACCTGTACGTCCGTCGAATAGTGTTGTCTGACCAGATTTATCAACGCCTGCTTTTTCAAGAAGGTCTGTGATATCTGCCTCAGACGCACCATCGAATACTGGTGTGGCCATTGGCACACCACGGTCAAGGTTTTTCGCCATTTCAACAACTTCGATGTCATCAAGTGTAGAGACTTTATTGTTGAATTCGTCGTCACCATAAACAACTTTCAACTTGTCTTTCAATGCACCGATTTCGTCTTTCTTCGGCTCTTTCACGTTTTCGAAGCTCTTGATCAATTCGTTGATCTGCCAGCCAAGGTTCGCAGAAGCCCAACCTAGGTGTGTTTCAAGGATCTGACCAACGTTCATACGTGATGGAACACCAAGTGGGTTCAACACGATATCAACTGGCGTACCGTCTTCCATGTATGGCATGTCTTCAACTGGACAAATGCGTGAAACCACACCTTTGTTACCGTGACGACCCGCCATTTTATCACCAGGCTGCATCTTACGTTTGATCGCAACGAAGACTTTAACCATCTTCATAACGCCCGGAAGAAGCTCATCACCACGTTGAAGTTTTTCAACTTTGTTTTCGAAACGTGTTTTCAAGTCGTTAACCGCTTCGTCAAATGTCTTACCAATAGCTTCGATTTCCGCCATTACAGCTTCATCTTCGATTGCGATTTGACGCCATAGGCCACGCTTTTCAACATCATCAAGATCAGCGGCATTGATTTGCGCGCCTTTCTTCATGCTTACGCCCTTTGGCACAGACGCAACAGTCTGACCAATCAACAACTCGTTCAAACGACCATAGTAACCTTCTTCAAGGATCTTACGTTCATCGTCACGGTCTTTTGCAAGACGTTCGATTTCTTCTTTTTCGATCGACAATGCACGACCATCTTTATCAACGCCGCGGCGGTTAAAGACACGTACTTCAACGATTGTACCTGTTGTACCTGGTGGAAGGCGAAGAGATGTATCTTTAACATCTGCTGCTTTTTCACCGAAGATCGCACGAAGAAGTTTTTCTTCTGGTGTCATTGGGCTTTCGCCTTTTGGTGTAACTTTACCCACCAAAATGTCGCCAGGAGATACTTCCGCACCGATGTGAACGATCCCCGCTTCATCCAAGTGGCGAAGCGCTTCTTCACCAACGTTTGGAATATCGCGTGTGATTTCTTCTTGGCCAAGCTTCGTATCACGTGCCATTACTTCGAATTCTTCGATGTGGATCGATGTGAAGACATCGTCACGAACGATTTTTTCAGAAATAAGGATCGAATCCTCGAAGTTGTAACCGTTCCATGGCATGAAGGCCACCATGATGTTACGACCAAGCGCCAATTCACCAAGCTGAGTTGAAGGACCATCAGCGATAATATCGCCAGCTTTCAACTTGTCACCAACGCGAACGATTGGGCGTTGGTTCACACATGTGTTTTGGTTCGAGCGTTGGAACTTCATCAATTTATAGATGTCAACGACAGGCTCATCTGCACGAAGCTGTTCAGTTGCACGGACAACGATACGGTTACCGTCAACCTGAATAACTTCACCTGCACGACGTGCCGCAATAGCCGCGCCAGAGTCACGTGCTACAACGCGTTCCATACCTGTACCAACGAATGGCGCATCAACACGCAATAGTGGAACAGCTTGACGCATCATGTTCGAGCCCATCAATGCACGGTTCGCATCGTCATTTTCCAAGAATGGAATAAGCGATGACGCCACAGAGATAACCTGTTTCGGCGATACGTCGATGAAATCAATGTTTTCTGGCGGTGACATCAAGTTTTCACCTGCTTCACGACACTGAACAAGTTCGTTAGAGAACGCACCTTCTTCAGTCAATTCCGCGTTGGCCTGCGCGATTGTGTAACGCGCTTCTTCCATTGCAGACATGTAAATCACTTCGTCAGTAACTTTGCCATCAACAACACGACGATATGGGCTCTCAATGAAACCATACTGGTTCACGCGTGCGAATGTCGCCAAAGAGTTGATCAAACCAATGTTTGGACCTTCTGGTGTTTCAATCGGACAAATACGACCATAGTGTGTTGGGTGTACGTCACGAACCTCGAAGCCCGCGCGTTCACGTGTCAAACCACCTGGACCCAACGCTGAAAGACGACGCTTATGCGTGATTTCAGAAAGTGGGTTTGTTTGGTCCATGAACTGTGACAACTGAGATGAACCAAAGAATTCACGTACAGATGCCTGAACTGGCTTAGAGTTGATCAAATCGTGTGGCATGTAAGTGTCGATATCAACAGATGACATACGCTCACGAATTGCACGTTCCATACGAAGAAGACCGATGCGAACTTGGTTTTCCATCAATTCGCCCACTGATCGCACACGACGGTTGCCCAAGTTATCGATATCGTCAACTTCACCAACGCCGTCTTTAAGACCAACAAGGTATTTAACGATTTTTAGAATGTCTGTTTTGTCCAAAACGCGGAATTCGTCGTCTTGGTCAATATCCAAACGTGCATTCATTTTCACGCGACCAACCGCAGACAAGTCATAACGCTCTGGATCGAAGAACAATGAATCAAACAATGCTTCTGCAGATTCTACTGTTGGTGGTTCACCCGGACGCATAACGCGGTAGATATCGATCAATGCTTCTTCACGTGTATCACATTTATCAGCAAGCAATGTGTTGCGGATATATGCGCCTGTGTTGATGTGGTCGATCGCCAAGATTGGCAATTCTTTCACGCCATCAGCGTGGAAGCGTGCGATGTCGTCTTCGCTTAGCTCGTGGCCAGCTTCAAATACAACTGCACCTGTAGACGCTTCGATAACGTCTTTCGCCAAATATGTACCAACCAATGATGCGTCATCAACCAAGTAAGACTCTAGACCGTCTTCAACAAGCTTCTTCGCTTTACGTGGTGTGATTTTTTGACCAGCATCAACCAATACGTCGCCTGTTTTTGCATCAACAAGGTCGAATGGCAATTTAACGCCGCGCATACGGTCTGCATCAAATGGAATTGACCAGCCGTTTTTAACCGCTTTGTAGATATTGACGTTATAGAATGTTTTTAGAATCTCTTCATTCGTCATGCCTTGAACCATCAACGGATCAACTGGTTCGTCATTTGCTAAACATTCAGCGCGGTATTTCGCTGTTGCTTCGCTGTCTAATGCGCGAAGGAATGTTGTTACTGGCAATTTACGACGACGGTCGATACGAACGTTTACGATGTCTTTCGCGTCGAATTCGAAGTCCAACCATGAACCACGGTAAGGAATAACTCGTGCAGCAAATAGGTATTTACCAGATGCGTGTGTTTTACCACCATCGTGATCGAAGAACACACCCGGTGAACGGTGCATTTGAGATACGATAACACGGTGTGTACCGTTTACGATGAATGTACCGTTATCTGTCATCAACGGCATATCAACCATGTAAACGTCTTGTTCTTTAATATCGCGGATAGAACGCAAGCCTGTTTCTTCATCCACGTCAAATACTGAAAGACGCAATGTTACACGTAGCGGCGCAGAATAAGTCATATCGCGCTGATTACATTCATCTGTATCGTATTTAGGGGCTTCCAGCTCATATTTCACGAAATCGATTTCTGCACGGTTCGAGAAGTCTTTAATAGGGAAGACGCTCGAAAGCACTTCTTGCAGACCCTGCATTTTACGTTCGTCTGCATGAATATCACTTTGAAGGAATAGTTCGTAAGAATCACGCTGAACGTCGATCAAGTTTGGCATTTCCACGACTTCTTGGATATTGCCAAAGAAACGACGGAGACGCTTCTTCTCAGCAAAGCTTACTTCATTCGCGATTTCGGATTTTTTTGCTGCTGTTTTCGCCATAGTATTTTTCACCTTATTTTCGATTTTGTGACACTCTTGAACGCCAAGAGCGCGACAACACAAAAACATGCATAAACCTTCACTCACCTCTTACAGAGAGGTTGGTTCATACATGATCTAAACTGCTTTTATTTCCCAAATTCAGGGTTTTTCAACATTTGACGCCTTCTAGTCGGATCAATAAATGTCCGCCCTGTATGCAACAGTCATGCCAGATTGTCAAGCGAGATTCGCGTTTTTGTGAAAATTTTTGTTGACTCGCATTTTTATCCACAGCTTTTGAATCTTTTCAATTGGTTATCGAAAAATTTCCTGTGTAAAACTCAATTAAGGCGCCCGATAGATTTCAACCGCCTTCGCCAGCGCCGAATTTGGCGGCGCGATTTTAAGGTCAATAAATGGGTAAAGGCCACTATGTTTAGGATCACCACGGTCGATAAGCGACCTTGTCGTTGTAATCGTAATAATATCATGCGCCTTAACTGCACGCCCCGCAAAACGGAAATCCGTACTCAAGCCCGATGCCGACATATCCAACACTAATGGTGCCTCATCACCAAATTGAACCTTCACCGCCCCACGATGATCAATCGGGAAATACAACCCCGCACGCAAAGTGGTCAACACGCCATCCTCAGGCACTTCAACAAAATACGTATATTCACCGCTCTCGCCCATGCCGATTGACGGAACGACCATCAAACTATGCTGCGCCATTTCAGTTGGCTGCGTTTTTTGATCATAACGTGCGAAGAAAACCATATCCGCCAGCAAATTCGCCGCAGCCTGCGGATGAATAACGCCCGCGCCGCAGCGGTCATCCATCATTAGGCCGCCAGGCATCAGCTTTGGCGTAACATCTTTACCACTGCGTTCATCATATAAATCATTTTTCTGCGCGGTGAGCATTAACGCCATGAGCACATCATCATGCACCACCCCATTTGGCAATGCCGCGCTGCGTCCAAAAATATCAAGCAAGCGCCGTTCAACCGCCGCAGCCGCAGGCGCAGAAAATGAAGTCCCAGAGAGCTGATCGCCACCACGCTTAGGCATAACAGCGCAGAATGTTGGACGTTCAGCACTAAAATCATGCACCTTGTAGCCGTCACCACGTTTAGTCACCGCACCAACGCGGACAATATTTTCAGACTGGCGCGAGATATTTCCATCCTGCACACAGAAGTCAACACTATCGACCGTAATACATTGATGATCCCGCGCATTCCCCGCACTATTATAATGGACATATTCCGTATCAATATCTAACGCCCGCAGATATTGCGGATAGGCCCATGAAATGGTTTGATAATATTTGGCGTAATCATAGCCTTTCGCAGGGACGGACACGACACTCTCACTCACCACCACAGGATGATGATAGCTATATTCAAGCACTGGCGTTAAATCATATTCATCAGATTCACCGATACGCATACGCGCCGAAATAAGGTTCGTCATCTTATGATTATAATCAGGATCAACACGGCGCATCACGCCATGCGCCACGTAGCTAGTGTTATAGACATGGCGGAAATGGCCTGATTTTCGGTCTTCCTCCTGAGATTCCTTTAAACGCTCAATAACAAATAAAGTTGGGTCAAGATCATTATCATTCACCAAAACACCATCATATTTAATTTCACCATAATCACGAAAATCGGCTCGGCGATACGCGCCAGTTTCAACCTTGATAAGCGGCGCCTTTTTACTCTTTAAATAGCTCTCATAATGTGCAGCAGACCAAATAAGCTGTTTCGCAGCATCACGCCCCGCCCAGATATCAGATAACCTTTGAATAATATCATGATTTTTTGCCGCATTTGCCATTTGCGCCAATGTCAAATCGGTATCACCACGCAGAGTCGAACCAATATGCGCCAAATTAATATTCTGGCTCGCCAATATATCCAACAGATCAATCACCGCCTCGGTCTGCGCATCGAAATCCGCTCCCTGCAATAGGCCATATTGCAAAGCATCATTAGAATAAAGGAAAGACAAATTGGCATGCAGGCCATTATAGATGTGCTTCACAAATTTAAAACCTTTAAGGCCATTCGCCTCAAGCAGCAACTGTCCCGCGCCTTTTTCATCCGCATTGCGCGCATGAATATTCGCACCATAGCGCAGCGCCAATTCAACGCCTCGTTCATCACCATGAGCCGCTGCCTCTAACAAGGCACGGTCACGCACAGCCTGAATCTCATTCATTTTCAGACCATTAAACTGCATTGTCGTGGCGTATAACTCAACATTCAAAGAATCCCCCATCTTAATGAGACGCACATATTCATCGCTATGCGTCTGCACTTTAATGCGGTGCTGTTCTCGAAGATAATCTACCGTATAATCAACAGCTTCGTATGTTGCGCCCGCAGCCGCCAACATAAAAACGCCAATTATGGAGTATTTCTTGAACCTCCCCTGATGTTGCGCGCCATGCTTTTTCGCATTTTTTTCGCGCAAACTAGCCTCCCTAGACTATTTATCGGTTCAAGCTAAAGTAAAAATACCAAAGTGTCAACTTTTCGAAAATTTCAGCCTAAGCATAAATAAAAAAAAGCCCCGCAAATTCGCGAGGCTTTCTTATTCTTAACTGCGTCGTGACGCTTAAGTAAATTACTTAAGTTCAACAGTTGCGCCGTTTTCTTCAAGAAGTTTCTTGATTGATTCAGCTTCTGCTTTATCAACGCCTTCTTTAACAGCCTTACCACCAGCTTCAACAAGGTCTTTAGCTTCTTTAAGACCTAGGCCTGTGATGCCACGTACTTCTTTAATTACGTTGATTTTCTTGTCGCCTGCAGCAACTAGAATTACGTCGAATTCTGTTTGCTCTTCAGCAGCTGGTGCAGCAGCACCTGCAACAGCAGCAACAGCTACTGGAGCAGCGGCGCTTACGCCCCATTTTTCTTCAAGAAGCTTCGCAAGATCTGCAGCTTCCATTACTGTCAATGCTGATAGTTCGTCAGCAATTTTTTCTAGATTAGCAGCCATAATATTTCTCCTTTTTGACCAATATCATTCTAGTATTTAGTATTAAACCGATTACGCGTCTTTGGCAGCGTATGCGCCAACAACACGAGCGAGCTGACCAGCTGGAGCCGATACAACGCCTGCAATTTTTGTTGCAGGTGCTTGAATAAGACCAACGATCTTCCCGCGCAATTCGTCGAGCGAAGGCATCTTAGAAAGCGCTTCAACCCCTTTTGCATCCAGCACAACCGCGCCGAGTGCGCCACCAAGAACTACGAATTTTTCGTTTTTCTCAGCGAACTCCTGAGCCGCTTTTGCTGTTGCAACTGGATCGTTTGAGTAAACCAAACAAGTTGGGCCAGCAAATAGGCCAGAAATACCTTCAAATTGCGAACCCGACAAAGCGCGTTTCGCAAGTGTGTTCTTTGTAACTTTAACTGTGACGCCCATCTCACGGCTATTACGACGAAGCTCAGTCATTTGAGCAACAGTCAAGCCAGCGTAATGCGCGACCACAATACCTTCTGTTGGCGCATCGCCTTCAGAAGAGAAAATACCATTGAGCATATCAAGCTCTTGAGCTTTTTGTGCGCGATCCATAAAATCATTCTCCGCGTTAAAACATAAAAAAAGGATATCGACTCACCGTCAATACCCATCCAAATATTCCCGTATACAGGGTTTGAACCCTATATGGTAAACCAAACATAAAATCTCGATTTACCTATCTATGTAGGATTTATGTGCACTCATCGGTGGTGCGCACCTACAGTCTTGGACAGGACGAAGCAATCAATAATCAAATAAACGTCGCCCGTCAAGTGTTTTTCTATATTTTTTTATTTTACGTTTTTCATGCCTTCAACAAATAGCTTTTCCCATATATCAAAAACGCCTGCAATATCCTCAACGCCGCAGACCACTTTGATCGATGATGCGGCTGCGCGGGTGTTTTTATACCAGCCACGGCGATTATCAGCATCGCTCATATCTGCGGCATCTTCAGCCACATCAATATTGTAATAACGTATATCCGCAAATAGCTCTGGATATAGCGCCCATATCAGGATATTCGGGTCATGAACGGTTGGGCCATCTGAGCCAAATTTTTCACGGTCTAGCGTTTCAACAAAGCTGGTCATATCAACGAATTGTTTTGGGAAGCGTTTTTTCTGCTCCGCGTTCAGCGGCATAAAATGCGCGACATCCATTGGGATGACATCAACAGGCACATCCGCACCAAAGACCACATTTAATGATGCAGGGTCTTGGAAGGCATTAAATTCTGCCCATGTTGTAATGTTACCAACGCGACCAGCTGGATTTGGTTTAGGACCTGGGGCCACTGCGCCGCTCATCAAAATCATACGCGCGACTTTATCTTTAACCAAGGCAGGATAATCATTAATTAGATGCGCAAGATTGGTCGCAGGGCCAGAAGACAAAATAATCAATTTACCGTCAATCGCCCTCAAACAATCCGCAATGGCGTCATGCGCTTTTACATCTTGGCAAGGGACAGTTAAGGCACTTTCATCTTCAAGCAAGCGCACACCACAGAAACCTTCATCGCCATAGGCGCCATCACCAAAGGGGGCTGATCCATCAAAAGGCTGCGCCATGCCTTGATACACTGGTAAGTTATCTTCACCCAAATAGGTCAGCAGCATTTGCGCGTTACGCGTTGCATGGTTTAAGTCGGCATTACCGAAAACAGTCGAGAGACCATGCAATTTAATACGCTTATCCAAACGTGCCGCGCCCAGCGCCATGACAATCAACCACGCATCATCGCCGCCCATATCGGCATCGATCCAGATGTTGATTTCTTCTTTATTTTCTAAGCCCGTCATAGTATGCGTACCTTTATGTTGATGAATCCCGCAGATGCCCCGCTCCAGCAATTAACTGACCGCCTTTATATAAAGCGCGATGATTTGCTTGATCCGCTGATTGGCGGGAATAAATTTCGTAAGCTGAAATATAATATGCTGCACGCAAAAGACCAGCAAAAAAATCATCTCCTGACTTTTGGCGGGGCGTATTCCAACCATATACTTGCCACCGCCCGCGCCGCGCAGCTCAATGGTTTTATCGCGACAGGGTTCATTCGTGGGCATGCCGAAAATGGTCTTAGCCCTGTTCTCAGTAAGGCCGAAGCGCTTGGTATGCACATAAATTTTATTTCGCGCGATGAATATAAACTGCGCCATGATGCAGATTATATTGCACAAATCCAAAGCACATATCCTGATGCCTATATCATCCCCGAAGGCGGCACAAATGCCCTCGCCTTGCGCGGTGTATCCGAAATTCGCGATGAACTGCCTGATGATGTCGACCTGATTGCCACAGCCGTTGGCAGCGGTGGCACATTGGCAGGGTTAGTCCGCGCCTATGCCGACCGTCCCGATGTGACTATTCTCGGCTTTTCTGTCCTTAAAGGGGATGATCAACTCACCCCAACGATACAAGGCTTACTTGAGGCCGAGGGGATAGCGCCCCTTTGTGCATGGCGCGTTATCACAGGCCATCATTTTGGCGGCTATGCCAAAGCGCCTGATACGCTAATTCATTTCATTACCTCATTCGAAGAGCAATACGGTATTGACCTCGACTATGTCTATACTGGTAAAATGATGTATGGACTTTTGGAGCATCTCAACAGCCATACTAATATTAATAAAGCCGTAGCCTTGCATACAGGCGGGCTATATACTGCGCATATCAAGCATTTACATGCCGTTTAATTATTTAGGATTTGGGGCAACCACATGAAGAAAGTTTTATTGGGCTTATTATTTCTGTTTACTGCGGGCTGCGCAAAAGCGGATGTTAAAAATATTTTCAATGACTATATGTGGGAAAAGCGTGTTATCGTCATGTTTGCGCCCAAAACAGATCATGCCGCGCGACTAGAGCAGATCGAACAATTTAAAACCATACAATCAGGCTTGTTAGATCGTGATATTGTTATCTGGGATATTGTACATTTAGAACATGTCAAAATTGATGGCATCGGCCAACCACAGCTTTGGACACCGCCATTATATGAAACATTTAACGCACCCAAAGACGCCTTCACCATTATCCTTATCGGCAAAGATGGCGGCGAAAAACTACGCGCCAACACATCTATATCCGAAGCTGAACTTTTTGCGCTTATAGATGCTATGCCAATGCGCCAACGCGAAATGCAGCAATAAAAAACAGGCCGTCAGTTAACGGCCTGTGTCATATTTCATGATAATCCCTACGCCATTACGGCTGCGGTGCATTGCCCTTAAGTTTCTTCTTCAGCTTTTCGTTCTCATCTGTGTATTGGCGCGTGCCCATACTGGCCAAAGAACGTTCACGGATGGCGTAAGGGAAGTTATTCTGCCCTGTGCGCGCAACCAAATCAGCCAATGGCGCAATGATCGTTTCACCGCGGGCGCTGCCAAACCATGGGTTTGCATAGCGTGGCTGCAAGCGGATCGCCATATCGTCTGGCATACGCACACGGTGCGGCGCCGCGCGGTAAAGGCCGTTTGAGAAAATTTCTAGCTGCAGGCCGCCATTGCTAATCCATTCACCCTGCTGTGTTTCAAGTGCATGCCATACGCCGTTTTTATCTTGAACATCAAGGCCGTTTTCAGCGCGCAGCAAAGTAAGCAAACCGCGGTCTTGGTGG
This sequence comes from Alphaproteobacteria bacterium, assembly GCA_030147745.1. Classification (GTDB taxonomy): domain Bacteria; phylum Pseudomonadota; class Alphaproteobacteria; order Micavibrionales; family Micavibrionaceae; genus UBA2705. The sequence continues at coordinate 12,379 of JASBUS010000029.1, forward strand.
GTATCAATACGCATCACGCCTTTTTGCGGGTTTTGACATGGTGGATAATATAAATCACGCTGCGCATGTTTACCGCCATCAACATATTGTGAAATGCTATCGGCTGGCACATCCAAATAAAGCGCGACAGCTTCCAAAATACGTTTGGCGATATTTTGGCGTGCATCCATCAAATCTAGGATTGAGTCTGAATAGCCCGGCACATAATCATCAATATGCTTACCTGTATTCTTATTCACCAAAACATTGCGTGAGACTTCGTTGAACGTGCGGCCTAGGCCCTGCTCCAACATGAAGTATGTTTTTTCATCTGGTATTGCCCCCTTTTTACGGCGCTTCGCTTCGGTTTTTAAACCTTTATAGCCCATTTGCTCTGCATCAGACACAAAGCCCTTTTTTACGTCTTCTGGCAAAGCGTGGAATTTTTTGGCCTTTTCAAAATGCGCTTCTTCAAGCTTTTTGATCTCTGGCGTCAATGCCCAGCGGCAAAAGCCGTTATCACTGGTCGTTGGACCGAATTCATTTTTGGCAAAATCTGCGAATGCGGCGGCGTCTGTTGTAAACAAGCGCGCCATATCAAATACTGGCACATAATCCAATGCGCGTTTCCCTGAAGCTTGGCTCATCTCTTTCCCCATTTGAAAAAGTTATTTTTATTTATGAATTATGTTTACTGGTAGCGCGGTTTGACCATTTATGCAAGGGCAAAGACAAATGCCTAATAAAAAAATAGACGATAACTGAAAAAAAGCTGGAAAAAGCAGATGCAATAGATTATTACTTTATTCTATATTTCCCATGATCGACAGAATTCCTCCTAATTGACCGCGTGTCAAAACACGAATTCTACCCGAAAGACAGGGAAATTTGAAACAGATTTAACGCTGATAAGGAAGTAAACAATGGCTGGCTTTAACCCCGCTGAATATATTCGTCAGGTGCGCAGCGAAGTACGCAAAATCACTTGGCCGACTCGCAAAGAAACAACATCAAGCACGATCGCCGTTTTTATCATGGTGGTTATCGCTTCGATCTTTTTGTTTATAGCTGACTTTATCATGGCTAACGCCGTTCAGTTTATACTGAACTTAGGCGCTTAATTAGAAATTTATAGATTATACAAGCAGAAAAAGGATCAATATTATGGCTGCACGTTGGTATGTTGTTCACGTTTACTCAGGTTTTGAAAACCGCGTAAAAGAAACAGTTATGGAGAAAGCTGAGAAGCAAGGTCTAGCTGGCGCTATCCATGACATTCTTGTTCCAATGGAAGAAGTTGTTGAAATTAAACGTGGTCAGCGCGTAAATGCTGAGCGCAAATTCTTCCCAGGTTATGTTCTTGCGAAACTCGACATGAGTGACGAAGTTTGGCACTTGGTTAAAGATACACCAAAAGTGACTGGCTTTTTGGGTGCAGGCAACCGCCCGACACCAATTTCAAACAAAGAAGCTGAGCGCCTATTGAAACAAATCCAAGACGGCGTCGAAAGCCCACGCTCAACAGTTACTTACGATATCGGTGAAGATGTTAAAGTTACTGACGGCCCATTCGCTTCGTTCAATGGTGTTGTTGAAGAAGTTGACGAAGACAAACAGCGCCTTAAAGTATCTGTATCGATCTTTGGTCGTTCTACACCGGTTGAACTTGACTTCTCACAGGTTGATAAAGCGTAAGTTTACGCCGCATAAAATTCTGAAAAGGGCTTCGATATCTATCGAGGCCCTTTTTTATAGCGCCTTGCAGCATATTTTTTTGCCCGAATAGTAAATTATGCCTTGCTAAAATAGTTAATATTATGTTAAATTTTGCGATCTTACAAATCGAGGCAACGTATTTTTTAGTAAAGAGGTACACTGAATGGGTAAAACAATCTCTCAAGTTGAACTGTGGTCTTATCTCTCGACACGTCCTGAGACAGACGCTATTGCCTTTGAAGATATCCTTACCCATTTTGAGCTTAACGATAGTGACAATGATTATGAAGACAAAGTCTCTCAACTTCGTAACACCCTGCAAAAATTAGAAAATAATGGCGCCCTTGTGATGATTGGCGTCAGTGCCCCAAAGATTATTTTACAAGATGATCTGCCGCCAGAAGTTAGCGTTAAATTCAACACGCCGAAACAAGATAATAAAGCGCCGAATGTCGTGCTTTATGACCGCAACTTGATGACCCGCCGCGCTGAAGGCAAGAAATTCCAACCAATCGCGATTGAGCTTGTGAGCGACCTTCCACTTGAAGAACAACGCCTAATTGATCGCGCCGATGTTTATATTTACCGTGATACAGACGGTTCATATATTGCCAATATCAAAGAAATCACAGCGCAGCGCACCCTAAAACAAGATATTGAAGAAGAGCTAGAGCCCGCAACACGTCAGGCACGTAATGCCGCGAGCCAAAACGATGTCATTACCAAAATTTTGAATGAAAATGGCATTCCGCATAGCTTCTCTCCAGAGGCTTTAGAACAAGCGAATGAATTGCTGGAAAAATATAAAGACCACAGCATCACTTTAGAAGAATCTGCACATCGTAAAGATTTGCGCGATTTATCATTCATCACTATTGATGGTGAAAAAACACGTGTTCGTGATGATGCCGTTTATGCCGAAGCGGATACAGATCCAGATAATGCTGGCGGCTATAAGCTTTATGTTGCGATTTCAGACGTTGAACATTTCATCCGCCCAGGGACACCACTGGATATAGAAGCACAGAAGCGCGGTGCATCACATTATTTCCCAAAAATGAATGTACCGATGTTCCCGCAGGAATTATCAGAAGATTTATTGTCGCTTGAACCGCATAAAGACCGCGCAGTGACCGTAGTCGAATTGAAAATTTCCGCGACGGGCGAAACACTGGCGCATAACGAATATGAAGCGCTGATCAATTCAAATGCCGCTTTACATTATGATCAATTAACCCATGCGATTATCGGTAACGCCGATAAATATACTGCGCCATTAATGGATAAGTTAATCCCTGCCCTATGCGATGTGAGTGATAAACTTGCGCAAAATGCAAAAGCCCGCGGCATGGTTGATTATGATTTATCAGACCCGCATAGCGATAATGATTATACCGCAAAGCCACATGATATTGTGCGCTATGCCATGCAAGCGGCGCAGGCCGCGATTGGCGCGCGTTTTGACAATCTTGAAAACGGTATTTTCCGCACACAAAAAGCGCCAACAAAAGTTAAAGACGAAACCGTTGAAAAGCTTGCTGACCTTAACCTGATTAGAGAAGGTGAGATCACAAGCGCAGCTGATATTAATGCGGCGAAGCTTAACGAACTTTTTGCAAAAGCGCGTCATGCAAGCAACCGCAGCATGGCTAAATCAGCTGTTGCGGCCTTGATGCCTAAATCACAATATAGCCACGAAAATAGCGGCCATTTTTCTTTGGCGGAAGCGGCCTATACACCGTTCACATCACCAATTCGTAATTACACACATATTATGGCGAGCCGCCGCCTCAAAGCGGATTTTGGCGATGCCTCTGCGCATATCAAGAAAATTGATTTCACAACACTTGATAAAGACCTTGAACGCCTAACCCAAACCGCGCGCCGCGCCCATAGCGCAATGAAAAAGATTGATGCCGAGCTGAAAAACTACGAGTTTTTCAATGTCGCCGCAGCAAAGAAAACCATGGAAGATCCAAACGCCCTGCGCGAACTATTTGAGGATCAAGACATTGAAACGGCGATCCTCCGCCATATGGAGATCCCTTATGAATTCCCGCCTGAAGTCATGGCTGAAATTGACTCATTGATGGCGAAATATAGCAACCCAGAAGACTTGCTTAATGACCCACAATTTGAAGATTTAACCGCCCTGCCTTTCGTGACGATTGACGGCGCAGATGCACGTGACTTTGACGATGCGGTTTATGCTTATCCTGATACTGACGCAAATAATAAAGGCGGCCATATCCTTTGGGTGGCGATTGCCGATGTGTCTTTCTATGTGAAGCCTGACACCGCCCTTGATATCGAAGCACGCAAACGCGGCAATTCGGTTTACTTCCCGAAAAAAGTTGTGCCTATGCTGCCAGAGGCGCTTTCCAATGACATTTGCTCACTCCGCCCGAATGAGCACCGCGCGAGCTTCGCTTACTGCATGAAAATTGACAAAAATGGTCACCTTCTAAGCCATAGCCGCCATGAAGGGATTATTAAATCCCGTGCGCGCCTCACTTATGATGAAGTGCTTAATGCCTTTAATGGCCAAATGAGCGAACAAATCGCGCCAATCTATAAGGATTTGATTGAGCCGCTTCGTGGCGCTGCAAAATCGTTACGTGAAGCCGCGATTGAGCGCGGGGCAATTAGCTTTGATGTCGAACAGCTTTCCATCCATGTCGTTGGTGATGATGACCGTCCAGAATTCCGCGAAATTCGTGAAGATGAATCACGCGACCTGATCGCACAATGCATGATCGCGATGAATATTTGTACCGCGAAAGACCAACGTCGATGCCAAAGCGGTGTCTACCGCGTCCATGACGACCCGAAAGCGGGCAATATGGAAGCGTTAGAAACATTGAAAGAGCTTGGCATTATTTCACATTCTGAAATTCAAAACGGCCTTGATAAAAGCTCACACGCAATGGCTATTTTGATTGAAAAAGCCAAAAAATGTAGTGACCCTGACCTTGCGAAACATATGATTATTCGCCTGCAAGCGGCCGCGGAATATAGCACCGATAATATTGGTCACTTCGGCCTACAAATTCCGAAGGATGTTGGCTATTCACATTCGACATCACCAATCCGTCGTTATCCAGATATTTTGGTTCACCGTAACATCAAAGACCATTACGGTATGGCCAAAGGCATGATGCCATCAAGCCACCGCAAGGAATTAGCCGCAATGTGTAAGACAAGTTCAGCCACTGAACGCCGCGCTGACCTTGCCGCGAAGAAAGTCGCAGAACAATATTGCATGCGTTACCTCAACAAGCTTGAAGGGCAAGTTTTGGAAGCGAAAATTGTTCAGGTCAACGAACGCGGTTTGAAAATCCGCCTTAAAGATCTCGACCTTGAAACATATATTCCGAACAATATGTTGCCAAAGGGGCATTACCGCATTGATACACGCCAACAGGCCTTGATCAACGAAGAAAGCGGCCATGTTTTCCCAGTTGGTTACAGCATTAAAGTCATGAGCGAACAAGCCGACCGCGGCGACCTCGCAATGCCGATTTTCCATCTGGCAAACCCTGACCATATGCGCAGCCCTGCCCTACAAAGCAAGTTTATCGGCCGCGGCGGGCCATCACTCCAACCATAATCGGTAGAGTGAATAAAAAATTATCACGATAAACGATGATTTACCCTTGAAAATTAGGGCAAAACGCGCTTATTTAGGTGCTTAGAAATTTTTGCGCAAAATATAGGGTAAACCGATATGAAATTCACGCTTTCGTGGTTAAAAGAATATTTAGACACCAACGCTTCGTTACAAGAGATTACGGACAAATTGACCGCAATCGGTCTTGAGCTTGAAGGCGTTGAAGATCCTGCCGCTGCCCTTGCCGCATTTAAAGTTGCCGAAGTCGTCAGCGCGGAACAGCATCCTGATGCAGATCGTCTGCGCGTCTTGATGGTGAAAACAGCTGATCATGCTGAACCGCTTCAAGTCGTTTGTGGCGCACCAAATGCCCGAGCAGGCATGAAGGGTATTTTGGCGTTGCCAAATACTTATGTCCCGGGTCTCGACATCACATTGAAGAAAAGCAAAATCCGCGGCATTGAATCCAACGGCATGATGGCGTCTGAGCGCGAACTTTGCCTTGGTGAAGATCATAACGGCATTATCGACCTTGATACAAAATGGGCGATTGGCACACCGATAGCTGAAGTGCTTGGCCTGAATGACCCAATCATTGATATTGCCATCACACCAAACCGCGCCGATTGTACAGGCGTTTATGGCGTTGCCCGAGATTTAGCAGCCGCAGGCATGGGTACATTAAAGCCGCTTGAGCGCCCAAGTATTATCGGTAAAGGCGCAAGCCCAATCCAAATCAGCCTCGACCTTGATGGTGATGACAAAATCGCATGCAGCCATTTCATGGGCCGCATGATTACTGGCGTTAAAAATGGCCCATCTCCTGAATGGTTGCAGCAGCGCCTAAAAGCAATTGGCCTGCGTCCAATTTCAGCTTTGGTTGATATTACCAATTATTTCTGTATTGGCCTTTGCCGTCCATTGCACGTTTTTGATGCCGATAAATTACAAGGCAATCTTCATGTGCGTATGGCGAAAAAAGGTGAAAGCCTTGCCGCCTTGAATGACAAAGAATATACGCTTGATGATTTCATGACCGTTGTTGCGGATGATGCCAAAGCCCTTGCCCTTGGCGGCGTTATTGGCGGTGAAGAAACTGGCTGCACAGAAGGCACAGTGAATGTCTTCCTTGAATGTGCCTATTTCGACCCATATCGCACAGCTAAAACAGGCCGCGCGCTGCAGATTGATAGCGACGCACGTTACCGTTTTGAACGCGGTATCGACCCTGAATTTACTGCTCATGGTCTAGACCTTGCCACCGCGATGATCCTTGAACTATGCGGCGGCGAAGCGAGCGATGTGACCGAAGCTGGCGCCGCGCCAAAAGTCGCACAAAGCGTGCAATATGACCCAGCTTATTGTGAAAAATTGATTGGCCTTGCCGTTGATGCACAAGAGCAAAAAGCCATTCTTGACCGCCTTGGTTTCACCGTGAATGACAACTGGCAAATTGACGCCCCAAGCTGGCGCGCCGATGTTCATGGCAAAGCAGATATCGTTGAAGAAGTCATCCGCATCGTTGGTTATAATAATATTCCGACTGTCGCGGTTACACGCAACGCCGATGATACCGAAGAATTTTATTCATTGCCTGCTGGCCGCATCCGTAAAGCAAAACTGACGCTTGCTTCGCGCGGTATGAATGAAACCATCAGCTACGCCTTTATGCGAGAAGACATGGCACTGCGCTATGGTTCAGACCGCAATGGTAAAGCCGCTGAATTGCGCTTGATGATGCCGATTAGTGAAGACTTAGTGCAAATGCGCCCATCTATCCTACCGAATTTAATTGATGCGGCGAAACGCAACACTGACCGCGCATATGGTAATGTTGCTTTATTCGAAGTCGGCCCAAGCTTTGGCAAATGGTTACCACAAGACCAAACCATTACGGCAAGCGGCATTCGCACAGGCAGCGCACATAGCAAACATTGGAGCAGCGCTGAAGCTGACCGTAAAGTTGACCTTTACGACATCAAAGCCGATGTTGAAGCGCTTTTAACAAGCCTTGGCTTCCCTGCAGAAAACGCACAAGTGACGCGTGATGCACCTGAATATTTCCACCCAGGGCGCAGCGGTACATTGCGTTTGGGTAAAAATGTATTGGCGCATTTTGGTGATATGCATCCATCCATCCTCGAAGCGGCTGACTTTAAAGATACAGTCTGTGGCTTTGAGGTATTTTTGGATAACATTCCTGTGCCAAAGAAAAAAGGCGCAACTGCCAAGCCATTATTGAAGCTTGAAAGCCTACAGCCGCTTTCACGTGACTTTGCCTTCATTGTTGAAGAACATCTTGAAACGCTTTCACTTGTCCGCGCCATTTCAGCCGTTGATAAGAATTTGATCAAAGATGTATCCATCTTTGACGTTTATCAGGGCAAAGGCGTTGATGACGGCTTTAAGTCAATCGCCCTGACCATCCGCATTCAGCCACGTGAAAACACGCTGACCGATGAAGAGATTGAAACATTATCGAAGAAGATCATCGCCGCCGCACAAGATAAATGTGCCGCGAAACTTCGTGCTTAATCTCATCAATGAACATGCACCAAATACGGCCACGCCCGGAGCTATGAACAAGCTCCAGGCGCGGAAGAAGGTAGATTTTGTGTGTGTATGTGGTTCAGAACACAGCCGGAGACGTAGGTTATGAGAGCTGAGGTAAGTTGCATTCAGCTGCATTCTAGACATAATAAGAAGCAAAGATCAGGCCAAAAATAATTTCATTTAAAATCAATAACTTAAAAAATAGTGGTGAAAAATTAAAGTTTCATTAGTCCCATTATGAAACGATATAAGATATACTGTAAGAAATTGAAACGCTCACCCCCGCGCGGGAAAGGATTTCTTGAATGGCCACTAAAGTTTTGATTGCTGATGATGATGCAACCCAACGCCGCTTGATTGCGATGCTGCTGATCAAAAAGCTCGGCTATAAAATTGTCGAAGCGGAAAATGGCCGTGATGCGCTGTCTATTCTTGAGGCGGATCAAAATGAACAATCTATTCAATTAATCATCCTTGATTTGCGCATGCCTGAAATTGATGGCTTTGGCGTGCTTGAACAAATTAATGTCAAATATCCGGGTCGTCCGGTGATTATCTTGACGGGTTCGCAAGATGTACAAGATGCCGTTAACGCGATGCAGCTTGGCGCTACGGACTTCATGACCAAGCCCGTATCATCGGAGCGTATGATTGTTTCCGTGCAAAACGCCTTGAAGATGAGCACTTTGACCAAAGAGGTCACACGCCTAAAGAAACAAGAATCAGGCACGTTCGGCTTCACCGATTTGATCGGTTATGAAGGCGGGCTGTCAGGCGTGGTGAGTATTTCGCGCAAGGCTGCGTCATCAGACATCCCAACATTAATCACTGGTGAGACCGGCGTTGGTAAAGAAGTCTTTGCGCGCGCGATCCACGGTGAAAGCAACCGCGCAGGCGCACCATTTATTGCCGTAAACTGCGGCGCGATCCCTGAAAATTTGGTGGAGAGCACCCTGTTCGGTCATGAAAAAGGCGCATTCACAGGCGCCATCCAAAAGGCGGCGGGTAAATTCCGTGAAGCTGAAGGCGGGACAATCTTCCTTGATGAGGTTGGTGATTTGCCGCTTGAAGCGCAAGTCAAATTGCTGCGCGTTTTGCAGCAAAAAGAAGTTGAACCTGTTGGCGCAGGCCGCGCCGTTCCCGTGAATGTCCGCATTGTGTCGGCGACCCACCGTAATTTGGAGGATGCCGTGCGTGCAGGTAAGTTCCGCGAGGATTTATATTTCCGCCTCAACGTCTTTAAAATTGAATTGCCGCCATTACGGGCGCGCAGTAACGATGTGCCTGCGCTTGCCAAACATTTCATTTCACGTTTTGCTGTGACGGAAAATTCACGCATTAATGATATTAGTGATGCCGCGATGGCCAAGCTACAGCGCCATATTTGGCCAGGTAACGTGCGTGAGCTTGAAAACACATTGCATCGCGCCATGGTGCTTTGTGACCAAGATCAAATTCAACCCGATGATATTATTTTTGAGAACGCGTCAAGCGGCGATATGCCCGCTGCGCAAACGGCATCTTACGCTGACCCGCAAAGTGCGCAGCGCATCATGGGCAGCACACAACATTCCGCGCAGGCGATTGATGCCGCGAATGGTTATATTGTATACGTCCTCGGGCAAGATGGTGAATTTAAAACCATGGAAGCACTTGAAAATGAAGCAATGCATCTAGCCATCGAATTCCATGACGGCAATATTACCCGCGCAGCAAAAGCGCTTGGCATTGCTAAGTCAACCTTCTACCGTAAAATGGATAAAGCGCTTTAAGCTTAATAAATGCCGCCTGTGCCTGTTGATGCCGATGATGTCGGGTCAGACGTGTTGCCTGTTGGAATTTTTGACATTTTACGAATGCCACCACTTTCAAGAATCGTGATCGAATCATCAGGCTCTGTGCCGCTGGTGAAGGCTTCCCAAATCACGCGTTCATCGCCTGCTTTGGCACGCTGACCTGTGTCGGCGTTAATACGCACCATACGCACACCCGGCGGGACACGGAATGGCCTTGCCGGCACGTCTTTTAAAGCTTCTTCCATAAAGCTTTTGAACACAGGCAAGGCGACAGATGAACCTGTTTCTTTTTTACCAAGTGGCGCAGGCTGATCAAAGCCAATATAGACCCCAACCACCATGTCAGGCGTGAAGCCCATAAACCATGTGTCTTTTGAATCGTTGGTCGTGCCTGTTTTACCCGCAAGCGGACGATTTAGAGAACGCAAGCGCACGGCTGTGCCGCGCTCGACCACGCCACTTAATATTGAGACCATTTGATAGACATGGCGTGGATCCGCAATCTGTGCGCGTTGGTCTGGCATTTTCGGCACATCTTGTTGCCCCCAACGGACGAGCGAGCCACAATCTTTACATGGGCGCTGATCGTGGCGGAAAATTGTGTTGCCGTAACGGTCTTGGATACGGTCAATAAAAGTTGGGCGAATATATTTACCGCCATTGACCAATTTCGCATAGGCTGCCGCCATATCATGGAGGGTCGTTTCCCCCGCACCTAATGCATAAGACAATAAAGGCTGCATATTATCATCAATGCCAAAGTCCTTAACATATGTCGCGACGGTATCCATACCAACATATTCAGCTAAACGGACAGTCATAAGGTTTTTAGATTTCTCTACGCCACGACGAAGGGGCGTCAAGCCATCAAAATCTTTGCTATAGTTTTCAGGCTTCCAGAAATGACCTGGGCGATCTTCAATCACGATCGGCGCATCCAAAATCAATGTCGCAGGGGTAAAGCCATTTTCAAGCGCCGCCAAATAGACAAATGGCTTAATCGATGAACCTGGCTGACGTTTCGCCTGTGTCACGCGGTTAAACTGGCTTTTGCCATAGCGCCAGCCGCCTTGCATTGCCAATACACGCCCCGTATGCGGGTCAAGCGCGATTAAGCCGCCCTGCACTTTTGGGACTTGTTTTAATGTATAGATATTTTTGTCTTTCAACATTACGGCGACAACATCACCGACATTCAAGACATCCTTCAAACTCGAGACGGCTGGGCCGCGCGCATCTGTACCAATATATTTACGTGCCCATTTGCTGTCTTCACGCAGGATTTTACCTGTCTCGCCTGTTTTAAGACCTATTTCCGCGCTATCCTTACTAACATCCAGTATAACGGCAAGCGCCCAATCACGCAGCAGGCCATCAGGATCTTCGACTTTGTCCAAAGCATCTTGCCATAAAGATTTTTCAGCAGCCGGGACAATATTTAACGTTGTAATTGGCCCGCGATAACCATGACGGCGGTCGTAATCTTCGAGCCCATCACGCAGCGCTTTAGTCGCCATCGCTTGTAATTCTGGATCAACACTTGTGCGGACAGACAAGCCGCCTTTATACAGACCATCTTCACCATATTCCGCCAATAGCTCACGGCGGACTTCTTCTGCGAAGTAAGGTGCATTAACGATGTGATCGGCACTGCGCTTTAACATACGCAATGGTTTTAATGTGGCGATTTCAGCTTGATCTTCGGTAATGAATTTTTCAATTTCCATGCGCTCAATTACCCAATTACGACGCTCTAACGCCGCATCATGGTTGCGTACTGGATGGTAATTACTTGGCGCTTTGGGCAAAGCGGCGAGATAAGCGGCCTCCTCAATTGTCACGGCATCAAGGGGCTTGTTGAAATAATATAATGCCGCGGCAGCGACGCCATATGTACGGCTGCCCAAATAAATCTCATTGAGGTAAATTTCAAGGATTTGGTCTTTCGACATGACGCTTTCAAGGCGCGAGGCCAAAACAGCTTCTTTAATCTTACGCTTAATTTTACGCTCATTGCTTAGGAAGAAATTTTTAGCGACCTGCTGCGTAATGGTTGACGCACCGATCAGGCGGCGATTATTCTTCATCAGAATATTTTGAATATTCACCACAGACGCGCGCGCAATCGCGACATAATCCACCCCGCCATGGGTGTAAAAATTTTGGTCTTCTGCCGCGACAAACGCGTTACGGACAAGCGGTGGAATTTCTTCAAACGGCATGAAAATGCGGCGTTCTTGCGCAAATTCACCCAAGATACGGCCATCACCCGCATGCACGCGCGTTACAACCGCGGGATGATAATTCATCAATGTTTTATGGTCTGGCAAATCTTGCGAATAATAGCTAACGACGCCGACAATAGCGACTATGCCGAGGATTGCCAAAAGGAATCCGGCTGACACACAAAATAACAGAAAATTCGATAACCAACGCATGGCTGATTTATGCCATAAGGCCGATCAGAAAGAAAGGGATTATTTATCCAAAAAGACAATTACATAGCTGCAACTTGCTGAACTCGTTTTTTCAACATTTGAACAATGCAAGATTGTACCATTTTATGCAGTTCCATATGGTCTGCAGCTTTGCCCTGACGCGAGAGCGAGCATTCCGACGATGCATAATTTGAATAATTCATATTGGCCGTTGGCAATTCACGTGCAATACGTGTTAACGCCGCTTGATCACCCTTGCCTTGCTGCGCACGCATAATCAATTCATTACGCTTATAGCTGCTGTAATCCACTAACATCTGCTCCGCGATTTCACGCATTTTCACAATACATGTTTTAGCGATCAATGGATTAATCTGCTTCACAGGCTTAATACGCTCATTCAAAAGCTGCTCAAGCTGTGTGTGGTCATCGGCCTTTTGCGGGTTTTTCTTCTCATATTCCATACAATATCTGTCAGGATCATCTGGGATCGTCGCAATAGGCGGTAATTCATTTAATTTTGGCGCATTGGCGTCCAACTGATTCGCCGTCGGGTTTTGTGATGATTTACGAATATAATCATTCATCAACGCGCCGCCGATATCATAATTTTCGATCAAAGCGTTATTTTGCGCAGGCGCTGTTTGTGCGGGCGCCGCGGCACCGCCACCTTGCATTTGCTGCTGAACATAAGGGCTATATACAGGCGCGGATGACTGCGCCTTATCATCTGCGTTCTTATCGCTTTTAATGCTTGGGACATATTGCACCTGTGCATGCGTAGGATGAGTAAGGCCAAAGCCACAAACACAGAAAGTCGTCAAAAACATATATTTGAAATTTTGTCTAATCGATGTCATGAAACATGCCCCTTCTGCTCTATGCTCAACATCTAAGTTTAACGCAGCGCCGCTCACTTTGCGAGTCAAACCCCTAAAAACTTATGCGGATTTCTTTTGCACAAAATCACTATGTTTAGTGATTGGCCCATCGGCGCGGCCATGAATAAACTGGTCAACATATGGGTTGCCAGAGTTATCCAACTCGTCAACTTTACCGCACCAAATGATTTTGCCTTCATAAATCATTGCGACTTTATCGGCGATTTTACGCGCGCTGGCCATATCATGGGTGATGGACAATGCTGTTGCGCCAAGCTCTTTCACAGACTGACAAATTAGGTCGTTAATTACATCAGCCATAATTGGATCTAGACCTGTGGTTGGCTCATCAAAGAAAATGATTTCTGGACTTGTGGCAATAGCGCGCGCCAAGCCAACACGTTTTTGCATCCCGCCCGATAATTCAGCAGGGAATAAATCACCAACCATCGCCGACAAACCAACCGCGCGGATCTTCTCAATCGCAATTTCGCGCGCTTGTGCCTTTGGCATTTTCTCGCCATGGATTAAGCCGAATGCAACATTTTCCCATACAGGCAAAGAATCAAACAAGGCGGCGCTTTGGAATAACATGCCAAATTTATGCATTAATTCAACGCGTGCACGGCCCTTAATATGGGTGGTCACTTCGCCATCAACTTCGATTGTGCCTTCATCAGGCTCCATCATGCCCAAGATATTTTTAAGCAAAACGGATTTACCTGTACCTGACCCACCGATCACGACAAGGGATTCACCTTTTTGCACTTCCAAATTCACACCACATAAGACATGCTTTGTGCCAAAAGACTTTTTGACATTGGTCATCTTAATCATTGGTGTGTTTTTATTGCTATCTGTCTTATCCGCATTCATGAGAAGAAAACCTGCGTTAGAATATAGTTAGAGATCAAAATCAAAATCGATGCAGAGACAACCGCATTCGTTGTGGCTGCGCCAACGCCTTGTGCGCCGCGGCCTGAATTAAAGCCATGGTAGCAGCCCATCAATGTCACGATAAAACCAAATGCCGCAGCCTTAACCAAGCCAGAGATCACGTCAGCCGATTCAAGCACCTCATAGGTTTGCTTCAAATAAGAGCCGACAGAGAAATCCAATGCATGTACGCTCACTAAATAACCGCCCATAATACCGATGATATCACCGATCAAGACCAAGACTGGCAACATTAATGTGCCCGCAACAATACGTGGGACGATCAAATATTTAAATGGGTTAACTGATAACGTGACAAGCGCGTCAATTTGTTCAGTTACGCGCATTGTACCAATTTCCGCCGCGATCGCCGCGCCAACACGGCCAGCAACCATCAAGCCTGCCAAAACAGGTGCCAATTCACGTGTGATCGATAATACAACGACGGATGCGATCGCGTTTTCCGCATTAAAGCGTGTGAAGCCTGTGTAACTTTGGAGTGCAAGCACCATACCTGTAAATAACGCCGTCATACCGACAACAGGTAAAGAGTAAAAGCCAATATCCATGAATTGTTTCAGTGTGATGCGCGCAAAAAATGGCGGCATAAAGATATGACTTACGGCCTTCATCGCGAATATAAATATACGCCCAATAGCCGCACAAAGCCCATAAAGACTGTGCCCAATAGATTCAAGAAAGTTAAATATAAACGCGATTGGCATCTGTTAGCATCCCTTTTATTTCCAGCCTATATGTTTAGCGCTTTTTATGGTTGTGGTCAAAGGGTTATAATGCTTTTTACCCTGCTCAATTGGATTAGATTTTTTGCATATTATACATAATTATGATACGATGTCTTTTAAACAACAATACTGAAAGGATACGGTAATGGTATTTGGCAAGTGGGGCTCAAAAGATAAAGAACAAGGCAAGGGGATAGGAACGATCCGTGATATTTTTGATGTCGCAAGAGATTCAGATATAGATTCTAAGTCTTTGGATACCGCATTGCGTTCTAGATATACCCAAGGTCTATCTTCATTAGAGATACAGTTTCAAAACGACACAGGGAAAACAGCCACAGGCGGTTTTTGGAATGCAGCTGTACCTTTGGATCTTGCCCAACAGGCACTAGACACCAGAAATCAAGTGGTAACATTTGACTATGAAATCAAAAACAACATGGCCGTTGTCACTAAAATAAAACCTGTGACCCTATAATATATACAGCCTATTTAAATAGATATGTGCGCTGCACACGCGGCGCATTCCCGAAAGAGATTTGCATTTCATAAGCGCGTGCGCCGCAGCTTTTCGCCAAAGTTTCAATGCGTTGGTTCGGACCAATAAGTTCCATATAATCCCCCGGGCATGGACGTTCCGATTCAGCCAAATCATCTGGCAACAGGACCGTCGTTAAATCCATGGAAACGCTCCCCGCGATCTTACAGGGCTTACCCTGCCAATAAATTTCAGCTTGGTTACTTGCGGGCCAGTGCAATCCATCCGCATAACCCAGCGCCAAAGTCGCAACATGATGCGTGCGGTTTGCGCGGTAAAGCTCGTTATAGCCAACGCTTTGGCCGCTTTTGATTTCACTGACTTGTAAGACCTTCGCCGATAATTGCAATGCTGGTTTTAGGCCTGCACCTTGCCCAGTCTCCATTTCAATACCCCAAAGGCCACCACCTGGACGAATTAAGTCAAAATGGCTCTGCGCGAAATTGAAAATACCACTGCTATTCGCCATGGACTTAATCAGCGGGCAGCCAAAGGCCAATTCATATTGCGCCGCGCGGCTAACAAAATGATCAATCTGTGCTTGATTAAGTGGGTTATCGGTTTCTTCAGAACTCACAAAATGAGAAAAAATGCAGCGCACATCAAGGCCGCGGATTAACGCTGTCGCATCAGAATCTTCACAGGCCTGAATACCCGTACGGTTCATGCCTGTGTCTAAATGGATATGACACGGCAAGGGACGCTCTTCTGCCGCGGCCGCATCACGCCAAAGGCGCATATCTTCAGCTGATTTTAACGCGGGGATAAGATCATGTGCGAGAAATTCAGCCTCTTGCCCCACCTGCATCCCACCAAAGACAATCAAGTCCGCTTTGGTATGGGGGCGGAGCGCGATAGCTTCATCAAGCGTTGCGACATAATAAAGCAGCGGCTTTTTCGTTTCGAGAATTTTAACAATCTCAACCGCGCCGAGGCCATAGGCATTCGCCTTAACCACAGGAGCAATAATGGTATGTGGGGCGGCCTGTGCAGCGATCACATCATAATTTTGCAATATATGATCTGTGTGCACCTGCGCCTTAATCGTCATACCCGCCCCCTATTCTGCTTAATCGTTATCGCTATATTTACGCGCGAGGTCAGAGAAACGGATATATTGCGGATCGAAATGCATTTCGACAATACCGATCGGACCGTGACGCTGTTTCGCGATGACCGCTTCGGCGACATTGGCACGTTCTTGCAAACGTTCAAAATGCTGCTGCAGACGTTCTTGGAATTTTTCTTCCGATTCTGCAGGACGGCGCGCAGGCTCTTCACGCGCCAAATAATATTCTTCACGATAGACGAACATCACTACATCGGCATCCTGCTCAATCGAGCCTGATTCACGAAGGTCAGAAAGCATTGGACGTTTATCTTCACGCTGTTCAACACCACGCGAGAGCTGTGACAGTGCAAGGACGGGAATTTCAAGCTCCTTCGCAATCGCCTTCAAACCACGAGTAATTTCAGAGACCTCCAAAACACGGTTTTGTTGAGATTGCTGTGAACCCGACCCACGCAAAAGCTGCAAATAGTCGACCACCAACATGCCAAGGCCGTGTTGACGTTTCAAACGACGTGCACGCGTACGCACCGCACCAATCGACAGCGCTGGCGTATCATCAATATATAGCGGAACCTGCGCCAATTCATTCGCGGCTTGCGCGAAACGGCGGAAGTCTTCTTCCGTGAATGTACCTTTACGGATGGTATCACCTGACACATTGGCTTGGTCCGCCAAAATACGTGCGGCGAGCTGATCTGCCGACATCTCGAGTGAGAAGAACGCAACAGGTGCGCCTTCTTTACCGCCTGTTTGGGCGTATTTCTTAGCGGCATTAAATGCCATATTTACAGCGAGCGCGGTTTTACCCATCGACGGACGTCCCGCAAGGATGATCAAATCCGAACCGTGCATACCACCTAATTTATTATCAATATCAGTAAGACCGACACTGACACCACTAACATGGCCTTCAGTCTGATAGGCTTTCTCCGCAATTTGCAAGGCGGTCATGACCGATTCGCGCAAGGTCTGGAAACCACCTTTGGCTTCACCCTGTTCCGCCAATTCAAACAGGCGTTTTTCTGTGCGTTCAATGGTGTTGTTCACGTCACTATCAAGTGATTGCACATAAGATTCATTGACGACATCTTGCCCCAAGGCAATCAATTCACGCTTCATGAATAATTCATAGATATTACGCGCATAATCGAGCGTATTGATCACCGAGACAACGCTACCGGCCAATTTGGCGAGGTAAGACGTCCCGCCAATTTGCTCAAGCTCTTCATCCTTTTCAAAATAGCCTTTGAGCGTCACAGGCGTTGCACTTTGCCCGCGTTCAACAAGGATATTAATCGCTTCAAAAATGCGCTGATGCGCTGGCAGGAAGAAATGACGGTCGCGCAAGAAATCACTAATGCCTTCAAGCTGACGGTTATCCGCCATCAGCGCGCCGAGCAAGCCTTGCTCCGCCTCAATGTTATTTGGCAATTCACGGTAATGGCTATCCTGCCCTGTTTCTTCTTCATATACAGGGGCAAAATCAGCCATCTCATCATGCGATATAGGCGGAAAATCATCCTGACTATTCGCGGGGGAAACTTTTTTCATCTCAGTGCTCATAAAAATACAAAACCATAATTTTAAATGTCAGGTGAAGTAAAATTAAAAACAGCCCTGTGAATAATGGGGATAGAAAAAAATGTTATGTTTTGTGGAAAACTTTTTATTTTGGTGCTATGCTTAACGAAGATATCCACAGACGTTCGTCGACACATCCATTCCTGTATAGAAAATAGATGACTCTCAAACCGAATATTAAAATTGCGCCTTCAATCCTCTCTGCCAATTTCGCTGAATTGGGGACAGAGATTCGTGCGATTGATGCGGCGGGTGCGGATTACATCCATATTGATGTAATGGACGGCCAGTTTGTGCCGAATCTGACCTTTGGTGCGCCAGTTATTAAAAACCTACGCCGCTATACCGATAAAGTCTTTGATGTTCATTTAATGATCAACACTCCTGAAAAATTGCTGAATGATTTTGTTGATGCGGGCTCTGATATTATTACCGTCCATGGTGAAGCGACTGCGCATCTACACCGCCTGTTACAAAGCATCCGCGCGGCTGGTAAAAAAGCGGGCGTGGCACTGAACCCCGCAACACCTGCCGAAAGTTTAGAACATGTCATGCCGCTGCTTGATATGATTTTGGTGATGACGGTTAATCCGGGCTTTGGCGGGCAAAGTCATATCCCACTAAATGACAAAATTGAAACACTGGCGGCGATGATTAAAGACCAGAAGCGCGCTATTGATTTATCCGTCGATGGTGGGGTCTCCGCCGAAAACGCAGAAGGTTTAATTGCAGCGGGCGCAAATGTGCTGGTTGCGGGCAGCGCCGTTTTTAAGGGCGGGGCTGAGCATTACGCAGAAAATATCAACAAATTACGGGGCTAAAGGGCAGATACGATACACATGTTAGACGCGTTGCTAGATAAAGATTCACTTCAAAACTTCAAAGGCTTTTCCCAGAAAGATAAGCTTGAGCGTCTTCGCCTTCGTTTTTCACAGCGCCTGCTGAAAAAAGATATTCCAACCGCCCTTATCCAAGAAATCAAAGACCCATGGCCGGGTAACCTTGATAAAGCACGCCTATTGTTACAAGGCTGTTTTGATTTAGATGGCGTCTTGTTGGAACAAGCACAGCCAAATTGGCTGCCTTATGGTTTGGATGCAAAACATATCTATCGCCTAAATAATTTTGATTGGCTGCGTGACCTTAAAACCCTCGGCGGTGAAAATGCACGTCAGAAGGGCCGCGCCCTCATCGCACATTGGATTACCCAAAACAAATCAAGCCATGGTGAAAATTGGGAAGCCAATGTCATGGCGATGCGCGTTTACAATTGGCTCGCTTTTTATGATTTCTTCTGCGCGAGTGCGGCTGATGAATTTAAAGATATATATTTTGAAAGCTTAAGCGAGCAGATCCATCGCCTATCCAACATCAGCACACGCGGCCTTGAAGATATGGCGCAAATCCGCGTTGGTCGTGCGCTGACCATTGCAGGGTTGGTCTTAAAAGAATACAGCTTCCTTAAAGAAAAAGGTTTAAGCGTCTTCCTCCGTGGATTGAAGGATCAAATTTTACTTGATGGCGGCCATGTCTCGCGCAGCCCTGCCGCACTTGTACCGCTGCTCTGCGCGGCGCATGATGTGCGTATGGCGCTGCAAAATGCGCATGAGAAAATTCCATTACTACTACAAAACTCAATTGAGCGCATGAATAATGCTTTGCGTTTCTTCTGTTATAACGACAAGCAATTGGCCTTATTCCACGGCACGCAAGAAGGCGACCCACAGCTGCTCAGCACGCTTTTATCCCTCGCCGGCAACCGTCAGAAAATGCCAAAATCCATGCCGCAAAGCGGGTTTGAACGTATCGCGATGGGACGTAGCTTGATCACTATGGATGTTGGCAGCGCACCTGCACGTGGGCATGATGATGTTTATCACGCCAGCGCCTTGGCTTTTGAATATTGCTATGGTAAGCAGCGCGTTTTCGTGAATTGCGGCTCACATCCCTATAGCGGCCCTTGGAAAGATGCGCTGCGTCATACGGCCGCGCATAATACTGCCGAAGTTAAAGGCCAAGATAGCGCCGAAATTCGTGAAAATGGCACAATCGGGCGCAAACCTTTACATGTCCATCATGAAAATGAGTTCATCGATGGCGGGCATTTTATATCCGCCGCGCATGATGGTTATCTCGCGACAAGCGGGATCAAGCATTACCGCCAAATCGGCACACAAAATCGCGGCAAAGTCTTTTGCGGGCAAGACCATTTTGAAAGCATTTCAGGCACTGCGCCCGAAGGCTTGGCAACCATACGTTTCCACCTTCACCCAACCGTGCGCGCATCACTGACCCGCGACAAAAATGAAATCTTGCTTAGCCTACCGGGCGGGACAGGTTTCCGTTTTTACTGGTCTGGCGGCGGCGCCCATATTGAAGACAGCATCTATTTTGGCCGTGACCATAGCCCACAGAAAAGCAAGCAGATCATTCTAAACGTGCCGCTTTTTGAGGCGATCACATCGGTCGAATGGTTGATAAAACTGGAAGAACTCCATTAATTCGTTCGGCTTATATTGACGGCGCATCATACGCCCTTTATTTTGATTGTCATGGCGAAATCACAACGTAATTATATTTGTCAAAGCTGCGGCACCGTCCATCGTAAATGGTCGGGCAAATGCGATGGCTGTCTTGAGTGGAATACCATTACTGAAGAAGTGGTCGAAGCTGCTGTGCCGAAAGGCATGGGCGCTGCAAAAGGTCGCGCCATACCGCTTTATAAATTAGAAGGCGAAAATCACGAAAAAATCACCCGCCATATTAGTAAAATGGCGGAATTTGACCGCGTCACGGGCGGCGGCCTTGTTCCAGGTAGTGCGCTGTTAATTGGCGGTGATCCCGGTATTGGTAAATCGACCTTGTTATTGCAAATTGTCTGCGCCCTTGCCAATAGCGGCAAAAGATGCGCGTATTTTTCAGGCGAAGAAGCCGTTGATCAAGTCCGCCTTCGTGCGTCACGTCTTGGCGTTACAGGGGCGAGCGTAGACCTTGCTAGCGCCAATAACGTCCGTGATATTATCGCGACATTGGAATCTGACGCCGAGATATATGACTTGGTCGTTATCGATTCGATCCAAACCATGTATGTCGATAGCGTCGACAGTGCACCCGGCACAGTGACACAAGTGCGCACATCGGCGCAGGAACTTATCCGCGTGGCCAAACGCCGCGGCATTTGTTTATTGATAGTTGGCCATGTCACTAAAGACGGGCAAATTGCAGGTCCACGCGTTTTGGAACATATGGTCGATACCGTGCTTTATTTTGAGGGCGACCGCGGTCATCCTTTCCGTATTTTGCGCACGGTGAAAAACCGCTTTGGCGCAACGGATGAAATTGGCGTCTTTGAAATGGCACATGAAGGCTTGGTCGAAGTGACCAACCCATCTGAAATATTCCTTTCACAGCGTCAGGAAAATGTACCGGGCAGCGCCGTACTTGCGGGTTTAGAAGGCTCCCGCCCTGTTTTGGTTGAAGTGCAGGCTTTGGTCGCACCATCCGCCTTGCCATCACCGCGCCGCGCCGTTATTGGCTGGGATCAAAACCGTTTAGCAATGGTGCTAGCCGTGATTGAAACACGCTGCGGTATTCAGTTTTCAGGCTGCGATGTCTTTTTGAACGTTGCAGGCGGCATTCGTATTTCAGAACCTGCGGCAGATGCAGCGGTCGCTGCCGCCTTAATCAGCGCGCAGATGCAGCGCCCATTGCCAGAAGACTTAATCATCTTTGGTGAAATTGGCCTATCTGGTGAAATTCGCCAAGTCTCGCAGCCAGACTTACGCCTAAAAGAAGCCGCGAAGCTTGGCTTTAAACAAGCCCTTTGCCCGCGTGCCTTGAAGAAGAATAAACAAGCGCCTGATTTGGCAATTAAGCGCCGCGAGCTGAGCAGCACTGGTGATATCATGCTGTTTTTTGCTGATCACACAGAAAGATTGGCATCATAAAACTTGTGCCCTGCGGCAGCTATGCTATAACCAAATGATATAAAAAACACGAATAAGAATTAAGTAGTATTATGGATCTAAGCACACTATCTCTCGACAATCTCAACCTGTCCTTGGGGCTTGATATCATTGTCGGGCTGGTTTTACTTTTCTCCGTCGGCATCGCTTTTCTACGCGGCTTTGTCCGTGAAGTTTTGACCATTGCAGGCCTAATTGGCGGCGCTTTTGCCGCGCTATTATTTGGCGGCGTATTGTCCCCTGCTGTTGCCTCAATGCTCGGCGTTAGTAGCGAGAAAGCCGAAAACCTGATCGGGCCAATTCCTAATGAGTTTTTGGTTAAGGCCATTTCATATGGCGGCATTTTCATTACTGTGGTCATCGCCCTTTCGATTGTTAGCTATTTCCTCAGCAAGAAGCTTAAAGACACAGGCATGGGTCCAATTGACCGCACGCTAGGCGTTTTCTTCGGCTTGGCCCGCGCTGTCTTGGTGCTCGGCTTCCTCTATTTGCCGCTCTATTTGATGATGAGCAACGACAAGCGTGAAGAGTATTTTGGCAAAGCCGTTAGCCATGTTTATGTCGAATGGTCTGCCGCTGGCGTTAAAGCCGTATTGCCAGAGAAGTTTTTACCTGCGCCACAAAATAAAGACGGTGAAACAGACCTCGCCGAATTTACGCGCGAGAAATTAAAAGAAATTGATGTATTGAAATCAACTGAACCAAAAGCGCTTGAGAAAGACGGCGGTTATGAAGATACCGCACGCGATAAACTTGACGCCCTTATTGCCCGCGAGGGAGGCAACCTAAATGAGTAATTCTGATCAGCCTTTACTTGGCCGCAAAGCCCTAATCACTGGCGCATCGCGTGGTATAGGCCGCGCCCTTGCCTATGCCCTTGCTGAACAAGGGGCTGATTTATTCCTGCTTGCGCGTACTGTCGGTGGGCTTGAAGAAATCCATGATGAGATTAAAGCCGCCTTCCCTGAGCGCGAAGTCGTTTTGATTGCCAGTGACATAACCAATTTCAAGGAAATGGAGGCCTTAGGCCCTGCGATTGCGAGCAAGACCGACCGCCTTGATATTTGGGTTGCGAATGCTGGCATGCTTAGCACGATGGGGCCATTGGCGCATGGTAAGTTCAAAGAATTCCAGCGCGTGATTGATACAAATTTGACATCAAATTACCAATTAATCCGCACGCTTGATCCATTGCTTAAAAACTCTGATGCGGGCCGCGTGATTTTCGTGACGTCAGGCGCAGCACAAAAAGGCCGCGCATATTGGGGCGCATATTCGGTAAGTAAAGCCGCGCTTGAACAGCTTGCGTCCATCTATGCTGCGGAGAATGAGAAGACGAGTATTAACGTCAATATCATCAACCCAGGCCAAACACGCACCGCCATGTGGCAAGAAGCCTTCCCAGGGCGCGAGCCAAGCGAAGTGCCGCCGCCAGAAGATATTGTCCCGAAATTTGTTGAACTTGCGCTGCCAAGCTGCACATTAAACGGCGAAATCATCAACGCACAGCCATCATAAATGTCTATTGATCACCCAGTTTTTCTGCGCCTGCAGCCGTTGAAAAATTTAAGTCATCGGCATTAAATATGTTATAAGCATGATGTGCGCCGTCTTCCTTAAAGACGACCAAATTTTTTGAGCTCATCATATAAATGGGCTGCATGATTTTGTCCATCTCATCAAATGTTGGCACGCTATTATTGATACTCCGCATGACATGATGCACGCCATCACCGCGATCAACCTCTAGCACCGCATGTGCAGTCGGCTTCCCCTTAAAGTCAATCATACCAATAAGAATATGGGCGCGTTCCTTAACATCCCAACCATGAATATGCAGCGCCACGGCCTTTAGCAAAGCAATATCTTCACAATCACCGCCTTCAACCAAAGTTTCATAGGGCGGCGCCCAATAATCTTTATGATAATGTTGGTAATCATCAACATAGGCCACAGCTTCATTAGTTAAGCTGTTAATCGCCGTGATCAGCGCAAGGCCTTCATGATGATCAAGCGCCTTTACCGCTTTGAGCCAAGAAACAACTTTCGGATGCGTTGATTCTTCGAGCTTTGTTAGCTCTGCCTCCGCATCATGATTCCAGCGCGCAAGACGCTGCGTCAATTTATGAAACTCAGGCGGAATTGGCGCATAAATCGTTTCCGTATAGCGATGCTGAAATAAACGTTCTTCAGCAAGCATGAGACACGGTAGCGCCATAATAATCAGTAGGCACATAGC
>JASBUS010000039.1 GCA_030147745.1 Alphaproteobacteria bacterium
TAACTGTATTATGAATCGCAGGAATTAACAGCGTAAATAGCAGCGGGATGATTAATGTCCCAGGCATGATCAAAACACCGGCAATAATCAGCATATACATTAAAAATGTTTCACCACTTTTATGCATGACATTGGTAAAAAAATTCTCTTTACCAATTTGAATACTATGCCACTGTAAAAGGCCATGCACAGAAGGAAAGAGCACCGCTGAAATTAAAAAAGCTAAAGCAAGCTCTTGATGCTGAGCAAAATAATGCCACCCTGCAAAACCTAGCAAGACAATCGCGCCCGCAAAATTACACAGCAATGAGAGTGATATAGACTTACGATAAGTGCCAAGAAAACCGCGTGCGACCGACTGCATGACAGCGTTATTCATGTCTTTTAGACTGATAATCGAGATAATGCTGATGATACTTAAAACATATTGATATTCGCCAAAGGATTCTTTACTGAGCGCACGCACAACGAAGTAATACGTGGCCAAGGCTGCAAGAACCTGAAACCCACGAAAACCCAGCATATAAATGCAGTTTTTAATTAATTCTTCTTTTCCGTGCAGCTTTTGCTTTAGCTGCAGTAAAGTCGCATGCATCACCAGTATCCTGGGTTATTTTTGACAAAGCAATAATGGCTTAGATAAAGCTGAATCATGTTTTTCAGTAATCGTTGTGAAATGCTTTTCAAGCAAAGCGCGCACACGGCCGCCATCACAATAATTCGGGTGAATTTCAATGATCAAGTTTTGTACATTTGATAAATCCACATCACCATCACATAAAAACGCCTCTTCTGCGCCTTCAATATCTATCTTCATGATATCAATCGGCTGATCCTTCGAATGCATTTCGAGCAACTGTTTAAAGGTAATGCCAGGGACTTCAACGCTACCTTCAGAATCTACCCGATGGCTCATCGTGCTTTCTAAGGCACCTTGGAATTTAATAACATCGTTATTCTTCCAAGCCGCAGCATGCTTCAACACCCAGTTTGGATATGTGTTTTTATTTATTTCAACATTACGCGCAATAACATCATAATTTCGTGGGCTTGCCTCTAAAGACAAAATCTTCGCCGATGGGTTTAGCGCTAAAACACGAATTGCAAACAAACCAATATGCGCACCCAAGTCATAGACATATGGCGCATCTTTGCTCGTTATAATATCAGACAAAAAGTCATACTCACCCGCATAAAGAATCTCTTTAATCGCGGGCAGATCGCTTCTGCGAAAATCAAACTCAATACCATTATAAGACACGCGCTGTTTTACATCAGGCTGACCTCTGGTTTTTAAGATATAAGATAAAGACGACAAATGCCCCTTCATTAAAGGTGCTAAAACTGAAACATTTTGGGCCAATGAGCTCACTCGTTTATTTATCGCGGCGCACATCTTATTTCCTCTCTGCTAATTACGTCAGCCTTTATCCCAAAACCATGCTGAAAAAGCAACTAATTTTCTAAGCCAAAGCCGATAGATCCAATATCTCTTGTCATTGATATAGTTAGAAGCTAATCTGCACGTTCACTAAATTAATCGAAGTAACTAAAAATGAAAAAATATTTTGAGACACTCGACTCATTTCGCGGTATTTGTGCCTGTATTGTGGCGTTATCACATTTCAATGCCAACAGCATTATTTACGGTTCAAGCTGGCTAGACCGAGGCTCTCCTTACGTTGATTTCTTTTTTGTGCTTAGTGGCTTTATCATTTTTGCCAATTATCAAGACAAACTCGTCCAAGGCACAAAAATTCGTGACTTTATTTGGTTACGTTGGGCACGCCTTTACCCGCTGCACTTCATGGTCCTACTCGCATTTATCGCGGTGGATGTCGTTCAACTTTTCATCAATTTCGGACAAACGGCCTTATACCCACCATTTAGTGCCCCAGGCGAAACACCATGGGCAATTGCATCAATGTTCTTGCTCATTCACTCACTGGGCGTAACTGACACATTAGCGCTTAACGGCCCAAGCTGGAGCATCAGTGTCGAATTTTACACCTATATACTCTTCGCCCTAATCATCGTATATATCAAAAAATTCCAAGCCCTCTTTATTGGTATGATATCGACATTATCTGCGCTTGCGCTCTATTTCCTCTATGGGGAGCTCTACGCTAAATTAGATTACGGCTTTTTACGTTGCGTATATGGCTTCGGCTTTGGCGCGTTAACTTGGATGGTCTACAAAACTTATGCCCCTATTATCGAACGTAAATTAAGTCATTATCTTAAAAGCAGTGCCCTCGAATTAATTGGCTTAGTTTTGGTCTGCATATATATCGCAAAATTCTCGTTTGATGGTGCATCATTTGCAGCGCCCATTATATTTGCGGCGTTAATACTTCTTTTTGCGAATGAATCTGGTGCAATTTCAAAATTTCTTAAAGCAAAACTCTTTGTTTTCATCGGCACATTGTCTTACTCAATCTATATGATCCACTTATTCATATCGGGTAAGTTCTTTGAACTCGGCACCCGCGTATTAGAAAGCAAATTTGGCCTAAACATCACCATTACTGAAGGTGACACAAAACTTTATGGAACAAACCTGCTTTACGGCAGCTTATTGGAGCTCTTCTACCTCGCAGTAGTCATTATAGGTTCTTATATTTCATACAAGCTTATTGAAGAGCCATGCCGAAACTATGCGAAAAAACTTCTCGCCAAAAGACGAAATAAGGAACAGGTGAAATGATTGCCATCTGGGGTGCAAATGGCTTTATTGGGCGACATTGCGCCCATGATTTGATGACGCGAAGCATGCATCAGCTGACCTTATTCGCGCGTGACTTTACAGACTTTCCACTATCCGCAGATGAGCGCCTCACATTGGTAAACGCGAATTTTAAAGACAACCCACGCATTGAAGCGCTCGGTGAGAGTCAACACATCATCCTTACCGTTAGCGCATCTGGCGCACGTACATTTGCCGATCAACCTGATCAAGAACGATCTGAAAATTATCAGCCTTATCAAAACTTCTTTTCTGCTTTAAATGCACTTGATCAGAAAAATCGTCATATTATTTATTTATCTTCTGGCGGCACCGTGTATGGCGAAAGCTCAAACCGCACCCCGCTAAAAGAAACAGCGCCTTGCATCCCCCTTAGCCCTTATGGACAAACCAAATTAGACATAGAAAACGCACTGATTCAGCACTGTGCCATGAGCGGCGATACATATACGATTTTACGTGTCGCCAACCCAATTGGTCCATGGCATAAAGGCCGCGGCATTTTGAACGCTATACTACAAGCAGCCCGCACGAATGATATTGTAAATATTCAGAACAAAGGGCAAACCATCCGAGACTACTTCGCCGTACAAGACTTGGCCGATGCGATAACACGTGCCTGCGCGCCATTAACACCACATAATAACATTCTGAATATTGGCAGTGGTCAGGGTCTATCCATAAACGACTTAATCGCCTTAGTAGAAGAAACAATTCACCAAAAAATAAATATCAATTACATTGATGCAGTTGAAACAGATGTTGACTATAATGTTCTAGACTGTACAAAGAGCAAAGATGTTTTAGGCTGGCAAGCAACAACACCGCTAGCCGACGTAATAAACCAGATGTGGAATCAGCTATGAAAATACTCATCACAGGCGGCGCAGGCTTTATTGGTTCTGCAGTTTGTCGCTATATCATCGAACACACAGATCATAAAGTGGTAAACCTAGATGCGCTCACCTATGCCGCTGATCTGACTACACTAGAGTCCATTTCAAATTCCCCGCGTTATAAATTTGTGCATGCGGATATCCGTAATGCGGCGCAGCTTGATCAAGCCTTCAGCGCACATAAACCTGACTGCGTCATGCATTTAGCGGCAGAATCTCATGTTGACCGCTCAATTGATGGCCCATCTGTCTTTTTAGAAACCAATATCTTCGGCACTTATAATATGCTGCAAGCTAGTTTAAAACACTGGCGCACGCTTGATGAAACAAAAAAGGCTGCATTCCGTTTTCATCACATTTCGACAGATGAAGTCTATGGCACACTCGGCGCGGAAGGTTTATTTGTCGAAACAACGCCATATGCACCGAACTCACCGTATTCAGCAAGCAAGGCCTCTTCAGACCATCTTGTTCGTGCGTGGCAGGAAACTTATGGCTTACCATGCGTAACATCGAATTGTTCCAATAATTATGGTCCATTCCAATTCCCTGAAAAACTCATTCCCGTCATTATTCTAAATGCCTTAAATAGCCGCCCTATCCCAATTTACGGTAATGGCCAAAATATTCGCGACTGGCTGTTTGTCGATGACCATGCACGCGCCTTGTATAAAGTCCTAACTGAAGGTCAAATTGGCGAAAGCTATAATATTGGCGGCAATAGCGAACAAAAGAATTTAGATGTCGCCCATACAATCTGCGCCTTGATGGATCAACTTCGCCCTCGTCAAGATGGCACATCATATGCCGATTTGATCACTTTTGTCGAAGACCGCCCGGGTCACGATTTGCGCTATGCCATTGACGCGACAAAAATAAAAAATGAACTTGGCTGGCAGCCGACAGAAACATTCGAAACGGGCCTTAAGAAGACCGTCCAGTGGTATTTAGACAATATCGACTGGTGTGAAAATATTGCATCTGGCGCATATCTAGAGCGCCGCGGTAAAAAATCTGCTTAATATATAA
Source organism: Alphaproteobacteria bacterium (assembly GCA_030147745.1). GTDB lineage: Bacteria > Pseudomonadota > Alphaproteobacteria > Micavibrionales > Micavibrionaceae > UBA2705. The sequence continues at coordinate 4,672 of JASBUS010000039.1, forward strand.
ACAGGATTGAAAATGAGCAAGAATTACAAAGGCATAATCATGGCAGGCGGCGCAGGTACGCGCCTTCACCCAGCGACATTGGCTGTAAGCAAACAAATGCTGCCTATCTACGATAAACCAATGATTTACTACCCGATTAGTACATTGATGCTTGGCGGCATAAAAGAAATTCTAATCATTTCAACGCCAAATGATATGGACCAGTTTAAACGCCTGCTTGGCGATGGTTCACAATGGGGGATAAATTTCGAGTATATTATACAAGATTCTCCTGACGGCCTTCCACAAGCCTTCACACTGGGTGAAAGCTTCCTAGGCAATGACAATTGTGCCTTTATTCTTGGTGACAATATATTCTACGGCAACATGTTCGGAAGCTATATCAAGAATGCAATCAGACGTGAAGAAGGTGCGACCGTCTTCGGTTACCAAGTCGCAGATCCAGAGCGTTTTGGTGTCGTTGAGCTTGATCAGAATAACATGGCTGTATCCATTGAAGAAAAGCCGACAAAGCCGAAGTCAAACTGGGCGGTCACTGGCCTCTATTTCTATGATAATAATGTCATCGATATTGCAAAATCCCTTAAACCATCGGCACGCGGTGAGCTTGAAATTACCGACGTTAATCGCCACTACATGGAACAGGGCAATTTGCATGTTGAGCGCCTTGGTCGCGGTTATGCATGGATTGATACTGGCACCCATGAATCCTTGCTCGAAGCGGGTGAATTCGTTCGTATCGTTGAAAAACGTCAGGGCCTTAAAATCGCCTGCCCAGAAGAAATCGCATATATGCAAGGCTTCATAAATGCAGAACAGCTCGACAAGCTTGCAGCAAGTTATAGCGACAAAAATAGCTATGGGCGCTATTTGCGATCAATCATCAAGAAGTAATTAGGATTAAATTTTATAATAGTCCTTATACCACGCCACAAATTGCGGCAAGCCTTGCTGTATTGTGGTTTGTGGTTTATAGCCTATCGCTGCGGTCGTTTCACTAATATCCGCATAAGTTTCATGCACATCACCCGGCTGCATCGGCAACAACTCTTTTTCTGCCTTTTGCCCCAGTGCATCTTCTAAGCACGCAACAAAAGCCATCAGATTCTCACTTTTGTGATTGCCTAGATTGAGCACACGATGCAGCTGATCTTGCTGTGGCGGGGATGTAAGCGCCTTTGTAATGCCGTCAACAATATCATCAATATAAGTAAAATCGCGTTTCATATCGCCGTGATTATAAATCTTTATTACCTCGCCGCGGGTAATTGCATCAGCAAAGAGATAATACGCCATATCAGGGCGTCCCCATGGCCCATAAACTGTGAAGAAACGTAGCCCCGTCTGCGCAATGCCATAAAGATGCGCATATGTATGGCTCATCAGCTCATCACTGCGTTTAGTCGCCGCATATAACGATACAGGCATATCAACGCTTTGCTTAACTGAGTATGGCAAATGCGTATTTCCGCCATAAACAGACGACGATGATGCATAAACTAAATGCTCAAAACCATCAATATGGCGCGCGAGTTCAAGAATATTCAAATGGCCAAGAATATTGCTGTGAATATAAGCTTGTGGATTTTCAAGGGAATAACGCACCCCTGCCTGAGCCGCGAGATGAATAATCTTTTTAAATGGACCATATTCAGCATTCAAAGCCACAAGGCCGTTTAAGTCACCAATATCTAACTGTGAGAATACGAAGCCATCTTGCCCTTCCAACTGCGCAAGCCTAGCTTTTTTAAGGTTCACGTCATAATATGCATTCAGATTATCTATACCAATAACCTGATAGCCCTGTTTCAAGAGCGCTTTGGTTGTATGAAAACCAATAAAGCCTGCTGCACCTGTAACCAGTACTGTATCTTGCATGTAATACCCACATCAACTATTCAACAAATCTGTTGTCTATTTTATGAGCTATTACAAAAACAAAAACAAGTAAGACTTTAAGAAAACCCAAAAAGAAGAAACGTCTCTCAATCAGGCACTACTTCACCAATGCGCTTTGTACGCGGTCTTTGGGGCGGATACGTTGTGGCTGACCATTGGCTTCGGTTTTGGTGATTGAACCATCTTCATGAACGGTGATTGTACAGCCATTTGGCATTGTTACGCTGTGTACATTAAAGCCTTCGGATAATGTGGTTTGATTATCTATTGTTTTGACGTATTTAGGTATCGCTGCGCGTGGACCATAGTAATCAAAGCCACCACCATCCCATTCATCGCATTTTAGCATATTGTGTTGAACATCGTTATAATCAAGAATATTCATCGCGACACCTTACTTAATCACATTTTGTTCAATTTTATCTTTATGGCGCAATTTACGTTTTTGACCATCACTCTCGGTCGTAACAATCTGGCCATCTTCAGAAATTTCGATCACGCGGCCATTCGGCAGCTTCACGCTATGGGTATTAAAGCCATCACGAAGTTCTGTTTTATTGCCATCGGTAACCGCTTTTTTCGGCGATTTTGAACGGCTGCGCGGCGAATACCCACCGAAACCATCACACAAAATTTCACAAATCTGTGCCTGCGCAATATGTTCATGGCTATTTAAAACAAACATTCCAGTGCCCCTACTTAATGATATTTTTCGCCGCATCTGCGCCATAACGCACCTTACGTGGCACGCCATTTGCTTCGGTCACATGAATTGTGCCGTCTTTTGTAATGCGCACGCGGCAGCCATCAGGCAAAATAACGCTATGTTCATTAAAACCATCAGACAATACCGTTTCATTACCATGAAGGCGCGCAATAGGTTTAGAAAGTGCACTTGACGCTGAATGTCTTGAAATCGTGCATCCGCCTTCATCGCTGATTTTCTCGCATCGCGATGTATAAAATTTCTCATCTGCATGTAATAAAAACATGACATCCTCCTCATGGTAGATATTAGCTATAAAGGCAACCAATTATTATGTCAATACAATTGTGTGTTTCACAAAAAATATAAACCAGATTTTACTTGAAATTCGCCCCTACCATGGCTATACATCCGTCATAAACCATTCACCCATTAGATGAGAGTTAAAGACTATGGCAATTGAAAGAACATTTTCGATCATTAAACCAGACGCAACAAAGCGCAACTTGACTGGCGCAATTAACAAAGTTTTTGAAGATAACGGCCTTCGTATCGTTGCACAGCGCCGCATCAAAATGTCTGAAGCACAAGCACAGAAATTCTATGAAGTCCACGCAGAGCGCCCATTCTATGGCGAACTTGTTGAATTCATGACATCAGAGCCAGTTGTTGTACAGGTTCTTGAAGGTGAAAACGCAGTTGCGAAACACCGCGAAGTGATGGGTGCAACAAACCCAGCAGAAGCAGCTGATGGCACAGTACGTAAATTATACGCACTTTCAATCGGTGAAAACTCTGTACACGGTTCAGACTCACTAGAGAACGCGAAAATCGAAATCGCACAATTCTTTACTGAAGATCAAATCGTTGGTTAATATCTAACGAGATCAAAAATACGAAAGCCCGCACATTGCGGGCTTTTTTTATAAGCAATTACTGCCAATACGACTAAGGTGCGAGCTGATCCAACAGGTCATTCGCCTTTTTATCGGCCTTATACGCACCACATCTAATAAAATCGAGGATTACATCTGCATAAGGTTCAATCACGTAATCAAGTGCCGATTGTTGAAGCGACGACAATGCATCATAAGACTTCATGAAGCTTTCCGCCGTACGTGCAAGATAACAAATATTCGGATATTTAAACTGATTCAGCACCGCCACATCAGGATCATCTGATGGCGCCTTTGATTCACGCCATTCAGGTCCAAAAAGCTTGAATAAATTCATGATATTTTTGACATCAACATGGCAATAAGTGAAATAGTCCGTGGCCTCCACACGCTCCCAAATCACGGCGCATTCAGAATTACCTTGCTGCCACATCGTTTCCACACGGTTAAAAAAATCGATTTTTTGATCTATACAGTTATCTTGCGCTACGCGCGCTTCATCCGAAGATAACGCATTCGAAAAGTCCCACACCAATTTTCTTGTAAATGCTGACATCGTCCCCTCCAATTTTAAACGAGCATCTATATTACACCAAAATTGAATTATGTCAAATATATTGTCTTAAAATAAAAGCGCTGCAACCAATAAGGCGCAGCGCTTCTCAAAACTTATATCAATTAGATATGCAGTGGACGGCCATCAACTGCCAAGGCAGCTTCTTTAATGACTTCTTCCAAAGTTGGGTGGGCGTGGCATGTACGCGCAATATCTTCCGCTGAACTGCCAAACTCCATACCCAAAACAATCTCACCAATCAATGTTCCTGCTTCTGGGCCAATGATATGCGCACCCAAAACACGGTCTGTGTCTTTATGCGCAAGGATTTTAACAAAACCGTCTGTGCTGCCCATAGCGCGCGCGCGACCATTCGCCATGAATGGGAATTTACCCGCTTTGTAAGGAATGCCCTCTTCTTTCAACTGCTCTTCCGTTTTACCAACTGAAGCAATTTCAGGATGGGTATATACAACGCCCGGAATAAGGTTGTAATCAATATGCGGCTTTTGACCATCGATCATTTCCGCCAAAATCACGCCTTCATCTTCTGCTTTATGCGCAAGCATTGGGCCCGCAATCACATCACCAATCGCGTAAATGCCTTTTACATTTGTTTGGAAATGTTTGTCTGTCTTCACGCGGCCGCGCTCATCCAACGCAACGCCAACCTCTTTAAGGCCTAGGCCATCTGTATAAGCTTTACGGCCAACACACATCAGAACAACATCAGCCTTCACTTGTTCCGCTTTGCCGCCTGCCGCAGGCTCTACTGAAAGCGTTACGCCGTCTTTACCTTTTTTCGCTTCAACGACTTTGCTAGAAAGACGGAAGGTCATGCCTTGCTTCTTAAAGATTTTCAGCGCTTCTTTGCGAATTTCACCATCCATGCCTGGCAAAATACCATCCAAGAATTCGATCACTTCGACTTCCGCACCTAAGCGGCGCCATACTGCGCCAAGCTCTAGCCCGATAACGCCGCCACCAATCACAACCATTTTCTTTGGTATTTTTGGCAAATCAAGCGCGCCAGTTGAGGAAACAATCTGCTTTTCATCAATCTCAATACCCGGTAGGCCGATGACATCTGAACCCGTCGCGATGACAATATGTTTCGCTTTATAAACTTCACCGCCAACATCAACGCTATTGGCCGCAGTAACTTTACCTGCGCCTTTTAGCCATGTGACTTTGTTTTTCTTGAACAGGAATTCGATACCTTTGGTGTTATCACCAACGACGCTATCTTTAAACGCCATCATTTTTTTCAAATCAATTTTGACGCCGCTCGCCTGAATGCCCATATCAGCGAATTCATGCATCGCTGCTTCGTATTTTTCAGTCGCCGATAAAAGCGCCTTTGAAGGAATACAGCCAACATTCAAACATGTGCCGCCCAATGTATCGCGTTTTTCAACACAGGCGACTTTCATCCCGAGCTGTGCCGCACGAATTGCGCAAACATAGCCACCCGGCCCCGCACCAATGACGATCATGTCAAATTCTTTATCAGCCATAATTATTAATCCCTTTGATTCTTTAGTTAATATATATGCTGCTGATAGTTTTAGCGCGTTTCCCCCTGCTTGACGAGATTTAATTAAACGCGCGCCGTGAATATCTAGGGATTCTTCCACAGCCCAAGCATTAAACATAAAATTATATTGACGTAATCATTATTTTTTGCTTATATGCGCTTAATCAAAAACAACAGCGAGGATGGCATGAGTAAAGTCATTCAAACACTGGCCGCTATAGCGGCGAACAAGTCTGGTGCACCTTTACTGGACGCGTTCGAACGGGAGAATTTAGTCTATTATCCGATTGATGCGACGCTAGAGCCTGAAATCAAAATGCTCTGGAAGACACGCATTAAGACGACACAAGGCCAGTTGAAAAAAATCTTCAACTGCTACGCCAACACCTCCGCGCATGATAAACAAAATGATCACTTTGTTTATATTCCGCATACGATCGAAGAAAATAATTACGACCTGACAAGCTTTGCGGTTGATACATTTAAACGTGACCCAAAAACTGGCGCGCCCGTACCGACCATGCAAATCACCAATGAAGGTTACCAAGCGCGCTTACGTATGGCGATTTCCTTGGCCTCTCGTGAAGAACAGCTTTTTGAACAGATCCGTCAATATAACAGCCCTGATCAATTGTCTAAAAACCCAATTCAGCGTTTGAGCCCTGCAACATGTTTTGGCCCACCTGAATTTAGTATCAAAACATTATGGTCTGATGACGATTCGGTTTATCGTAATGAATATGAATCTAAAGTTGGCGGTTCACCAGATATTCTCGGCATGTATATCACCCAGATGAAAAAAGAATTGCCAGAAGACCTCTACAATCTTTTGAAAGACGTCCGTAAAGACAAAGAAGTCGCCTTGGGCGTTATGGCCGTCTGTATGACACGCCGCATTGCTTATTTCGTTGCACATTATGTACAGGAACATGATGCCTATGTGCTTTATGAATGTACACTTGACCGTAATAAATTCTGCTCACCAAATTCTACATATGTCCGCGGGCATGATTTAGAACAAGAATTCGAAGCGATCTGCGTTTTCCCATCTTGCCGTGATACGCAATTGTCACCAGAGCAGCAGCATGAGATTTTAGAACTCTCACTCAAAAACTTTGAGAATCATGTCAGCGAAAATATTCCAGGCCTATCACGCAGCCCAGGCAGCAAGATGGAGCGTGCTAACCGTGCGGTTGATCAATATTATCACCGCAACCGTTCACGCCTGCCTGAATATTTCAAACGCGCTGCCGATAAAGCCGATGTGAAACGCCTCGATGGTAAATATGCATTAATGGAACAAGTTTCGATGCACGAAGCCATGGCGTATATCGGTACAGGCTACGAGAAATTAGCGAAAATTTTTGCCGATGATCACAATCGACAAGATTTTGTTGATAAGAATCTTTTTTCGCCAAAGCCGAAAAGCTAATAAATACGCGTATCTCGCTAAGTTGCTGATATATTACGGAAATTATGATTTATTTAACTGACTGTTTTATAATAATAAACAATTAAGTGAAAAATATATTCAATTTTCATAATATTATACTTGACTCCAGTTTAGAATCTGTATATTAAATAATTCCAATATATTTCGTTGCAGTCTAACTAATGAGTATTTTGGTAGGAGAAATATGAGCACTATTCTCGAAAAGCTATATGACATAGCACAAAGCTTAAACGGCACGACGATGCCTAAAGATGCCTTCAAGGCTGCGTTCCAAAAATCGGCGCATGCTTGCTATTCCCTCCCAGATGATTACGAGAACGAGATCAAGTTCTGCTCCCCAAAATCAGTCAGCGAGATTCAAAAAGAGATTCAGAATTTATTTTCTACCAATAGCCGTCACGACTCGAGTCAAGACGGCTTTTTTGTGGTCGAAAAATCAGTTGAAGAAAATGGTTACTACTTAACCAGCATTCAAGTTGATAGCGTCACCAAAGACGAAGACGGCAACATTACTGACGCGAATGGCATTCAAAAAGCAGGCCACCAGATGCGTGTCCGCCTTGCCTTCCACCCAAATATCGTACAACTACGCGCTGACCGTGAAAACCAAGCAGCCCGTCGTTTCAAAGCAAATAACGCCATGTCAAAATTTGGCGCTTCGCAAATTTACGGTGACCCAGAAGTTTCAATCAAAACTTTATTGTCACAAAGCGAGAACAGCGAACGCGGTGAATTTGAAGTCTTCCTAAAAAATGACGATTACGCAGGCACAATCCTTCGTGAAAAAGGCCATGCCTTAGACCCGAAATTCAAAGATACACTTGATCAAATCAACAACGACCCGAACACAGAACTTTGCGCAGAAGCCATTTGTATGACACGCCGCGTTATGTTCTACGGTGCGCATTATGTTGCAGAACATAATGCTTATGTTGGTTATGAATGTACAATCGACAGCAACCAATTCGCAGATGTTGAATTGCGCACAAGCAAAAAATATTCTGACCGCGAAATGGAATTTGAAGCACATTATATTTACCCAGCCGATGGCCGCGCGCTTACACCAGAGCAACAAAAAGAAATTCTTGATGCCTCAACAGAAAGCTTAGCAAAATATATTCAGGACAACACAAAGTCCTTCAAGCCAAGCTGGGGCAGCAAAATGGAACGCGCAAGCGCAGCAGCTCGCAAAATTCGTGAAAGCCTAAGCACTAAATTCGCGGATGCAAACAACAATTCAGGTCAAACAGCAAATGCGCCAGCTGACCTACACCCTTGTTTAGCACTTGGTCGTCACCCTGGCGATTTGCTACAAAATAACATCGGTAAACTGTATCAAATGTCATTAAAGATTGACTCTCCGGTCTGTGAAGATAATAGTGCCGATTGGATTAGAAACAGACGGAAGCGAAAAGAATTCGTTGAGCCACCAAAAAACTAAGTTTTCGGCCTAAACGATTCGAATAGACTATAAACAGCATGAAAATTCTTGCACTTGGAAATGCCGTCATCGACGTGACTGCAAATATAGGGGATGACTTTCTTGACACACATGAGATCAAGAAAGGCCTTTGTTATGAATCCCATATCAGTGAAGTTCCAAAATATTTGGATTTGATCAAAGCCCTTGGCGTTGATGTCAGCTATAGCGCAGGCGGCAGCGCCGCGAACACTATGGTTTGTATCGCAGCACTTGGCGGCGAATCGTCTTTCAGTGGTTTTATTGGTGATGACCAAGACGGCACATTCTTTATGGACAGCATTGCCCTTTATAATGTTGATACCAGTAATATGATTATTCGCAGCGGCGATGAAACAGGGAAAATCTTTATTCTTGTCACGCCAGATTGCCAGCGCAGCTTCATGTCATTCCATGGCGCGTCTGCAACAGCGCAGCCTGAACACGCGCATATTGATATGATTGCCGAGAATGACGCCTTGTATATCGAAGGCTTCTCCCTTTATTCGCCGCAAGGCTACCCAATGTATAAAGCGGCCGCTGACCAAGCGAAAGCCCAAGGCAAATTGCTTATTTTCAATCCATGTGACGCGAATGTTGTTGAAGAGAAAAACACCGCTGTGATGGATTTGCTAAACCGTACAGATATCCTTATAGCCAATCGTCTTGAAGCTCTTGCCATGACCAAGACCGACAACCTTGAGGCTGCACTGGCAGCTTTGCAGGCGATGAATAAAAAATGTAGCGTCATTACCGATAGTGCGAATGGCGCATATATTCTTGAAAATGGCAGCATCACCCATTGCCCAATTGAACGTGAGCCTGAGCGCATCGTCAATGATAACGGCGCAGGCGATAACTTTGCCGGCGGTTTCCTTTATGGTTACCTTCAGCGCAATATGCCAGCCAAAGAAGCCGCGCGTATTGGTCATCTATGTGCGGGTTATATCCTTGCACAGACGGCATCACGCCCAGCGCAAAAAGACGACTTGAAAAACCTGCTTAGCGCGTTATAATCTCATCCCGTTCACCAACAGGATGTAATAGTCAATGACATCAATACATGATGACTTGCTTCCTATCGCCGCCATGGAACGCGCGGTCGATATTGTTTTGTCCTCTCCGCACCCAACCAGTAAGGTTGCTGCGGCGCTATTTGGCCGCGACCAAAATGGTGATGATTACATCATCGCCCGCACCAATCATTGGCCAGAAAAAATCGAAAAAGCTTTTGGCACAGATGCACGTATTGCCGATAGTAGCGGCACGATCCATGCCGAAACCGCCTGCATCATTGCCGCGCCGCTAACGAAAGATGCATCCATCTGCGTGACCGACCCCTTCTGCCCCAACTGCGCGAAAAATATTGTTGAGGCGGGCATCAAAGCCGTCTATATCGACCATAAAGGCTTTAAGAAAGACTTCGCCGCGCGCCGCGGGCATGATTTTGAGAATATGTCCTTAAAAATTGTCGAACGTGCAGGCATCGCAATTTTCGAAGTTATCCGTAAAGATAAAATCATACAGCCGATACAATTGCCAAAATCTGGCTATCGCCCAAAGAGCGATAACCCGCCGCTGATTAATGAAATTGGCCTAAAGACGTCGACAAAAATCTTTAAGCAAGAAATTGAAAAAGCTAAAAAGATATACGGTGAAGATGAACCTTTTGTCGTCGCTTTATCACGTGATAAGCATGACCATATTTTCAGCATTTCATTCTCAGCACATCGTTCCCGCGGTATCCGTAACGAAGAAACCCCAGCGCCCGCCGCAAAATTGGAAGATAAATATAACTACACGATCCCGCCGCTTAACCGCCTGATGATGGGTGCACATAAACACGGGCAATGTGTTTCGCCCGACTATGTTTATCTCTCACATATTCCGTCAGCGCGTGAATTAATCAATTTAATGGGGGAACAGGATATTTACACCCTGCATCTTGATAAGCGCAAGAATGAGACCAAATACGCATCACCTGTGGCTTTGGCACAGTTACAAAAAGCGAAACTGCTTAAAGTGAAATTTATTTAGACGCAAAATTAAGGCTTAGACGGTACGTTTTTACACGGAATAAGCGTCTGGCCTTTTTGGTCTTTTTTGATCTCGTCTGACAAGGCATCCGCATCAACACCCTGCTTTTCGACCGCATCATTAAAACTTGGACAAGCCGAGCTGCCGAAATTCTTACATTTTCGGCAACCTTTATCCGCCCCTTGAATAAACGCCTTCGCTTTTTTCAATAGATCCTCATTCTCATCGCTCATGGCTTTACTCCCTTAATGCAAATATGGGCCGCTAAGTGGCTGCGCACCCAGAAATACGCTTTTATCATGGCGCTGTTCTTTTGCCGCCATAACCTTAGACGCCTCATGTGCCATTTCTTCTGATTCAATTTGTTCATGTAATTCACCATGAATATTGGCAAGCACGAAAACTTCAGCCTCAGGAATATCCTCAGGTTGCTCTTGCATCAAATATTCAATCCACTCCATAAGGGTCGCGCGCGCCTCAAGCGCTTCATTAATCGATGCATTTTCGTAGAATTCATAGACCATTTCAAAGATTTGCTGGGCATATAAGTCACTAACAAAATTATTCGCCGCCTCAAGCTCGTCAACAAAGGCTTCATTATGTGCATTCTTTTGCATTTGTTCCGCAATCAGATACGGTAACAAACCTGTGCCAATTGGCTCACCCGCTTTAGGGTCAAAAAATTCCATTAATTCAGCAAGATCACATGGAATGACTGGGAACATTTCAACGCCCAATTTCAAACCCTCTTCATTCAGCGGCAGCGCAATAACATCGCCCCCCGCTAGCTCTAGATTCACAACAGGCGTATTCTCTTCCATATTGTCATGAGCGATTTGTAATAAATCGCCAAAGCTTTCTTCTTCATCAGGGTCATATTCTAGCTCTTCCGCACCCGCATCTTGCTCTAAAAACGTGTAACTATCCTGCATCTGCTCAATCATATCGGCATAAATCTCTGCCGCGGTGCTTTCAGGATCTTCTGTAAAAAATGGGCGGCCTTTTTGTACCAAGTCATTATAAAGCGTCGCGAGCGCAAAAGGCTCTTCACCAACATGATCAATCGCATTTTCAAGGAAACTTTGTGTGTCCGCCGTATAATAAGACTCGATACTCTCAGCAAGGTCATCCAGAACGGCACTCAAACGCGGGCTTAACACGCCTTTATCCGTTAAATGTTCAATATAAGCAGCAAAGCTCGTCAATAAAGTATTTTGGCCGACATCAAATGACGTTACATCATCCGCATCAACAATGACCTGCGGGTTATTTTTGCACAAAGCTGCAATATCATCGTAACTCGGCAATGTCGTAAAGGTCACCGTAGAACCATCTTCCTGCACAAGATTCATCGGATATTTTGCAATGATTTTATCAATTAGATCATAATTCATTTACGCGTCCCTGCTTGTTTGGCCCTTATATAGAAGGCTTTAGTTATATTTGATTTCCCTAAAATGGGCATTTTTTCTCGAGTTTTTCAAGTGTTTTATTCAATTGACGGGCTTTCATGCAATCTGATAGCGCATTTTCCGACATACTAACCTTGAAGGATGTACGTGCTTCTTTAACATCATCCAAAATTTTTGACCATTCCGCACATAGCCCCGCATCTTGAATATGCGGCAAACCATCTTCGATTTTCATTTCCAAAGCAGCCGCGCGGTCAAATATTTTGCGGCGGTAATTTTGACTTTTTTCTGAGGCCAAATCATTAAACATGCCCCAAAGCCCACGTTCAGGCTCTTGCCCACCACCCTGTTGATCACGGCGGCGCGCCTTTTCATCTACATAAATTTTCTGTGGTTTTAATGGTCGCATTGTAATTTTATTAGCTTTCCCCTGTTCTTTAAGTAACTTAATTTACATAAAATACAGGTAATAATCAAGAGAAAATTAACAAATTATTAATCCAAAAATATTCCTGCTGCGTAGGAAAGAGTAAGCGATGAAAAATAGTCGTTATATTTGATTTTAGAACACGTTATATCGAGTGAAACCTACGCCAAAGAGCTGCGCAAGATTTAACGCCGTAATAAAAATAAATAGAGCGACTAAAATGTCCACTTTTTTTGGCATTTTTTTATGGCTTGTATATTGCATTTACTAGTCTGATGACTATTATAGCTCTACACGAGTATATTGTTCTCAAACAGTAAATCGGGAATCGGTGATGGTGCCATATTGGGCCATCTAAGTATTTGCCACTAACAGAAAGGTATTTAAAATGAGCAAAGTCATTGGTATTGACCTTGGTACAACTAACTCTTGTGTCGCGGTAATGGATGGTAAAGATCCACGCGTCCTAGAAAACTCTGAAGGTACACGTACAACGCCTTCAATGGTTGCATTCACCAAGGACGGTGAAAAACTCGTCGGCCAGCCAGCTAAACGTCAGGCGGTCACAAATCCAGAAAACACATTATACGCTGTAAAACGCTTGATTGGCCGTCGTTTTGACGATGCTGCCGTTCAAGACATGAAAGACAAAGCACCGTTCCATATCGTCGAAGGCGAAAATGGCGATGCATGGGTCGAAGTTGACGGTGAAAAATACGCCCCAGCGCAAATTGCGGCGATGGTGCTCGGCAAAATGAAAGAAACTGCCGAAAGCTTCCTTGGCGCGGATGTTAAAGAAGCCGTTATTACCGTCCCTGCATATTTCAACGATGCACAGCGTCAAGCAACAAAAGACGCAGGCCGCATTGCTGGTCTAGACGTATTACGTATCATCAACGAGCCGACAGCTGCGGCACTTGCTTATGGTCTTGATAAAGAACAAAGCGGCGTTATCGCGGTATATGACCTTGGTGGTGGTACATTCGATATTTCCATCCTTGAAATCGGCGATGGCGTTTTCGAAGTTAAATCAACCAACGGTGATACATTCCTTGGTGGTGAAGACTTTGACCTTCGCATCATTGATTTCTTGGCAGAAGAATTCAAAAAAGAACAAGGCATTGACCTTAAGAAAGACAATTTGGCGCTTCAACGTTTGAAAGAAGCGGCTGAAAAAGCCAAAATCGAATTGTCGAGTGCACAGCAAACAGAAGTGAACTTGCCGTTCATTACTGCGGATGCTTCAGGCCCGAAACACCTGAACATCAAACTAACACGTGCGAAGCTTGAATCTTTGGTTGATGATTTGATCAAACGTTCAATCGAGCCTGTGAAAGCAGCACTTAAAGACGCGGGTTACAAAGCATCTGACATTGACGAAGTCGTCATGGTTGGTGGTATGACTCGTATGCCTAAAGTTCTTGAAACTGTAAAAGACTTCTTTGGTAAAGAGCCACATAAAGGCGTGAACCCTGACGAAGTTGTTGCCAATGGTGCAGCAATTCAGGGCGGCGTGTTACAAGGCGACGTGAAAGACGTTCTTCTCTTGGACGTTACCCCACTTTCATTGGGTATCGAAACATTAGGCGGCGTATTCACACGCTTGATCGACCGTAACACGACAATCCCAACGAAAAAGTCTCAAACTTTCTCAACAGCGGAAGACAACCAAAGCGCTGTGACTATTCGCGTATTCCAAGGTGAACGTGAAATGGCTGCAGACAACAAAATGCTTGGTCAATTTGACTTGGTTGGTATCCCACCGGCACCACGCGGCGTTCCACAAGTTGAAGTTACATTCGACATCGACGCCAACGGTATCGTACAGGTATCTGCAAAAGATAAAGCGACCAATAAAGAGCAGCAAATCCGCATTCAAGCTTCTGGCGGTCTATCTGACAATGACATTGAACAAATGGTCAAAGACGCAGAAAGCAATGCAGAGAAAGATAAAGCTAAGCGCGAAGCCGTTGAAAAACGCAATGGCGCTGAAGGCCTTATCCATGCAACCGAAAAATCACTTGAAGAGCTTGGCGGCAAAGTCAGCGATGCAGATCGCGATGCAGCCGAAGCAGCAATTAAAGACTTGAAAGCTGTATTGGATGGCGACGATATTGCCGAAATTACAGCCAAGACTGAAGCGCTACAACAAGCTTCAATGAAAATCGGTGAAGCCCTTTACCGCTCGCAACAAGAAGGCGCAGCTGAAGACGCATCAAACGAAAGCGCACCGCAAGATAGCGGCAGCGCAGCAGCGGATGATGATGTGCTTGACGCTGACTTCACTGTCGATGATGAAGACAAGAAATAAGTCTTAAATGTTTTACGCTTTGGCCGCAGCATAATCGGCCAAAGCGTTTTTCTAAATCTTCATCAAGAGTGAGTATTTCCCATGGCGGAACAAGATCTATATGAAATTCTGGGCGTTGAACGTGGCGCCGATGCCGATACGATCAAAAAATCATATCGTAAACTCGCGCTTAAATACCACCCAGACCAGAATAAAGACAATCCAGAAGCCGAGGCGAAGTTCAAAGAAATTTCGCATGCTTACGATATTCTAAAAGACCCTAAGAAAAAACAAATGTATGACCAGTTCGGTGAACGCGCCTTCCAGCAAGGTGGCGGCGCTGGTGCTGGTGGCCCTGGCGGCTTCGGCGGCTTTGGTGCAGGTGGTTTCGGCGATATTTTCGAAGAAATGTTCGGCGACTTTATGGGCGGCGGCGGCGCAGGCCGTTCACGCACATCCGCAATGCGCGGCGCAGATGTTCAATTCTCAATGGACATCACCCTTGAAGACGCCTATAGCGGTAAAGAAGCCAATATTCGTGTGCCAACAGTCGAAAGCTGTGATGGCTGTAACGGCAGCGGCGCGGCAGATGGCTCAGGCACTGAAGGCTGTAGCACTTGTGGCGGTCATGGCCGCGTGCGTGCACAGCAAGGCTTCTTTACCATTGAACGCACTTGCCCAACCTGTAACGGCCAAGGCCAAATCATTCGCAACCCTTGCCGCAAATGTGGCGGTGAAGGTCGCCTCAAAGGCAGCAAAAAGCTTAAAGTCAACATCCCACAAGGGATTGATGATGGACGCCGTATCCGTATTACAGGCGAAGGTGAAGCGGGCGTACGCGGCGGCCCTGCAGGTGATTTATACATTCTGATTGGCATCAAGAAACACGCTTTCTTCCGCCGTGAAGATAGCAATCTATATTGCCGCGTGCCGATTGCCTTCACGACAGCAGCCCTTGGCGGTGAAATTGATGTGCCGACGATTGATGGTAAATCTGCGAATTTGAAAATCCCCGCGGGTACACAAAGCAACCAGCAATTCCGTCTTAAAGGCAAAGGTATGCCGGTGCTAAAAAGTGGCGCAAAAGGCGATATGCTTGTTGAGATTTCGGTTGAAACACCTGTCAATCTATCGAAAAAGCAAATCCAATTGCTCAAACAATTCGAAGATGAAGGTCCACAAAAAGGCAGCTCATCTAACAGCCCAGAATCCGAAGGCTTTTTCAGTAAAGTCAAAGATATGTGGTCAGATTTAAAAGATTAAATAAAAAGCCCCTTCAACGGGGCTTTTTTTAACGCCTAAAACTTATAGCTTGCCTGCAATGTCACCAGCGCAGGGTTTTGCTTTTCCTCAATTGCAAGCTCGGGAATAAAGCCCAGTTTGACAGACACCGTCTGATCATATTCGCCGCGGATGAAGAACTGCCCTGCAGGCGTCACATCGTAACCCATCAAATGTTTATACCCCGTAATGCCGCCAGCCATAACACCTGCGGCGACCTCCCATTTAGAGCCAAGGCGATAAGCTTGCTCCGCCACGCCGCCGATATAGAAGCTGTCTTTCTCATAGGAGCTTTTATAATAACCTGCCGTGCCGCCTAAGCGGAATGTCCCGCCGAACGCTTCGGTCACATCACGCAATTGCGTATAACCTAAGCCCCAATTCTTTTCATTAAAGGGTTTCTCTTTGCCATCTTCCCAATATGTTGTCATTTCACGCTTAAATGGGTCATGCACAGAGAGAATATTAAAATCGAGATAATGATGCACGGATGGCTTTGCATCATCTTGGATATCTGCCGTATTCGCCTCTGCGGCCATCGGCGCGGCTAAGCTCGTGACTAAACTCGCTGGAATAAAAATATTGCGTAAGAACTGATTTTTTAAATCTGTGGCCATAACACTTCCCCCAAAGCAACGATAACCAATGAAAATTATGGTAACACAGTTGGGGTGAACGTTAAAAATAATCAAATATTATTATTTAATTACAATAGATTATTTAGATTTAAGTTTTGGAATAAAATCAGCAACAAGCTGTCTTACCGTAGCAGGCACGTCTGCACCGGCTATTGGCATCATGTCATAGGCCGTTGCCCCTACATCGGTAAAACAGGCTGTATCCGACGTGAACGTCAAGGAGGTGTCATCAAATACCCGCGCATTTGCCGACATTTCACGAAAACCGAGCGGCGTGACAAGCGCCGTGCCTAAGTCAACATGCAGCCAATGATAAATATCACCCTTTGGCGCATCCGCGGGTAAATCTAAACGCTGTAATTCAACAACATAAAAAGCCGCATGTTTAAAAGCAAAAAGCAAATTAAATGAATATGTGTCTGACATGCGTGCCTCCAAAAAAAGAAATATCAGATGGCCTGTAAGCCGGGTTCTGTCCACTGTTTGCACAGCTGTATGACCATTCATCTAGGCGGTATATTGCTATAACGCTCAAGCAACCAACCCGAACGCGGCGTGGAAACGCGCCATAATGCATTCCTATTTGGTTTTGCTTCCGGTGAGGTTTACCCTGCCAACGCTGTTACCAGCGCCGCGGTGCGCTCTTACCGCACCCTTTCACCTTTCGCCGGGCCGAAGCCTTGGCGGTCTGCTCTCTGTGGCACTTTCCCTGACCCCGGTTGCCCGGGGCCGCCGGACGTTATCCGGCACC
>JASBUS010000045.1 GCA_030147745.1 Alphaproteobacteria bacterium
ATGGAAAATATGAGTGCCATCCAAAATGCAATTACTTGCATAGCCACCGACGCAATGGTCCATTTTGTCGCCTTCTTCCTGAAGTTCTACTTTTGTGGTAAGCGGTCTAATGTTGACGCCCTGCGGGGTGTCAAAACTTTCGCATAGAGCGGGCCACGATAAGCTGCTTTGAACGGCAATCGATTTAAGGCGCGCATTAATAGTTGCGAGGCGGTCATGCCAGTTTTTACTGCCATTCACGACTTGCGGCACGGTGAAGGCTTGCATAAAGCTCCGCATCAAAGTCTTATCATAGCTAATCTTGCTCGCTAAGCTGAGTACATCTTCTGATAAGTTATAGGACTGTTTGGCAATTTGCACGATGGCGGGCAAAATAATGCTGCGTCTTAAGGCTTTGACAAAGTCGCCGACTTGTTCCCACTCAATCTCTGCTTTGGGGGCTGTGCGCTCATGTTTCAACAATGTGTTAAAAGGCAGCTTGGTTTGATCTTCTTTATATTTAAGATGTTTACAGCGGGCATCAAATTTGACCCATGCGTCGGGATATGTCGGATATTCATCGCGGTTAAAGCTAGGTAAAACCTCCAAATTTTCGGTCAGTAATTTTAGACCGTCTTTACCAAAATATTGATCATTCGCCCCATGGTAAGGTGCTAAATATTTTTTAGGTATATTGATGGCTTCGGCGGCAAATATGGTTTTGAGAGCAATGGGCACAGATGCACCATCATCGATCATTTGGTTAAGGGCTTGTTGAGTTTTATATTTTGTATCTTCGCTAACATCTTTACTGCGACGAAGTGCATTGTAATCCCATTCGCCGACATATTTTTGCGAGAAAATAGGCGTTAATCCCGGATATGTTTGGAACGCCCCAATGCGGCGGTCAATGGCCGCTGCATTCGCGCCAGCCATGGCCCATTGATAATCACGATAGCTTGGCTCACTATTGCGTAATATAGCATGAAAAGCATCACGATTGAGCATACTCATCGCATCATATGATGCGGCGTTCAGCCACATATTTTCAACGTCTTGCATTAAATCATTTACGTCATGTCGTGTGATTGATAAGGCTGTGCCATATTTATTCGCGATGGTTTTTAACTGGGAGAGGATATAAGCGCTCGGGCCAATTTTACCTTGGTATCGATCAGGACGATATGCGAACATATTTTTGACTTCAAGGTGATTATAATCAAAAATACGCTTGCCAAAACGCGGCATGGTCGGGAAATCTTCGCCGCTATTCAAGGCCTCAATATAATAATCCATCACATTGTCTAAGGCGACTTTACCGCTATTGATGAAATTCACTCTATACATAGAAAGCTGTTGTAAAGGTGTGGTCATAAATAAACGCACGCTAGATGTGCGGTAGCGTGCATTCTGTTTTTTATCGCGGTTTTTGTTATCAAATTTAAGGTCGCTATATGGCAGAACGAGCATTTCTGCGCCATCTGCGCTGCTATGGTGCTGTGGTTTTGTGGTATCTGCCCAGCTATTGAAGAGGGCTTCAATATCGTCTCTGACCGCTAGGGCATGTGCAGGGGCATCTTCACTAATGTCATTAGCGGCGCGTTCTATGAAGGCATTCAGTTTAGCGTTCGCGTTTTGATATATGCGCGCGGCTTTATTTTTATAAAGTTGATTAGACATTATACCCCCCTCTTAAAAAGTCGGGGAATATTATGACAATATACGCAATATGTCAAATATTTAATGGCGACCAAATAGGCGTTCGATGTCGTTTAGGGAGAGTTTGATATAAGTCGGGCGGCCGTGGTTGCATTGGCCGCTTGATGGCGTGGCTTCCATTTCGCGGAGTAGATGGTTCATTTCATGGACGCTGAGGCGGCGGCCAGAGCGCACAGAACCGTGGCAAGCCATAGTCGAAAGCACGTGATTAACTTTTTCTTCTAACTTCTGCGGGCTGCCATATTCAATGACTTCATCGGCAAGGTCTTGGATAAGTTTTTCAATATTAACGCGTTTCAGTAGGGCAGGAATACTGCGGACGGCAATGGCACCTGCGCCAAAAGGTTCAATATCAAGGCCGAGTTTTTTGAGTTCATCGGCAAAGGGCATCAGGCGGTCAATATCGCCTTCATCCATCTCGATAATTTCAGGGGTGAGCAGGCCTTGCGTTTCAATGCCGCCTTCGGCAATTTGCGCTTTAAAGCGTTCATAAACCAAGCGTTCATGTGCGGCATGCTGGTCAATAATCACGAGGCCATCACCATTTTGCGCGATGATATAATTTTCGTGGAGCTGCGTACGCGCTGCGCCGAGTGGAAAATGCTCCGCGCTCTGTTCGGCTTCAACTTGCGCGGCATGATGGTCATGATGCTCTGCGCGCGCCGATGGGGCGTCCTGCAATAATGAGGATTGATAACTGCTCTGCGCGCTTGCGTAATCAGCAAATCCGCTTTGTTGTGGCATGTGCATTGATGGCGATGCGCCTTGCGTAGCGGGGCTATAAAAGCCGCGCGGGATAAGTGGGTTACTGCTTAAAGGCTGCGCGCTATTTTGGGCGAGGGCAGTTGCATTACTATTCGCGGCATGGACTTGTTCAATCAACATCGCCTTTTGTTTTTCAAGGTCACGCAGCGCCGCTAAAGACACTGTGCTTGCCGTTTGGTGGCCGCCTTCATGCAGGGCTTTGCGGATGGCGCTGACCATTAAACCGCGCACAAGATTCGGGTCTTTAAAACGGACTTCGGCTTTAGCAGGGTGTACGTTAACATCGACATCTTCTGGCGGGACATCAACAAATATCGCGACCATAGGGTGGCGGTCACGCGCCAAAACATCAATATAGCCACCGCGCACCGCGCCAATAATTAATTTGTCGCGTACAGGGCGGCCATTCACGAATAAATATTGCCATTGTGATGTGGCTTTATTCATGGTCGGCAGACCCGCAAAACCATAAATACGGATATTCTCGCGCTCGGCCTCAAGCGGCAAGGCGTTATCAATAAATTCACGGCCGAGTAAATCTTCCATACGGCTTTTACTTTGGGCGAATAAGTCTTCGTCAACGCCGGCATAGAGGTTTAAAACTTTTTTGCCGTTATGCGTCAGGGTGAAGGCAATTTCAGGCCATGCCATGGATAGGCGGAAAAGAATATCTTTAACGGCGCTATATTCAGCGCGCTCGCTCTTCATAAATTTAAGGCGGGCAGGCGTCGCGAAGAATAAATCGCGGACTTCAATTTTAGTGCCTTGCGGATGGGATGCAGGCTGTACATCACCTTTGCGGCCGCCTTCAACTTGAATGCTCCACGCTTGACCGCTCGCGGCGTCTTTTGTGGTGACTTTTAGGCGGCTGACGGCGGCTATAGACGGTAACGCCTCGCCGCGAAAACCAAGATGATCAACATTCAATAGGTCATTGCCTGGTAGCTTTGATGTCGCATGACGGTCGAGCGCGGCCATCAATTCTTCATCACTCATACCGTGGCCGTCATCGGCAACGCAGATATAGCTTTTCCCGCCATCACGGATTTCAACATCAATGCGGGTGGAGCGCGCATCAATCGCGTTCTCAACCAATTCCTTAACAGCCGCAGCAGGACGTTCCAGAACTTCGCCTGCGGCGATCTGGTTGATCAATGTTTCTGGTAAATATCGTATGCGCATAGACTACACATAGCCTGTATAGGCGCTGATGTCAGATAATATCGTTTTTTGAAGGGTAAAAGCGCGGGGATAAATTAGATGAACAGCGCGAGGGAATCGTCATCAATCTGTGCATCTTTATGCAGAATATCGGTCATGATCGCATTGTCGAATTTTGCGCCAGTTAAATTCGCGCCATTAAAATTGGCATAGCTCAAATCCGCGCCGCTGAAATCAACATGGCGAAGGTCTGCTTCTTCAAAATTGGCATATTTGAAATTACAGTTGCGCATATCTGTGGCGATTTGCCCTTTGCCGACGATGAGTGGGCAGGCCTTAATGCTTTTAAACGTCGCGCGCATGAAATTACTACCTTTAAAATGCGAACCACGCATATCGGTTTTATCAAATTTACAATCACGAAAATCGGAATTTTCCAAATGGGCACTTTGTAAATGCATACCGCGCATATTCATGCCGATAAACACAGATTCCTGCGCGCTACAAGCGGTCAGCGGTATTGTATGGAGCGTCATCAGGCTACGTAAATCGAGGCCGTTTAGGTTTAGCTGTACGCCGTCTTTGCCTGCGGTTTCAATCCATTTAACATGGGATAGCAGCAGGTCTTTTAAATCTTTCGCTGAATGGGTGATCACTGCATTTATAGGATCATCCGTAACGGTGTTTTGTAGGTTCAGGCCGCCGCGCTCATTATTGGCGAAGGTTGTGCCCGCAATAATGGCGCCGTCCATATTGGCCTTGGTCAAAATCGCGCCGCTTAGGTCGCTATTCGATAAATTCGCACCTACAAATTTAGCATTTTTCAGATCTGCATCTTGCAGCAAAACAGCAGATAAATCGGCATCCGTAAAATCCGCATCTGTGGCACGAATACCTTTCAAATTGGCTTCCGACATATGTGCGCCGATAAACAATGTCTTGCCTGAATTTTTATCGGCGCCATTACTTTTGGATTTACTGAAGGTCATGATTTGCCCTTGGCGTAAATCGGCCTTGTTTAAATCCGCGCCGCGTAAATCTGCGCCAATTAATTGCGCGCCACGAAAATCGGCACGGTTTAGATTGGCTTTTTGTAGATTAGCATTGCGTAGGTCACAACCAAAGAATACGGCATTACTAAAATTTCCGCCTTCCATTTGCGCTTGATTAAAGCTTGAATGCGAAAAGTCTGCGCCAGATAAATTGGCGCTACGGAAGTCCAAATTGGATAGGTTGCGATTGGTCAAGACAGCACGCGCGCCGCCAACAGAGCCTTCGCTATACATGCCATGGTCTTTGATAATTTTATCAAGTTCGCTTTGAGATAGGGGGCGTAATGCCGCATCAGCATCCGTCATATTTATACCTTATCTCCCTTGATGAACTTCACGAAAATTATACCTTAAATCAGTCTTTGTATAAGTAATCTAACATATTTTGGGTCGATGGATCAAAGCTTGTTATTGTTGATGCCCCATTTTTTATTGCGGGCAATGCACCAGCAATCTCTTTTGCCAAAATTTTACCAAGTTCGACCCCCGGCTGATCAAAGCTATTTAGCCCCCAAATTGCCCCTTGCACAAAGATCTTATGCTCATAAAGCGCCAAGATCTGCCCTAAATGATATGGGGTCAAGGCCTCAGCAATTAATGTTGTCGATGGGCGGTTGCCTGAAAAATATTTCTCAGGCGCATTTGCTTCTGCGGCGCGGCCAATCATCAAGGCGCGCGACTGTGCTAATACATGGCTAAGTAAGGCGTCATGATGATCTTTCAGCGGTGATAACGCCGTTTTAAAGGCAATGAATTCACAAGGAATAATGGTCTGGCTTTGATGGATTAATTGATAAAAGGCATGCTGTCCATTCGTACCGCTTGCGCCAAATATGATCGGCCCCGTGGGGTAAGGCAGGCTGCGCCCATGACGGTCAACGGTTTTACCGTTTGATTCCATATCCATTTGCTGCAAATAGGCCGGCAGGGCATTTAAATTTTGCGCATAAGGCAAAATCGCAAGGGATTCATAACCACAAAAATTACGATGCCATATACCAATTAGCGCCAACATAGTTGGTAAATTTTCATGAGGGGCAGCATGCAGGAAATGTTGATCCATCGCATGCGCGCCGCGTAGTAGATCTTCAAATTTATCAAAGCCCAAATAAAGCGCGATTGGCAGACCAATCGATGACCACAGGCTAAAGCGCCCGCCCACATAATCACCAAAGCCAAAGATATTTTCTGGTGCAATGCCGAAGGTGGTCGCCGCATCAATATTAACGGTCATCGCCGCGAAATGTTTGGCAATCGCGCTATGCGCTGCGCCTGTTTTATTTAAAAACCAGTTTTTGGCACTTTCAGCATTTTTAAGGGTTTCTTCGGTGGTGAAGCTTTTCGATGCGATCAGAAATAAGCTTTCATCAGGGTTAATTTTGGCCAAGCATTGGCTAAGCGCCGCGCCATCGACATTCGATACAAAATGCACGTTCATATTGCTTAGAGCAAAATCCTTCAAGGCATCACAAACCATATAAGGGCCAAGGTCTGAGCCGCCAATCCCGATATGAACGATGGTGTTAATTGCTTTGCCATTATGGCCGCGCCAAACGCCGTCATGAATATCACGGCAGAAGCTGCGCATCTGGTTTAATGTATCATGGATAGCATCGCTAACATTCTGCCCATCGACATGATAGGCCGCTGTATGTGGGGCACGCAGCGCCATGTGTAAAACGGCGCGGTCTTCGCTGTTGTTAATATGTGCACCTGAAAATAAAGCGCGTTTTTGCCCGTCTAAATCCTGTTGATCCGCAAGGGATAATAGGGCCGAGCGGATGCTGTCGCTCATGGCGGTTTTGCTGTAATCAAAATAGAGGCCATCAAAACGCAGCGTAAAACGCTCAACACGTTTTGGGTCAAGGTCAAACTGCTCCATCAACGTGGTGTGTTTATGGCTGTCCTGTAAGTTTTTCAGCGCGCCCCAAGCGGGGCTATGTTCTAAATCCATGGGTGAAAACTCGTTATTCGACATTTGGTAAATCTGTGACCACAGTAAACGGACTTAGCCCTGTGCGCTCACTAGGCAGGTCATCAGCGCTAACGCCGCCCGCAATGACCGCAATAATCTTATTAGTATCCAAAACTTCACGTGCGAGATTCTGGATGTCCTCTGCGCTAACTTCGCTTAAATGCGCCGCGCGGTGGTCAAGATAATCAGACGGCAGGTTTTGCATTTGTAGTTGCTGCATCAATGATGTGATTTTATCGGTCGATGTTAAAGTTAATGGCATAGACCCAATTAGGTAATCACGATGCGATTGAAGCTCTTCTTCACTGACGGGCGTGTCGGCAAGGCGCTTTAATTCATCAATCGTGCGGCTCAGCAGTTCAGCCACTGTCGCATTTTGTGATGACGCTGAAATCTGCATCATCTCGGCGGCTTCGCTTTCGCTGGTATAGCTGTAAATGCCGTAGGTTAAGCCATGCTTTTCACGAATCTCTGCCATTAAGCGCGATCCAAAACCGCTGCCGCCCAAAATGGTGGTCATTAACTTCATAGTGTAATAACGCGGGTCATCAATGCGAACGGACGGCAAAGCTAAAGTAATCTGGCTTTGCGGTAAACCGTCAATTGGGAAGAGAATAGACTTCGCATCATTTGGCCATGAGAAATTTTCAACTTTGCTCGGTGCATCAGCGGATTTTTCTGGCAGTGCGCCAAAGATATAATCAATCGCTTTTAATAGATCGTCTTTGTTAATCGCGCCTGTGACGGCAATATGCAGGCGGTCGCGTGTCAAGCTGCGGGCAACATAGCTGCGCAGGTCATCAGCCGTAAGCGCATTGAGCGTTGAAATCGTCCCGCCGCTATTCAGGGCATAAGGATGCGCGCCATAGAATTGGTCATTAAAAATACGCGCAGCAAGCCAGCCCGGATTACTCAGCGAAGACTTAATGCGGGAGATATTGGCCTCACGCATACGTGTGATCGCTTCGTCATCAAAGCGCGGTTCGTTAAGCGCGGCTTTCAAGAGCTCAAAGGCTTTGTCTTGGTAACGCGTTAGGGTTTTAAGCTGCCCTGAAAAATCATCACGGCCAGATGAAAACGATAAGCTGATTGAGTTGTCAGCCAATGCCTTTTGGAAGGCTTTGCTGTCATATGCGCCTGCGCCTTCGTCTAATGTGTTGGACACCAAACGGGCAAGGCCTTGTTTATCTGCGCCATCATAGGCTGCGCCGACATTTTCAAAAAAGAACTGCATGGACAAAACAGGCAAAGATTGGTCTTCAACAAACCAAACATCAATGCCCGATTTTGTTTTTAAGGTTTCAATCGGGATGAAACGTTTTTGCGCGGCAGGCGTCGCGTGTTCTGCTTCAGGCAATGGCGAACGTGCTGCTGCATCACGCGCAAAACCAAGGCCAAGCGCCGAAAGGGCGGAAACGGTCAATATCGCGGAACGTAAAAGAGATTTATTCATGATCTGCTCCTTCTGCATCTGTCGGCATAGGCGGTGCTATAGTTTTTGCGGGATCACCACCTTCGGGCAGTAAATGACCATCAACGCAGCGTGCGCTATCAAGAAAATAGTCAATCGCCTGACGCACGGCATCGTTACTGGTGGTTTCAATGTCATAGGTCCAATATTCGATATCATCGATGTTTAACCCTGTGTTCAGCGCTTGCCCAAATATATAGGCAGGTGTTTGCAGGCTATCGCGCGCATAAATTGCTTCGTTGACCATACGGTCTTTTGCTTCTTGGATTTCTTCATCGCTTGGCGCTTTATATTTATAATCCATCAAGACGGCATCAAAAGCGGTGATGACATTCTCGATCGGAATGCCTGCACGCGGCGTGATAGAAATGCTCGCGGTGCTTTCTTTCTCACTAAAGCCTGAATAGCTTAAGCCTGCATTGCTCGCAAGGCGCGCTTCGCTAACCAAAGCTTGGTAAAGACGTGTGGCTGATCCACCATCAAGGATATTTGCAGCAATCTCAAGCGCGAGGGCAGCGTCTTTATCCGTATTATAACTCGGCATGCGGCAGAGGCGAATGAATTGTGGCTGTTTCACCTGCGCATCTTCATAGCGGATGGTTTTCTGCCCTGGTAAAATCGGTGCATCATATTCAGGGCTATATGCGGTTGGCTGCGCTGGTAAGCTGCCATAGATTTCTTCGGCGAGTGGTTCGAGTTCCGCGCGGGTAATTGCGCCTGAAATAACCAGAGTCGCGTAATTGGGTGCATACCATTTTTTATAGAAATCCATAACCTCGTTATAGGTGAGCGCGGCAATTTCATCACGCCAGCCAATGACGGGAACGCCATAGGCATGGTTAGGATATAAAGTCGCGCGCAGGCTTTCCATCAGACGTGCGGTTGGGTTTGTGTCTGTGCGCTGGGCGCGTTCTTCTAAAATCACATTCTTTTCAGATTCGAAATGATCTTCAGGGAT
Organism: Alphaproteobacteria bacterium; assembly: GCA_030147745.1. Taxonomy (GTDB): domain Bacteria; phylum Pseudomonadota; class Alphaproteobacteria; order Micavibrionales; family Micavibrionaceae; genus UBA2705. The sequence goes on from JASBUS010000045.1 coordinate 9,081, forward strand.
GTTCAAATTAATCATACGGTCGGCTTCCATCTGCATGATTTTTGGCAGATGGTCACGTGCAATATTCACGTAATAGGCTGTGAAATCTTGGCTTGTGAAGGCGTTATCTTCGCCGCCAAGCGCGCGCACGGTTTTGGAATATTCACCCGGCGCCATATTTTGCGTGCCTTTAAACATCAAATGTTCAAAGAAATGCGCGATGCCCGAATTACCCCAATCTTCATCGGCCGCGCCGACATTATACCAAACCATGTGGGAGACAATCGGCGCACGGTGATTTTCAATCAACACAACATGCATCCCATTTGATAAAACAAAGCTTTCGGCGTTAAAGGATTTTTCCTTTACGGCGACTTTCTCCGCAGCGGCATTTTTATGCGTTTGCGTCTTATCACTGCTGCGGAATGTATCAATAACAGCAAAGCTGAGGATACTAAAAATAACGGCAATCAGGATTATAGCGATATGTGTTTTTTTCATCTGAAAAAGCTCCGTTTGGACAGGCATTCGATACAGAAGTTATATTATAGCTTCTATGCGCACATGCAAGTTTATAACATAAAAATAACGGTTTAGAAATAACGTGCTAAACGCAGCTGAACATAATCATCACGGGCAAACTCATAAAGGTCTTCACCTTCATCAGCGCCTGTGATAAAGCGTGCACGCAGTTCAACGGAATAATCATCGCCAAGGCGGCGTTCGCCCTCAACGCTGATGAAGCTATCTTGATTTTCTTGATCAAACGTAAAGCCTGCGAGAATTTCGGTGTCATCGACATCGTTAAAGGCAAGGCGTGCCCCTGCAAAAAAGTCATTATTGGCTATGGTCACAGGCGCATCATCATCGCGGCCGTCATATTGATATTCAAGCAAGACGCCTAAATCCATATCGCTTTCAAAAATCTGGTAGAAGCTATATTCAAAACCACCAACAGCCGCGCCAAAGGTCTTGCCTTGGCCTTCACGAATGATGCTTTCTAACTTCCAAAGCCATGCGCCTGTTGTGTATTGGAAATCAACGCCGCCTTGGTTGATCAGTGAATAATGCGGGCGCAATTTGCCTTCGGACGTGATGTTGAATGTCGGCTCTCGCCCCGTACCGTGGAAATAAGATAGGCCGATATCAAAATCACCAATGAAGTGACTGTAACGCAGCGCTAAATCAGGATGCCATTCTTCCGCGCCGCTTTCATACGTCGCTTTGTCGGTGTCGTAAGGGAGACGCGCACGCAGGCGGCCTTCTGTACCTTGTAAATTACGTTCGCGGAAATAGGGCATCATATAGGCGGTTATGCGCCCCCAGTCTTGCTGTGTCGCTAATTGCAGCATAGGTTGCCCCAGATAATCTTCTTGGTCAGGATCTTCGACAAGGTCAATTTGGTTGATGATATTCACCAAGTGGACAGATTCGGTTACGCCCCAAAAAACTTTGTTTGCGCCGACCAGCACATCAAAATTATTACCTAGATACATGTAATAGGCTTCGCGCATATCGCCATGGCTACGCTCAGGGTCAACAGTCGTTGCGCGCATGTAAGGGATGATATTCACACGGTGTTTGCGGTCTTCACTTTTGTAACGAAATTCAGGATTTAGAATAAGCGAGATATCGGGATTATTGACCTGACCTTGCCATTTGGCATCTTGGGTATAGGCGCGGATTTCCGTGCCCATGAACCCTTTAATATACCAATCGCCTGCTTGTGCTGCTGTGCTGGTGGTTAAGGCGGCTGCCCCAAGCGCAAGTCCACATAAAAGCTGACGTATATCCATTCTAAACCTCTTAATACAGGGTTTCTAAAACCCCCTTGACGAAATCATTCTCAGTTAGGCCGTTATCGAAACTATAAGGGCCATAGACAAGGTCCGTTGATTTGCCTGTTTGATGGTTGACCATCTTCATCAAATGCGGGCGCCAAAACTTGCCTTCGTATTGTTTATAATCGAGAAAGTCTAAAGATTTAATTAAGCTATCTGCGCGATTGTAAAACTCAATTTTACGGTTTTGGAAGTCCGTTGTATCCACCCAGCCAATCTGACGGGCATAGCCGGAACGTTCATATTGTGGGTAACGCTCGACCACATCACAGGTTAATTCAGGCACATTCGGGCAGGCCTCTTGGCGCAAATATTTATATTTATACTTGTTCAGTTCTTGTGCGGTGAAATCTTCATAGGCGAATTCACTGCCAAAGAATGGGCCAGATTTATTTCGTGATGAAATGCGTTTGATCATCTCGTCTTCAGGAATAAACAACCACTGATCATCAGGTTCCAAAATTTTCGCGTGCGAAAGAAGGGCAGAACCTGAAATATCTTTCGGTGTATCAAAAATGATTAAGGATTTATCGCCCAAGTCTGGATTAGGTTCTTCTTTGACTGAAAAACGCATATCGCGCACATCTTCTTGACCCGCCGCATTACGCAAGATCATTTGCATTTTGACTTTGTGATCTTTAAAACCGCGGTCAGATTCATCAGAACGTTTGGCAATTTCATAGCCTTTTTCTGCTGCATCTTGTGCATGTGCCTGCGGTGCAAGGGCGCTTAAAAGCAAGCCGCTGACGACAAGTGATTTAAACAAAGTGGTCGAAGATTTAAGGTTCAACATCATATATCCTTTATTTTGCTGAAGTGGATTTGCTGCCTAAAAGCAATAAGCAAGGCAGGAGTGTAAAATCAATAATAAGGGCGATAATCATCGTCGCGGCCGTCATCAGGCCAAGCTGTTCATTGACCAAGAAAGTTGATGCCGCCATGACCATAAAGCCAAGGGTCAGAATGATGGTCGTTACAATCAGCGCCGTGCCCACAGTTTTGAACGCATAGCGCGTTGCATCTTCTGGGCTAAGGTCTTTTTCGCGGCGGGCGCGTAAATATTTCGACATGAAATGCACAGTGTCATCAACGACAATCCCAAGGGCAACGGCGGATACCCCTGCTGCAGCCATACCAATTTGCTTGTAGAATATCGCCCAAAGACCAAATGTAATAAGGATCGGCACGGCATTTGGAATAAGTGATAATACGCCAAGCGGCAAACTACGTAGCGCAAAAACCAAAATAAGCGAGATTGCAATCAAGGCAATCGTGTTGCCTTTCAGCATGCTTTCAATATTGCGCTGAGAGATATAAGAGAACATTACCGTAGGACCAGTTGGCTCGCTTTGCATATATTCAGGAGCGTTATCGCTCAGCCATTGTCTAGAATCTTTAATAAACTGGCGCACCTGCGCTGTTGGAATATCATCAAGTGATGCGGTGATGCGCGTCGCGGATTTATCAATATTAATGCGGTCATTTAGGTCAAGGCCATAAGGCAAGGACATTTCATAGAGCAATAAATATTGCGCCGATAAATCACGCGTGTCAGGCAATTTATACCAGCTCTGGTCGTCGGCATGCATATTCTTGTTCAGGCGACGCATAATGTCACTAATGCTGTAAACATGACGAACGCCATCTTGGGCGCGGAGCCAATCCGCAAAAGCATCAAGATGCGTTAGATATTCAGGTTCGTTTATGCCGCCCGCATCTTTTGCAGGCACTGAAAATTCAACCTGATAAACGCCAGTTAAATGCTTCAAACCATAATCAGCATCCTGACGGAAGGTTAGGCTATGGTCAAAATACTTCACCCATTGGTCGTTTAATTCAATACGCGGAATGGCGCAAATCAAGGCAACCGATACAATCGTTATAATTGGCAGGATGATACGGTGGCGGCGGACAATAAACTGCCCATAGCGATCAAGCAATTGGCTCATGCGGCCTTGCTCCTGCGCTTTTGTCGCGACTTTGACTTTAAGCGGCATCAGGGAGATTAGCGCAGGCAAAAAGGTCAGGGAATAAATCCATGCCGCAGTAATGCCCATCGCGGTAATATTGCCTAAATCCCAAAAGGGTGGGGCGTCTGAAAAATTAAGGGTCAAGAAGCCCACCATTGTGGTTAATGATGTGATTGTGACGGGCATGAAGTTTATGCGAATAGCATCAATAATCGCATCATGTTTTGATTGTCCATCGCGCATATTGTGGAACATCGAAATCAAAATATGTATTGAATCTGCGATTGCCAATGTCAGGATAATCGTCGGTGCGGTTACCGAAATTGGGGTAAGCTTGATACCTAAATAACCTGAAAGCCCCAGAGCCACAGTGAGTGAAAATAAGATCACGCCTGTGGTTACAAAGGTTGCTGATAAAGAGCGAAGCGTTAACGCCATAGCGATGATTAATATGATTAACATCAGCGGCATTAATGTTGCCGCATCTTTTTGCCCCGCATCGGCAAAGGCATTGTTCAGCATGGATACGCCTGTCAGTGCGATAGTTAAATCCGGATATTCTTGGCGGATTTCGTCTGCAATCGCATGGGCTTTCTTGGCGGCTTCAGGCACTTCCGTAATGCTTTTTTCTGGATATTGCAGCACGACATTGACGCCCGTTGCATTGGCGTCACCCGCAACCAATAGGTTTTTCAAAAGTGGCTCATTTAAGGCGATTTCGCCGCGCGCGGCAATCTCTTCGTCACTTAACGTCTCGGCTTCATAAATAAGGTCATCAACAATAAGTTCATCGCCATCGGCGTAGCTATATTGAAAATTTGTGACAGAATCGACGCGCAAAGTATAAGGGATATACCATGCCATATCGGTCAGTTTTTCAACCGCGGCCATTGTGCTTGATGTAAACACACTGCCGTCTTTTGGCTTGATGACAAACATAATATTGTCATTTTTTGTATAGGTCGCTTGAAAGTCTTCAAAAGCGCGAAGCTCAGGATTCTCAGGCGAGAAGAAAACACGGTAGTTATTGGAAAAATGTAAAAACTGTGCCCCATAACCCGCGGCAAAAACACTCAAAAGCGATAGGGCAATCACTAACCAGCGAAAGCGGATAATCATTTCAGCATAACGAATAATTAGATTCTTATCTGTGCTAGGCATCGGGGAAACTCTCGCCATTTGGGGTCAATAAATAGATTTAATTATACTGTGCGGATGGCACCTTTAAGTGTCTTTTTCAAAACTGCGAAGGGCGCTGATAAGAAGCTCTGCACTATGATCAACAACGCGTTCGTCTTGATAAACTTTAGCTAAAAATACACTACCTTGAATTTGACACAAGAGAAAGTCTGAAAGTTGCTGAGCTTTAATGCCGTCCTTCAGAAGCCCTAAAGTTTCAAGGCGCTGGAAAAAGTCTTTTGGCGCCTTCATCTTAAGGTCAAAAATTTTCTGCAAATCTTTGCGAATTAACTCTTCTTCTGGCGCGGTTTCTTGACCGATCATACCAAGGATGCAGCCTTTGGCTTTACCGAGGGAGCGGTAATAATTAATCAGTTTGTCGAGCCATTCGCCTAAACCGTCCCAGCTGAGGATCTCCATGCTATAGCTCGTATTGCCTTGTTTAAGCTCTTCTAGATGTTCAACCAGTAACAGGTGAATGAGGTCTTCTTTATTATTAAAGTAATGATAAAACTGGCTCTTGCCTTTGCCTGACACGCGCAGAATATCATCAACGCTTGTGGCATGAATCCCGCGTTCCAGAAACAACTGATAAGCTGTATCCAGAAGCTCACTTTTCGTACGGCGACCCTTTGCTGATAATTTTGTACCCATCGGTACATAATAGCAAGTTAGGCGCGAAATGTCACCAAAAAATTACACGGCCTTGAGGGCGTCTAAAAACTGGCGAGCAGCTTGAATATCCTGCATAAATTTGTTGCGCTGCTTTTCCTGATTAGGGTCTATACCGTAGCGATCTTCATCATAAATGCGGCCCTTATGAAGCTCTTCTACAAAAGCGGCATTGAACATCTCTTCGGCATTGGCATGGTCGTTAACAAAACGGAGCGCCATGACCAATGACCCGCATGTCGCGGTCAGAGATTGCGCAATGGTCAATATATCATTTTCGAATTGTTGAATATGCTGTTCCGCGCGGCTATGGGCGTCTTCGTCATGTTTTAAAGCGGCAAGGCCAGTTGTCGTCGCAAGTTTATATTCAAACACCTCCTCAAACCAGTATATGAATGGGTCCCAATGTTGTGCCTGTAATTCAGCCAAATCGGCGGGCTCATCGGTACGGTAACAAACAAGGTCGGTATCCAAAAAATTCATCATCGTGTTGATGATAGCGCTGCGATGCTTTGGCACATAATCAAGCGCGGTGTAGCTATATTGCGTAAGCGGCATGCGGTCAGGGACGATTTTCTCTTCCTGTGCGTTCCATTCGGCGCAAATCGCGGCCGCTAACTGTTCGCTTGGGCAAATCAGAATATTATTATTCGGGGTATTAATTGTACGCCCATCAAGGGTAATCAAATAATGCCCAGCTTCTTCTTTAAAACTTGCTTCTTTATAAAACTTCTTCATTTCTTAGTCTTTTTCTTCCGCTTTGACTGGTGCAGCTTTTTCGCCTTTTGGTGCGAATTGATTACAGCTATGCTCCTCACTTAATCCAAAATCCGTTAGGGTTGCCGCGAGCAGCACAGGATTAGCTGCCGATAAAATTAACCCACCTATTTTCGTGCCAAGAGATAGCGTATCTGCGCCGAAGCTTGGTTTGTTTAATGGGCCGCCAACGCGAATGGCAGGAGCAATGTCTAGCAAGGTTGTTTGCTTCGCCTGTGGCGTTAATTTAATATCATATTTGTCTTTAGCGATGTTTATATTGCCGCTGCCAACCAATTGTAGGCGCGCGGTATCGGCAAATAATGTATCAATATTCGCGACGCCATTTTCAACAGCAAAGTGACCAATCACGCAGTTAATCTCTGTCTTCTGCTCTTTTTCAAGGCTCGGCATAAGCGCGGTGAATAGGCCTGATAATAATTTATCAGCGATACCGCTTTTCATGCTTGCGTCTGAAATGATAAAGCTTGCGCTGCCGCCGAGTGTGTCTTTGATTTGCGCAAGGTCAGGGCTTTCCGCTTTAAGATCTGTTTTGATATTCATGCGGCCAGTGATGTCACTATGGTTTAATTTCAAATCTGTCACTAATTGACCAAAATTCCATTGGTTGATTTGAATATCTTGGCTAAGGGCAATCTGTGGCGTTTCGCCGCGGCTTTCCTTAAGGGTCAGGTTGCCTGAAACTTTACCGCCATTTAATGTGCCGTTGATCTTATTGAAGCCGAGTGTATTTTCACGCGCTGTGAATGGCAAAGTGATATCACCAAGCACGGCCTCTTGAAGTTTTAAGTCAACGAATTTGATATTCACATCACTATCTGGCAAAGCAGGAAGCATGGTCTCTACTTTGGCTTTCTCGTCAGCCTTGGCATAGATGGCATCGACAGGGGCATTAAGTAGGCCTGAAATTACATTCGCCGCCTCAATAATCATTTGAATAGATCCTGCTTTATCACCAATCATATTCAGGTCGAGATTTTTCACGGTGACATCGCCGCTGAGCTTGTCTTTGCTTTCAGCATTCTCGGCAGGGCTATAGTTTACATCAACGCGCGCCATCATTTTGTCGATATTCAAATCCGCCGCAATATTGCCACCATGCGCATATGAAAACGAACCGTTTAGCAATTCTTTATCGCCTTGCTTGATGGAAATGTCTTTCATTTGGAACTTGCCGTATTCATGCGCCAGCGTGAAGGCAACATTTAGCGTGTCAATTGTCCCGAAAACTTTGATTTTTTTGTCCAGTCTAAAACCATAAGAAAGATCTTCTTGCCCTTCAATAAGGGGTACAGCTTCGGCCTTAAGGTCAAAAGGCAGTTTGCTATATTGCCCTTTAACGCCCAAATGCTTTTCGCCTTTAATGGGTTTAATATGGTCAAAAATAATGGCCTTTGGCGCTAATGTATTTGGCGCCGCATAGAAATTACGGATTTCGAAATAGCGGAAAACAGGGGTGCGGAACAACACATTTTTAAGGCCAGTATTAAAGGCAATGTAATCCAAATTCATCAGCATCTTGCTGTCATGTAATTCATCGACAACAAGGACATTTTCCATCTCCACCCCGACATAAGGAATAGCGGAGAAATATTTAAATTCTTTAATATGGGTTTGGCCATTAAAAACGTCGTTTAAAATACCCTCAATACCGCCGCGCTGTGCATCGCCTGTGCCGTTTAAGGCATGCATCGCAACCATCAACAAAACAAACAGCACGACCACGGTCATCACGATGCGGAAAATCCAGCGGATAATCGGGTTCGATTTACGTGGCGTGTCGTCGCGTAATGGGGCAGAGGATAATAACATGGTCTTGTGGCCTTTTTGTTAAATCAAAAATAAATTAAGGGTCAAAACTAATCGAGTCGGCTTTAATATGGCTGTCAAAGCCAAGCGCCTTCATATTAAACACAAAATCATCAGGGATAGGGGCGATGAAATCAAGTATCTTTTTCCCGCCAGATGGATGCGGCAAACGCAGGCGATAGGCATGCAAATGCAGGCGCTTTTTCAAATTCATTTCGGCGAAGCTTTCTTTGTCATAGCCATATTTGAAATCGCCAATCAATGGGCAGCCCATATAGGCGCTATGCACACGAATTTGGTGCGTGCGTCCAGTCAGCGGCTGAAACGCGACCAAAGCGGCTTGCTTGCCAATACGGTCGAGGACCGTGAATAACGTATGCGCAAATTTACCATCTTCGTTGACGATAATGCGGTCTTTATTGCGGCCTGTATCTGTTTTAAGCAGCGGCGCTTTAATCTCACCAAATAATGGGTCAGGAATGCCTGTTGTAATGCCTATATAAGTTTTTTCAATGTTTTTAGACTTAAAGGCCTGTCCAAGAATACGTGCCATTTCAGCATTGCGGGCAAGCAGCAATACGCCTGATGTGTCTTTATCAAGGCGGTGAACCAAATGCGGTTTAATGCCGTCTTTATTGACAAGGCCTTCAAGCAAGCGGTCAACATGTTGTTTCATATTTGTGCCGCCTTGGGTGGCAAGGCCGCTTGGTTTATTCAGCGCAATAATCTGCCCGTCATCATATATAACGAGGGATTTAATATAAGCACGGTCTTTATCAGACAATTTAACAGGGCGCTTATGCTCAGTGCTTTCTTTTGGCGTATATGGCGGGATGCGCACATTCTGTCCTTCGACTAAACGCGTGTCGGCTTTTGCGCGCTTGCCATCAATACGCAATTGACCCGAACGGCAGAATTTATGGACGAGGAAGAACGGCACGCCTTTTTTGCCAAGCCAGCGGTCAAGGCGCAGGCCAGATTCTTCTTTTGTTACGATGATATTTTGTACGCCGCTCATGGATGGATAATCCTGATTAAATGTTGACCGAAAATAAATGCCCCCAAACCAAAAATTATAGATCCGCAAAGATAAAAGGCAAATGCACCATAGGCGCCGCGTTCAAACAAAGTGATGTTATCAAGCGAGAATGTGGAGAATGTTGTAAACGCCCCAAGCAATCCTGTCACTACAAAGCTGCGCAGTTCAGGGCTAGGTTGACCGTAATGGGCGAATAAACCCGCGATTAAACCTAACAAAAATGATCCGGTAATGTTTACAATCATCGTGGCGATTGGGAAATTTAAACCCCAAAGCGCGACTGCGGTGATATTCACGCCATATCTTAAAACCGCACCGATCGCGCCGCCAGCAGCAACGCTTAACCACATAAGCATATCTTGTCTCTTTTAAGCCAATAATTTTATGGCTTTATCTAGCGCAGATTGTAGGTGTTTTTCAAGTGAAAACTGTGAAAGGTCATTTAGGTCAGCCCATTTCAAGGCCGCAGATTCATCGCTGATTGCAGGGGTTTCATTCGCCCCATCGCGCAGTTGGAACAAATAAATAATATCATAATGGTTATGCGCCGCTTCACCCTTGGCTGGGTTTTCAGGGATAGGGTGGACATCAACGCTTAAAATTCCCGCATAGGCAAGGTCGAAATCACTTAAGCCTGATTCTTCTTCAACCTCACGGCGTGCGACGGCTAAAATATCGCCATCACCATCAGCATGGCCGCCAAAATGCAGCCATTTATCAAGGAATTTATGATGATTAAGCAAAACGCGCTGCCCATCGGCGCTGAATAAAAAGCCTGACCCCGTTAAATGCCCAGGCGTAAGGTGATCACGATACAAACACGCGGGGCGCAAAGGCAGTAAGTCAAGTATTTGCGCTTTTGACGTGGTTTCTTTCGCCGTGGTTGGCGTAAATGCGTCAAGCGCTTGGCTGAAAAGATCGGGCATGGGAAGTATAATTCTTACATGATGTCATAGTTGCGTGACGTTGTTTTACGCGGGACATTCGAATCAGATTCAGGATTTAGATATTCACCTATTTCAGGGTCAAATGCCGCTTTCAACGTGGCATTATTGAACGCTTTTTTGGCACTTAAATCAAGGCCAGCTTTAACCGCACATTTTGGGCCGACCAAATCGGCAGTAAAATCATGCCCGCTTTCGGCGCGGCTTTTATGGCCTAGTGCATGTATATCCATATCGAGCCCTGATTTTAATTTTGAATGCGCGCCGATGCATTGTGCCTTTAAATCATGACCCGTCTCAACTTCACTATTTGCGCCGATATCACCAAGCGTAGCATCTAGGCCTGCGCTGACTTCAGAATTGTCACCAAGATTGCCAGTTTTTACATCATGTCCCGCAACCAAAATACTGCGCGTTCCGCCATTTTGCATGGTTAGGTCGATGCCACTTTCAATAAAATTGTTATCGCCGATCGTCTTGCCGCTGAAATCCAAACCCGCATCCGCCATAAAGTGATCACCTGCATCTTGCACATGAATGTCACCCGGGGCTTCGATATTCACATGATGGCCACAGTGGCCTTCGACGATGACACTATTGTGAAATTTCTGATCGCTGTAAGGTTTGTCGCCTTTGCGGATAATGACAAAACTGCCTTTGGCCAAATGCTGTTCAACTGTAATATTGACGTTGTCACCGACATTGCCGCGTATGAGAATGCCGCCGCCACTGGTGATTTTGATTTTTGCGCCTGCGCCAATATCGCCATCAATAATAGCCAGACCGCTAAACTCAAAATAACCGTCCGCGGCAATATCTTGAAAATGAAAAACGGCCGGGTTTAACTTTGCTTTTTCTTTACGGCGTTTAAAAAACATCGGTGATCCTTAAAAAATGTCAAAGCGATTTTTCGGGTCAGGTTTCTGCTCATTTTGTTGGCTATGAAGCTGACCAATTTTAACCTTGCGTCCAGCATTAATCTGTACAGTTTGATCCGCTGTTCTAACTTTGATATCTCGGCCTGCGCTCAGGGTGCTTTGGCCGTTAGCTTCGCCGCAGTCGATATCACGACCTGCATTAAGTGTGCTATTGTTCACGCAGCCCGCTTCAATATCGCGCGCGGCGGTAATGCGACAGCCATCTGCGATATCACCATCAATTTCAGCGTCGCGTGATGCTTCGATTATGCCGCCTTGAGAAAGGGCGGGGAGTTCAACATCACGATTTGCTTGAGCGCCGAAATTCTCGCCAGGGATTTGTTTAAGTTTGACATCAACGCTAGATACGCAGGTAACAGATTCTCCAACTGGGCCATTCAGTGTGATGCCTTGCGCCGCTTCGGCTGATTTAGCGCTGCTTTGTGTAAAGCCACCAACAATAGTTTTGCCGTTTACATTCACGATCGCACCATTCGTGATAATTACATTGCCGCTGATATTGACGTTTATATTCGCGCCACTGCTGCCTTCAGTTTTTATGCGGGCATTGTCTCCGACTGTGCCGTTTACGCATAACCCACCATTTTTGATCTTTACGGTCGCGCCCGCGCCTATTGATTGCGCCACAATCACTGGGCCATCATGTTCAAATGTTTCACCTGCGGCTATACAGTCAATAGTCTTAGGTTCTTTAGTGTGTGAATTTGAGCCTTGCTGATTGATCTGATTGATAAAGTTATTAATAGCCATGAAAAAACGTCCTTATATGTAAAATAATTCACATAGCTATAGGAGGTATCTGCCTTTATGTCAATTCTTTTCTTGGCGAATTTTGTGCCAATATTTAAGGCGCTTATTAATCTCGCGCTCAAAACCACGCTCTGGTGGAGTATAGAAATTTTGACGGCCTAAAGTCTCGGGGAAATAATCTTGCCCTGAAAAACCTTCTGGCGTGTCATGGTCATAAATATAACCGCTGCCGTAATTTTGTTCTTTCATCAGCTTGGTTGGCGCGTTCAATATATGCTTCGGCGGCATATGTGCGCCATTTTGTTTGGCAAATGCGAGCGCTTTTTTATACGCCATATAGACCCCATTAGATTTAGGGGCAGACGCTAAATAAACCGCAGCCTGTGCCAAAGCAAGTTCACCTTCGGGGCTGCCAAGCCGTTCATAAGTATCCCATGCGGCGAGGGCTTGATGCACAGCTTCGGGGTCGGCAAGGCCAATATCTTCATTGGCCATGCGTACAAGGCGGCGGGCAATAAAGCGTGGATCTTCACCGCCATCAATCATGCGGCACATCCAATATAGGGCGGCATCAGGGTCTGAACCGCGAATGGATTTATGCAGCGCACTGATCAGGTTATAATGCCCATCATCGCTTTTATCATAGAGCGGCGCGCGGCGGTTAATAAGCTTTAGCAGCTGCGCGCGGTCAAGCTCAGCGCCTGTATCACTATAGGCAAATATTTTTTCAGCAGCGCCAAGCAAATAACGGCCATCACCATCGGCGGCGCCAAGCAGTGCGCTGCGCGCCTCATTGGTAAGTTTCAGCTTTTGGCCAAAATGGTCTTCACATTTTTCAAGCAGCTGTCCAAGGGCGTCTTCATCAAGGCGGTTCAGCGTCACCACACTGCAGCGGGAAAGCAAAGCAGGGTTGAGCGAGAAAGATGGATTTTCCGTTGTCGCGCCAATCAATGTTAATGTGCCGTCTTCCAATACAGGCAGGAAGGCATCAAGCTGCGCTATATTAAAGCGGTGAATCTCATCGACAAATAATACGGTATGCACGCCATTTTGTTTGCGGGTGCGGGCGCCATCAAAAACTTTGCGTAAATCCGCAACGCCAGAGAAAATCGCGGAGATTTGCTCAAAACGATATTGCGCATCATCAGGCACGAATAAACGGGCAATTGTCGTTTTACCGCAGCCCGGCGGCCCCCATAAAATAAGGGAGGGCAGTGGTGACTGCCGACGTAATTGATAGAGCTGACCTTGCGCTTCATCAGTTAAATGCGGCTGCCCAATCACATCGCCTAAAGTTTTAGGACGCAAAACCTCGGCTAAAGGTTGCTGGGTTGACCCACTTTGGCTGCTTGCGCCAGATGCTGCAAATAAATCTGTCATGATGGCGTTAAATTATTGGATGGCATGGGCAGCGTCAATGACTATTTGTTTGACATAATGCGCACCGCGGCGTATAACCCTGTCTATATTAGTAACGCCTTATGAGATGGGCATGGGTTATGACCACGCAAAAAACGAGAATGCTAACAAGTGAAGACCATCCATCGCATATCTATGTGAGCGATGAATCTTGTGCGCATAAGGCTTATGAAGCGTGTAATGAAGCTTTGTTAAGCGGGCAGTTTAATGCCGCTGTGTGGAATTATCCGGCCTTGTCGGTATCAGATGCAATTCGTGCGGAGGCGGCAGGGTTCGCGGCCTTCTTTGATCAACATCATTTGGATGAACCAGAATTTTATCTGGACGGTTATGCGCCATTAAATACCGCGCTCACTGATTATGCGGGCGGGTTTAAAGATCATATTAAAACCATTTGTGCAAAATCACATATGGATATGGATGGTATATATCCAGAAAAACTGGTCTCATATTTACAGGACATTTATACGCCCATGCATAAGGCGTTTAATGATGCGGTCATCGCGCCATCGCTTATGGTGGATACACTTAACTGGACACGTTTAAATGCGCATATTGATCATCGCTTCACGCATGAAAAAGATTTACAAGCGTGGCTACAAAAACCGCGTTTAAATTTGGCTGTTTTATCGACCTTCACGGGTGGCGGTACACTGATTCTAAAGAATGAAGATTATAAGGCTTATCGTTTTAAAACGCATGCAAATGGCTGGGTGGATTGGAGCTCGGACGTGCGCGCCGTGCACGACGCACCAACCCTATGGCAGGTACAAAATTTTGCGGTGGCGATGTTAACATCATCACCATTGCCGCATATGCCTGTTGTCCATTCATGGCCGATAAAGGACGGCGCAGCGCATGCGCCGCGCCTAAAATTCCATGCATCCTTAAATTTTAATGCGTCTTAACGCAGGGCAATTTGCTGGCGCTGCCCATTACGGTTAAGTGTTAGAGCCAGGCGATAGCCTGCAAGCTTTTGCTTAATGCCTTTGCTGATGTCTTTCGGGGTCTCGATTTTGACGCCGTTTAATTCTTCGACGACATCACCGACACGAATGAAGCGGCTTGCTTGTGCATCTTTACCAATCGCACTAATCACAACGCCTTTTTCAGGCAGATCATGGCCAAGCTCTTCGCGTAAAGCAGGGTTGATGTTTGAGAAACTAAAGCCGTCAAAATAGCTGTTATCTTCAATGATCACTGTATCGCGCGCCGGAATTTCTGGCGGTGCAATGCTTTTGAATCGAATGTCTTTCTCTTTGCCTTTGCGGCTGACGGTTAGGCTAAGCATATCGTCAATCGGTGTGGTCGCAATGCGGAAACGCAGTTCGGATGCATCGCGAATCTTTTTGCCATTAACGGCGACGACTAAATCACCGCGCTCTAACCCTGCGGCGCGCGCTGGGCTAGCGTCATGAATTTCGGTGATTAATGCGCCGCTTGGGCGGTCTAGGCCAAGGCCGTCAGCAATGGCAGCAGTAACATCTTGCGCGGCAAGCCCCATCCATGGGCGCTTGATACGGCCATTTTCAGACACTTGGTTGTTTTTATGGGCGGAGATTATCGCCATCACCATTTCAGATGGAACAGAAAAACCAATGCCGAGCGAGCCGCCATCACGCGAGTAAATCGCCGTGTTAATGCCAACCACGCCGCCGCGCATGGACACCAATGGGCCGCCAGAATTGCCGGGGTTAATCGCTGCGTCCGTCTGGATAAAGAAATTAAAATCATTAATATTCAGCGATGAACGCGCGAGCGCAGAGACAATGCCGCTTGTGACCGTTTGGCCAACACCAAAGGGGTTGCCAATCGCAAGGACAAGGTCGCCGACCTCTAGGCTCTCACTGGCTTCTAATGTGGCATAAGGGAGGCCCTCTGCATCAGGTTTGATTTTCAGCAAAGCGATATCGGCATTTTTATCACTTAACAGGACTTTGGCAGGAAATTCACGGCCATCATTTAAGACGACGGTAATTTCATCAGCACCTTCAATCACATGGGCGTTGGAGATCACGAGGCCGTCTTGCTCCACAATCACGCCGCTACCCAAAGCGCCTTCAACGCGTTGGCGTTCTAATCCGCCAAGGTCGCGGCCAAAGAATTGATTGAAAAACGGATCATTCATAAAGGGATGCACGCGGCGCGTGACGGTGCGCTTGGTGTAAATATTCACAACAGCAGGGGATATTTCTTTCACTAATGGCGCGAAAGATAATGAAATTTCAGCGCGCGATTGCGGCACATTTTTCGCTTGCGCAGTCCCAAGCGGCAGAAAAGAAATGACCAAGATTACGCTAATATGAAGAATGTGTTTTATCATCGCTTCTATCCTATGTTATAAATAAGAGGTAAAAATTTGATCTTGCATATTAAATAGTCATTCTTAGTCGCCATGTCCATATCTCAAAAAACAAATACGCCAGTTTATCGTAATGCGGAGGAATATATCTCCGAAAAGCCAAACGTAATAAAAGTTTATCGTGAATTGCTTCGTAACTGTTGGCTCTACGCCTATGGGCAGCGCGCATGGATACCCGTGACGAATATGCTCGGCATCATGGCGAATATTACCTTGCTGCTGCAGCCTTTTGCGCTGGGGCAGTTAATCAACCATATTCAATATTCCGAAAAAACCGATGTTGTCGGCGGTGCGGTAATGTGGCTATCGCTTTATTTGGTATTAATTGGCATGTATTGGTCGTTAAACGGCCCTGCGCGTATCTTAGAAGGCCGCCTTGCGCACTTTACCAAAGCGACATTTTATAAAGATTATTTCATGCGTATGGTTGATATGCCGATGGATTGGCATGAAAAACACCCGACAGGCTCGCTGTTAACCCGCCTGAGTAAAGGTGGGCGCGCGATGCAGAGCTTCTTTGAAATGCAAAGCATTAACATTGCAATTGCGACCAATATTGTCGGCGCGACACTAGCGCTGATGATTTTGAGCCCGATTTCTGGTCTTTGTGTTGGCGTATTGGTGTTCTTTATGTTTGTTATTATGCAGTTCTTTGACCGCGTCTTGATGAACCGTATTGAGGATGCTGATGAAAAAGACAATATCTTTTTCTCACGTCTAACCGACTTCATTAACAATATTCGTACGGTGAAAAGTTATGACTTGTCGTCTTTCTCAATGCGTACCCTCACCAAAGCGCAGCGCGATATTTTCAAGGTGCAGCGCCCAGTGATTAAGTGGGAAGAATTAAAGTGGTTCGTCTTGTCGGTGATGTTGGTTGTTACATCCTTCATCGTTCTTTTGATTTTCATCATGACCAGTTTGGATAAAGACGTTTTCCTGATTGGGACAATGGTTATGGTCTTCCTTTATTTGGCGAAAATTGATGGCGCGCTGATTAGCTTCGCACAGAATTATCGCCGCTTAATGAACGCGCATACGGACTTGCGTTCAGCGACGGTGCTTTATCGTGACCTTGTCATGCTCTCGCAGCGTAAACCAAAAGAGAAAGAAAAAGAACTGGATGTTGACCAAGGCGCACTGCATTTCCAAAATATCAGCTTTGCCTATAACCAACGCCAAAAAGCCCTCGATCAGATGGAGCTTAGCATTCCTGCGCGTCAGAAAGTGGGGATTGTCGGTGTGTCTGGTTCAGGTAAAACAACCTTACTGAACTTGCTGCTGCGTTTCTATGACCCGCAGGGCGGTGAGATCTTCATTGACCGTCAGAATATCACAGATGTTTCTTCGGGCAGTTTGATGCAGAATATTGCCGTAATCCCGCAGGATATTTCTTTGTTCAATGACACATTACGAGAGAACATCCGCTTTGGTCGTCTGAATGCGACAGATGCGGAAGTCGAAGAAGCAGCAAACAAGGCTTATGTAGATCATTTCGTCAAAGATTTGCCGCTTGGCTATTCAACACCGGTTGGCCCGAATGGCGCCGCAATGTCCGTCGGTCAGCGTCAGCGTATTGCGATTGCCCGTGCGATTTTGAAAGATGCGCCAATCCTTGTTCTGGATGAAGCAACATCGGCGCTTGATTCTGAATCGGAACGTTTGGTGCAAGACGCCTTGGACAAAGTGATGAAAGAAAAAACCGTTATCGCGATCGCTCACCGCTTAAGCACCATTCGCCACTTGGACCGTATCCTTGTATTTGATAAAGGCCGCGTTGTTGAAGACGGCACACATGATGAATTGCTGCGTGAAGAGGGGATCTATGCCAATCTTTGGAAGATGCAGAGTAACGGCTTCTTGCCAGATATTCCTGAAGAAGATGGCGAAAAGCTCGTAGAAGGTATGAACCCGAATCCATTTGAAGAATTCGGCGGCGTTGTACCACCAAGCGACAAAGACCCAGAATAACGGTAGCTTAATTTATCGGATAATTTATTGCTTAGGCTGCGGCGGGTTGATCAGTTCTTCAACTTCGCGGGTGATGGGCAGCTCATAATCATAAGCGGCCACAAATATGCCTGTGGTGCTGTCGGTTATGCGGGCATGCACTTTCACTTTGTTTACGGCTTTGGTAAAGCTGCCAGAGAGAATAAGATGCGGGCCTTGCACAAGTTCATTATAGCGCTGCGGATTCATCTGTTGGCTTGCCAATAATGATTCTGGCGAAATCTCGTTGCTCATTGTTGCTGGCGCATTTTGGATATAGCGCGGCTGAATAACTTGATAGCCAAGCTGAATAAAGCGTGTGCTTATTTGTTCAGGTAAGACGCGGCCTAATGCACTCATATGCTGTGGCGCGTGATTATTCCAGAAATCTTGGATAATAATTGGCAGGCCAGTGCGTGCACGGGCGTTGATTTGCTGTGCCAATACATCTGCGGTGGTTTGGTTCGGGGCAACAAGGCTGCTGCCTTCCTCATAGCTCGGCATATTGCCGAGTAAGGCTACAGCGCCGCTACAGCCGCTCAGGCATGTGAGGGCGCTTAATGCAAGTAGGCTGTGACGTATGTGGCGTTTATGCATCATTACTGCGCAATTTCGTTCGTAATAGCGAGTGGCGCAGCATCAGAAACGCTGTCGCTAGGATAAGCGCTGCTATAACTGCTAACAGGCGCTGAAATGTCTTCATGCATGGTTTCTTCTGGTGCGGCGAGCATCGGCGAATCGTCCATGACAGGCTGCGCACGCATCATGCTGTGATCCACATCGACTTCAGGCGCTGGCATATCCATAGCCGGTGTATAATCCTGCGGTACTTTAAAACCATGATAACCTGGGATCAAGTAAGCTTCGCCGATGGATTGGCCATGAAGTGTATCAACAAGGTTCAGCGCGTAGAAATCATATGTTTTAATTTCTTTTGATGTTGGCTGAATGCTCATGCCCATAAAGTCATCTTTCTTGGCATCGCGAATAGTATAAATCATCTGGTAACGCGCCATGCTTGTCAGGTCAAGTTCTAGGCCAGAGTTGCGTAGGGCAAGGCGCAAGGCGTCGTCAAAATCTTTGTTTTTTTGTTCACTAACCAAAAACACGCTTTCGCCCGCCATGATGCTGCGTAGGCTCGGTGTCATTTGCTCAAGCAATTGGTCAACTTTATCTTTGTGGAAGCTAAGCGCACCATCAACTTCGGCCTGATCAAGCATACGTTTGCTGTCATAAGGCAATGTCTTTTTCGGCTCTGAAATCGGCTTGGTTGAATTATATGTGTATCCGTTCGGCATGCTGTTACGCAACGTGTCAACATAGCTGCAGCTGCTTAATGTCATGACACAAGCGGCAGAAAGAACCAAAGGGAATAATGAACGTGTTGAAAAAAGAGCTGAAAACATCATAAAACCATTTTGCTGATAAACTAAGTGAACCGAAGGGAAACCTTCACCCTTCGAAGTCTAACACCATACGGTTTAAGATACAATCCCGCTTTTGCCTGCTTTTTTATATGCTTAAAAGGCTTAATGACTGCGGATTTTATTGATGTTATTCGTGGTGCTATGTCCATCGACTAACGACAATACGCGCGCTTCGCCGCCATAGGATTGGGCGACTTTCGCTTCTGGAATATCTTCTAGTTTATAATCGCCGCCTTTAACGTAAATATCAGGCTGCAAAAATTCGATTATGGCGGACGCTGTATTGTCATCACCAGCTTCTTTTGCGCCGAAAAAGACGACCATATCAACCGCGGCAAGTGCGCCAATCACGCTTGCGCGGGCTTGTTCATCTTGCACTGGGCGTGTTGGTCCCTTTAATAACTGAACGCTACGATCCGTATTTAAGGCAACAATGAGGCGGTCGCATAGGGCGCGCGCCTCGTGTAAATATTGCACATGTCCCGGATGCAAAAGGTCAAAACAGCCATTGGTTAAACCTACGCGCATGCCGTGACGCTGCCACTCATCAATCTGTGCGCGCGCCTCTTTCCAGTCTTTAATCTGTGCAAGGCTGGCCTGCATTGTCGGTGAATGATCAATGCCGCTATCAAGCGTCTTGTCGTCTTTATGGGCGTTATCTAAACGCTCTAATAATTCATCAGCAAGGATTGGCGCTGTACCTGTTTTTGCGACAACAATGCCACCCGCGACGTTGGCGACGCGCGCGGCATCAACCAAATCAGCGCCTGCGGCTAGTGCCGCGGCGATGGTTGCGATAACCGTATCACCCGCACCAGAAACGTCGAAGACTTCTAAGGCTTCCGTTGGGATATGGACAGGACGCTGTGCCTGTGCTTTACCGCTACCTTGTACGATGGTCATGCCGTCTTCTGAACGTGTGGCGACAACATTTTGGATTCCTGATGTTTCAATCAATTTATTGGCGGCATCAACAACCTCACCATCTTCGATGGTCGCGGCGTTATTGGTCGCTTTTGATAACTCATCACGGTTAGGGGTGACGACATATGCGCCTTTATAAACACTGTAATCATTGCCTTTCGGGTCAATTAAGGTTTTGACGCCATGTACATTAGCAAGGTCGATAATCTTACGAATAAGATCTGGTGTTAATACGCCTTTATCATAGTCGGAAAGAATAATGGCCTGACAGGTGCCAATATGGCGTTTCACTTCAGCAAGAATACGGTCTTGTTCGTCTTCGTTGATATAACGCTTATTTTCTTCATCAACACGCAACAGCTGCTGATTACTTGCAACGAAGCGTGATTTCACAGTCGTCGGACGGTCAGATTTAATTAAGCCGTCTTCTGGCGCATGGATATTTTGTAAAGATTCAAGCATGGTTTTAACGATTTCACCATCACGGTCATCGCCCACCACGCCAATTAAATGACTTTTAACATTCAGGCCATCGAGGTTACGGATGACGTTGCCTGCGCCGCCGAGCATGCGGCCTTCGCGGGTGACATGTAATACAGGGACGGGCGCTTCAGGCGAAATGCGCGACACTTTGCCGTAATAATAGCGGTCAAGCATGATGTCACCCACCACCATAATGCGCGCCTGCGCCATATTTTCTACATAACTGCGGAGTGTCTCTATATTTGTCATTTCATCGCCATATCTTGGGTTTAAGCCTATGTAAGCTTTCAACAATATATCGTGTTTTGGCGCAAAATAAAGCGCGAATAGCAAAAAGTCTTAATGAATCTGCATCCTCTTAAGCTGTTGTTAACCATATATGGGGTATTTTTAATTATTGATTGTGGTGGAATGCTTAAGACTAAAGCATTTGGTAGTGTGAGTGAAAAGCTATCGTGTATGTTCTGGGAAGAGAGTACACAAGACTTCAAAAGCAAAAGATCTCGCATAAAAGTGAAAAAAAGAAAAAAACCTAGGGACGTAGGCCTATGTGGGATAAAAAAACTATTGAGGGTAAGCCATCCGGTCAATTAGCGGAATGTACGAAGCGTGATTTCTCACGTGCAAGCGAAGCAGGCAAATCTGCGGGTATCTTTAAGATTTTCAAATCATTTTTACATCATAACCGTGTCGGCGATATTCTCGTTCTGACCGGTAAAATTACACCAGCGCAGCTTGGTCAGGTTCTACGTGAAGAGCGTAACTGCCGAAATTGTAAGAATGAACTTGGTCAGGCCTTGATCACACGCGGTTTGATCTCTGCCGAAGAATTACGCTTTGCGTTGTTCAAACAAAAATTCATTCGTACGGCGATTGCGACATGTGCGGTATTTATTTCATTGAGCGGCGGCGCTGTTAAAACAGCCAAGGCGTCTGGCATTAAAGATGTGCCAGGTAAAATTCGTATCGTTAAAGCATCTGCAAGCTCTAAAGCAGATGGGTCATTAGGTGTGTATCCAGCTTTATTTGGTTATGGTGAGCAGCGCTCAGAAGAGCTTGATGCCTTCACAAAATGGAGCGAAATGTTCAAGCGTTTTGAGAATACATTGATTAATGGTACTGGCGATAGGGAAATTACTAAATTGCAAAGTGATTTGCGCCGTCTTGAGAATGCGTCAATGGTTGAAAAAGTTGTCGCTGTGAACAAGATGATGAATAAAGTGCCATATATTACCGATAGCACAAATTGGGGTAAAAGTGATTATTGGGCAACGCCAGTTGAGTTCATGCGTAATGGTGGCGACTGTGAAGATTATGCGATTGCGAAATATACAGCGCTAAGAATGCTCGGTATTCCTGAAGAGCGCCTACGCGTTGCAATTGTACAAGATACATATAAGGGTATTCCACATGCGGTATTGATTGCTTATACAGATCAAGGGCCAATGTTGTTGGATAACCAAACAGAAGATGCAATTTTTACAGACACAACACGTCGTTATAAGCCAATTTATTCAATTAACCGCGATGCGTGGTGGTTGCATAAAGGTATGGGCCCGACACGCGTTGCATCTTTGAACTAAACGAGTTTCTATCTTTTAAGGTCGAGTTAAATGGGGAAAAAATAAAGGCCGGCAGCAATGCCGGTCCTTTTTTATTTGATGACTTTGCGCATATAGTTGAAATGGCCAGACTTTTGTGCGTAATCGGCTTTAATCTGATCCCAGTTATCTTCGCGTAAATCGACAATCGTTGTTTTGGCAATGGCGCCCGTTTGATAGCCAACGGACAAAGCATCCAGAATTTTAATGTCGAGCGGTAAAGTGAAATGGTATCGCCCTTGGCCTTGCACTTTGGTTGCGGCATCCATGGCATAAACTGTTTTTTCTTTCATCTTGCCTTTAATCATAACCGCGCGTTTTTGTTCGATGGGCTCAATTTGATATTGTGTAACCGCAACAGTGCAGAAGATACGGCTTAGTTTCTTGGTGCCGTCATCGTCATAATCTGTAACGACTTGGGTGTCCCCTAGATCATTGATATGCGCTAAAAATAACATTTTCAGTTGTCCTTTTATTTAATGGTCACACTGTCTTTTTTGAGATAGGCAAATAGACCGGTTTGATTTTTATAATCGTCAACAATCTTTGGCTGATTTTCAGGGCGGAGGTCGATGATTTTGGCATGAAGCGGGTTGCCATATTGATGAAAGGCACAGCTTAATGCTTCCAATACAGGTAAAGGGACGTCGACAAAAACGGATTTAACCTCACCACAATTTATAACATCTACGTAGCATGCGTTACTGTGAATATCTGCATCCCAATTACGTGGCTCAAAGCTTTGCACAGTGGCGACACGATAAAATTGCTCGGTTATGTTTTGGCCATTTGGTAGCGTGCCAATTATATTGGTTTTGCCTTTATCTTGCGTGTTTTTGCCTTCAACAAAGGCAACTTTTGCCATGAATAACATCTTATTTGCTCCATATGAATAAGCAGCTAACATAATAGCGTTTCGTGATTATGTCAATATTCTTTTGCTTTACAACAGCAATGAAAACATGCAATTTGCCGCGGATGTATATATAGAGGTAAATGGTCAATGACACGGTTTAAGGCAGATCTGCTTTTAATATTCGCCGCTTTTATTTGGGGCACAGCTTTTGTTGCCCAAAAAACGGGTATGGATGGTCTTGGGCCAATCAGCTTTGTTGGGGTGCGTTTCTGTATATCTTTCTTATGTGTGTTGCCGTTTGCGCTGCGTGAATATCGACGCCATGCGTTTGCCTTTAAACAAAATGCGTGGTTGCTGCTTGGTATAGCGGGCAGTTTATTTGTCGGCATGACCGCGCAGCAAATTGGTTTGATGACCACAACGGTGACCAATGCAGGCTTTATTACGGGGCTATATGTTGTGTTCACGCCCTTTGTCGCCTTGCTTGCGCTAAAATCATCCATACGTCATATGGTGTGGGTGGCAAGTGCGCTTGCCTTCACGGGCATCTGGTTTTTGAGCGGCGCCTCTTTGTCCGCGCTTAATCAGGGGGATTGGATTGTCATGATTAGTGCGCTCGCCTTCGCGGTATATATTGTCCTTTTGGGGCAGCTTATGATGAAAAGCCGCGCACCGATGGTGGTGACCGCATCGGCTTATTTATTTTGCGCATTACTCGGCACGGCATTGGGGATGGGCATCGAGGGCATTACCCCGAATGCAATATGGGATAACATCGAATCCTTACTTTATGTTGGCGTGCTCTCAGGCGGGTTGGCCTTTACCATCCAAGCGGTAGCGCAGCAATATACGCCGCCTGCGGTCGCCGCCGTGATCTTTTCATCGGAATCGCTTTTTGCGGCAATGGCAGGGGCAATAGTCTTAGGGGAGCGTATTGCCCCCCTTGGCTATATCGGCTGTGTGATGATTCTCACCGCCATGCTGATCGTTGAGTTAAAACCCAAGCGCGTGCAACAGGCCGCTTAAAACGAGCCTTACTTATTCGGATAATCGCAGTTATTACCCGCCGTCGCGATGCGGAGCGAGTTGGTTGTACCTGCTTGTCCGAACGGAACGCCAGCAGTAATGACCAAGCGGTCGTCTTTCTGTGCCAATCCTTCTGTAATTGCGTATGTACAGGCCATGCTGACGGATTCAGCGAAGCTTGTCGCAATCGGGACGTGAATGGCATGGACGCCATAGCTAAGCGCCAAGCGGCGGGAGGTATCTTGGCTTTGTGATAAGGTCAAAATCGGCTGCGAAGGGCGCATACGTGCCGCGCGCTGGGCGGTTGACCCTGACGCTGTGAAGTTGGCAATACAAGCCACGCCAATATCTTGCGCAATGTGATAAGCCGATGATGTAATCGCATCTGATGGGTCTTTAATATTGGTCGGGCGATCCGCCGCCATCAGTTTTTGGTAGAGGTCATCGCGCTCAACGCTGCGGCAAATGCGGTCCATAATTTCAACCGCTTCTAATGGATATTGGCCTGCTGCGGTTTCGGCTGAAAGCATCACGGCATCTGTACCATCATAAACGGCAGTCGCAACGTCTGATGCTTCGGCGCGGGTCGGGCGAGCATTTTCAATCATCGATTCGAGCATCTGCGTCGCAACGACAATTGGTTTACCTGTGCCGCGGGTCATGCGAACAATTTTCTTCTGCCATGCAGGGACTTGCTCAGGCGGAATTTCAACGCCAAGGTCACCACGCGCCAGCATAATGCCGTCTGCATATTCAAGAATTTCTGAAAAACTTTCGAGTGCCGACGGCTTTTCAATTTTGGCCATTAACGCCGCGCGTCCATTAATCAGGTCTTTTGCGTATTTGACGTCATCTGCTGTTTGAACAAATGACTGGGCAATCCAATCCACGCCCATGGAGAGGGCCGCTTCTAAATCAATCTTGTCTTTTTCGGTTAGGGCATCAATCGGCAGAATCACATTCGGAATATTAAAACCTTTGCGGTCTGAAAGGCGTGAGCCTGATAAAACTTCGGCAATAAGGTAATCATCCCCTTTCTCCTGAATACGGAATCGTACTTTACCATCATCAAGCAAGATATTTGACCCAATCGTCAATGCGCCCATGACTTCTGGATGTGGGAGGCAGACGCGTGTTTCATCACCTAGTGCTGGGTCCATATCTAGGCGGATAGTCATGCCCTTAGTCAATGATATTTTACCTTCGGCAAATTGGCCAATACGTAATTTTGGACCCTGCATATCGGCCACGATACATGTCGAGCGCGCGTATTTTTCTTCTAAAGCGCGAATGAATTTTACACGCTCTGCATGGTCGGCATGTTCACCATGAGAGAAATTGAGACGGAAGGCATCAACGCCAGCACAAAATAATTGCTCGATCATTTCGGGTGTGGCAGAGGCCGGCCCTAATGTCGCCAGTATCTTTGTATTACGCTGTCTGATGATTCTGATTCGTTCGCTCACTTGAAATCCCTCTAAGTCTTTAATTTAATGGCTTTAGTATACTGTGTTTGGGGGGCGATTCACAAGGGGCAATATAACATAAGAATCGATAGCGCTTTTTCGCCATTTCGAGCTGCCCCGTACTCGTCCACAATCCACATCATTGATTCTATTCAGTTTATATTAGTTATCCCGATAAGTGATTCAAAATTAAGGTGATTTCTCGTCTTTCTTGCATGTATGTTAACGTCATATTTTCGATCATGGTGATGTAGATGCAGTGCAAAAAAGCCTGCAAAAATCTGGACGGATTTGGATAAGTTTTTTTGTGACAACTTCTTCCCCAGATGGAGACAGCTTGCAAAGCGCAGTTTTAAACGATTCCATAGCGTCAAGCAAAAAAACTACATAAAAATGACAAAATATTTTTTGCGAAAAACACGATATATAGTATGTTTATATTGTAACGATCACTAAGGATTGTGTTTCACGCAATTTCGTTATCAACGTAAAATAGTAGCGTCACCGAGCTAAAAAGAGCCTAGAACTGGCTTGTTTTTACATGTGACAGGTGTAACTGAATAAAATAGGCCGTAATTAGGAGCCAACTATAGGAGTATGTCTATGTTTGATGTCGCGCAGATGGAAAGAGGTAACCGCATTCGTATTGATCGCAGTCGCGATGCGAATCTTACCGAATTTGGCAAGGCCACCCTCGCGGATCGTTATTTAATGCCGGAAGAAGCCTACCAAGATCTATTTGCCCGTGTATCAATGTACTACTGTGATAACTCTGAACATGCGCAGCGTGTTTATGATTATATGTCGAAATTATGGTTCATGCCTGCGACACCAGTTCTATCCAACGGTGGTACGAATCGCGGCTTGCCAATTTCTTGTTTCTTGAACGAAACGGGCGACTCGCTTGAAAGCATCGTTGAACTTTGGAATGAAAATGTTTGGCTTGCGTCACTCGGCGGCGGTATTGGTTCTTACTGGGGTAACGTTCGCTCAATCGGCGAAAAAATTGGCCGTAATGGTAAGACATCAGGTATCGTTCCATTCATCCGCGTGATGGACTCATTAACATTGGCAATCTCTCAAGGTTCACTTCGCCGTGGTTCAGCAGCGATTTACCTACCAATCTGGCACCCAGAAATTGAAGAATTCATCGAACTTCGCCGCCCAACAGGTGGTGATCCAAATCGTAAAGCATTGAACCTACACCACGGTGTATTGGTGACGGATGCCTTTATGCATGCAGTAGAGCGCAACGAAGAATGGGCACTACGCTCACCTAAGGACAATGCGATTATTTCGACTGTAAATGCACGTGACCTTTGGATCCGTTTGCTAACAGCGCGTATTGAAACAGGCGAACCATATATCGTCAATATTGACCATGTAAACGACCATATCCCAGCACATCACAAAATGGCGGGTTTGAGCGTGAAGATGTCAAACCTATGTTCAGAAATTACATTGCCAACAGGCAAAGACCACTTGGGCAATGACCGTACAGCGGTTTGCTGTCTATCCTCCATCAACATGGAAAAATATGATGAATGGAAGGATGAGGAGCAATTTGTTGAAGATATTATGCGCTTCCTTGATAACGTCCTAACAGACTTCATCGAAAAAGCACCAGACAGCATGGCGAAAGCCAAATATTCTGCAATGCGTGAGCGTTCAGTTGGTCTTGGTGTTATGGGCTGGCACTCTTTCCTTCAGCAAAAAATGATCCCGATGGAAAGCGTGATGGCGAAAGTTTGGAACAAGCGTATTTTTGAACAAATCCGCCGCCAAGCTGACAAAGCATCTCAAGTCCTCGCTGAAGAGCGCGGTGCATGCCCTGATGCAGCTGATTACGGTATTCAGGAACGTTTCTCTAACAAAATGGCGATTGCGCCAACAGCATCGATCTCGATCATTTGTGGTGGTGCGTCTCCAGGTATTGAACCAAATGCAGCAAATGCGTTTACGCATAAAACATTGTCAGGTTCATTCGCGGTACGTAACCGTTACCTTGAAGCAATTTTGGAAGAGAAAGGCCAGAATAACGAAGATGTTTGGTCATCAATCTTCACAAACGAAGGGTCTGTACAGCATCTTGATTTCTTGAGTGATCTTGAAAAAGACGTGTTTAAGACCGCATTTGAAATAGACCAGCGTTGGTTGGTTGAACATGCGGCTGACCGTGCAGAATTCATCTGCCAGGCACAGTCATTAAACGTCTTCTTGCCTGCGAATGTGCACAAGAAAGACCTGCATGAAATTCACTATCTTGCATGGAAAAAAGGCGTCAAGTCTCTTTACTACTGCCGTTCGAAGTCTATTCAGCGTGCAGAAAGTGATGCAAGCTGGAAACGTGGTTCAACAATCGCACCAGATAATCTGCGCGAGCCAGAGCTACAAGAAAACAACTACGAAGAATGTTTATCATGCCAATAAAGTGTTTATGGTCACGATAAGGGACAAGCATTCGAAAGGGGCCTCACAGAAATGTGAGGTCTTTTTTTTATTGATTTTCAATATGTTACCTGTATAAATTGCATTTAGTAATATTTTTGGGTAAAATTACATAACATTCTGGTTGTGTATGTCGCAGAAAGCGTGCTAGGAAATAATCAGAATAACGATTGGGTAATAGAGCGAGATGAGAAGGTTTTTTAAAATGGCAGATTTCAAACAATGTGTAATGGCTTTTGGTTTAGTGGCAACAACCGCACTTTCGGGTTGTGCAAGCACAAGCGCAACTGAGCAATACACAGGCACAGGGTCACTCTTTAACCCACAAGCGAATGTAACGCAAACGGTTCAGCGCGATGCAAAACAGCAGCAGCAACAGCCTGGTATGATTTTACAGCGCAGTTTTAATGGCCTATCAGCGCAATATTGTGAGAAGCCAGATACATGGGTTGGCTCGTCTTACTGTTTCGATCAAAAAGATATTAAACGCCTTATTGGCAATGACAAAATTGCTGGCTTACAAATGCAGCAAACAGGTCCGCAATACGGTAAGCAAATTTGGAATTCGACGATGGCGCAGGTTTATCGTGGTACAGATATTAAAGCACAAAGCAGCAATGGTGCTATTAGCCTAGGTCATAACAGAAAAGGCGCCGTAAACGCGGTGCAGGCTTTGATGGCAAATACATATGAAAGCCGTTGTTTGGATGCGTTTATGTTGACACCAAATTCACGCATCAATGGTATTTTGCCCAAAACACCAAAAGAATTAGGCACATTTGATAATTGTGCACGTGAATTGAAAATTGCAGAAACCACCCACCGTATGGGCGGCATTAACATTCGCATCAAATAAACTCATACAGTTTCATTGGAAAAAGCGGTAAGTCTTGCACTTCACCGCTTTTTTTTGTATTGAAAAGACATAGATAAAGGATGAGGAGAGAGAGATGCGTAAACTATTAATAGCTGTCGCGGTTTTGGGGGTAGTTGGTGTTGTTGGTTTTCAAGTGGGCAATAAGGCCGCCCATAATAATGAAGATATTCCGCCGCCAGCGCAGGACTTCTCGTCAGCGGATAAAGACATTATGCAAGATACATTGCAAAACATGGAAAAACTGGCTGAAACTTATGGCGGCCAATATCAAAGTGTGTCCATGCTGCGTGCTTCAAATGAGATAGCCAATCAGGCGCTCGATAATGGCACGGACCTTGAAAAACGTCAGACCGCCGCAGGTGTGTTCTCAGGCTATATGGCGCGCAACACCATTGGGTTAAAAGAATATTGTGATCAACAAGGTGTAGATATGACGCCATTTGTTGATAAATTCATCAAGCATAACGCGCCGATGGCTGAAGTCGCCCAAAAATATTATGTGGTCGAGAATCAGGTTGAAAGTGCTTTCGCAGAAATGAAAGACACCGTGATGCGTATGGTCGACATGGAAATGCAAGATGTTGCAAAAATGCTGAAATACCCATCGACGAAAGAAAGCTGCGTGTTCATGAATGATTCCGCCGATCGTATTTTGTCTAAAGCGTCGTTCAAAGACCTTGTCCCTGCGGCATATGCAGTCTTAGACGCCGCGAAGTAAAGAGCTTAAATAAGGATAGATCAACATGGTTATGCTTTCACAAATCCAGCGCCATAAAACATGTGCGGTTAAAGTTGGTGCGGTCACAGTTGGCGGCGGCGCACCTGTCGTTGTACAAAGCATGACAAATACGGATACAGCTGATGTCGCGGCAACCGTGACACAGGTCAAGGAACTTGCCTATGCAGGCTCGGAAATCGTCCGCATCACCGTGAATAACGAAGAGGCCGCTGCGGCTGTCCCGCATATTAAAGAACAGCTTGCCAAGCAGCGCGTCTTTGTTCCGCTTGCAGGTTGTTTCCACTATAACGGCCATGATCTACTTGATAAATATCCTGATATGGCGCAGGCACTCGATAAATATCGTATCAATCCGGGCAATGTCGGCTTTGGTGAGAAAAAAGATAAGCAATTCGCGATGATCATCGAAACCGCGCTGAAATATGATAAAGCGGTGCGTATTGGTGTGAATTGGGGCTCATTAGACCAAAAATTATCGACGCAGCTAATGGATGAAAATGCCAAGCGTGAAGCGCCAATGCCTGCCGATGCGGTCATGCGCGAAGCTCTGGTTCAGTCGGCTTTAATTAGTGCACAGCAAGCCGAAGAATTAGGCTTGGGTAAAGACCGTATTATTCTGTCAGCTAAAGTCAGCCGCGTGCAGGATCTTATCGCGGTCTATCAGGAATTGGCACATCGCAGCGACTATGCATTACATCTTGGCTTAACTGAGGCAGGTATGGGCAGTAAAGGTATTGTCGCGACCGCTGTGGGCGAAGGCATCCTTCTGCAAATGGGGATTGGTGATACGATTCGTGCTTCGCTCACGCCAAAAGTCGGTGAAAGCCGCACTTTGGAAGTCAAAGTCTGTCAGGAATTATTACAGGTCATGGGGATCCGTTCATTTTCCGCGCAGGTTAGTGCTTGTCCGGGCTGTGGCCGAACAACCAGCACCTTCTTCCAAGAATTGGCGCAAGACATCCAAAAATCATTAGATGATAACATGCCGCGCTGGCGTAAAGATTATCCCGGTGTTGAAGAAATGAACGTCGCGGTCATGGGCTGCATCGTTAATGGCCCGGGTGAAAGTAAACATGCCAATATCGGTATTTCATTGCCAGGTACGGGCGAAAGCCCCGTTGCCCCTGTCTTTATGGATGGTAAGAAAACCCACACATTGCGCGGCGATAACATTGCTGCAGAATTCCATGCCCTTGTCGAAGACTACGTTAAGACGCGCTATGGCAATGGACAAGCGTCAAAAACCGCCACAGCGTAAGCGTATTTATAGATTAATTTTCAGCGGATTCTCTTCAAATAAATTTGCCGTAAAACCATAAGGCAAATCATTCGGTGTTGCGCGCAGGCCATCATTCGTTTCGCGAATGGCGGCGGCGGCTAAACCAAATTCAGCAACAGCCTGCATATTGCCTTTTTCAAGGGCTTCCGCTTCTTTTGCTTCGATTTGGTCTAAGGGAACAAGTTCATAGTTTTGATCACCCTGTGAATCGGCCGCCGTCTTAAATGCAGCAAGCCATTGGGCTTTAGCTTTATCAAATGTGAAACCCACGCTCTCAATCATGTGCCCTCCTATGAAAAACTTATTTTGGTTTATTGTATGAGGTAAGACTAACACAAATAACACGGTTATGCAACATTATATAATGATGCACAGCAATATGTTGTGAAAAAAGATCTGTGATTAGGATTCGATCTGGATTCATGCAGGCTTTTCGGGCATGGTGAGGGCATGGAAACAGCACAGAAAAAGGATCCCGCAATGGATCAGAAATTAAACGATAAAGAACTCTATCTTGTCGATGCCTCCGCTTTTATCTTTCGCGCTTATCACGCGTTGCCGCCTTTGACGGCACCTGATGGCACGCCTGTTGGCGCTGTGCTGGGCTTTACCAATATGATGGTACGTTTGTTAAATGACTACCATGCCCCTTATGTCGGCGTGGTATTTGATTCTGCGCGCCAAACCTTCCGTAACGATATTTATGCGGATTATAAAGCCAATCGTGATGAAACACCGGAAGACCTTATCCCACAATTCCCACTTGTTCGCGCGGCAACGCAGGCTTTTGGGCTTGAGGTTATCGAGAAGGAAGGCTTTGAAGCGGATGACTTGATCGCAAGCTATGCCAAGCATGCGGCGGCGCAAGGCTACCAAGTGACGATTGTTTCATCTGATAAAGACCTGATGCAGCTTGTGAATGATAATGTTCGCATGATGGATCCGATTAAGCAGCGTTTCATTGATGCTGATGGCGTAGTCGAAAAATTCGGTGTAACTCCTGACAAAGTTGTCGATGTTCAATCCCTTGCGGGCGATAGCGTTGATAACGTCCCTGGTGTACCGGGTATCGGCGTTAAAACCGCTGCGTTATTGATAAATGAATATGGCGATCTTGAAACTTTGTTGGAGCGTGCGGGCGAAATTAAACAAAATAAACGCCGTGAGAATTTGATTGAATTTGCAGAACAGGCGCGCATTTCAAAACAGCTTGTGAAATTGGCAGATGACGTTGACCTGCCATATCCTATCGATGTTTTAGATGCCCATGACCCAAAACGCCCAGAGGTTTTGGAGTTTTTGAAGATCCATCATTTTAATTCAGTCCTCACCCGTTTAGGGCAAGAAAAAGTAGCGGGCGCGCCAAGTGCTGCGGCTGTAAAACCATCGACGCCATCCAATGATACAGGCGCTGCGCAAGGCGCGATCAACTTGCCTGATATGGTCAATGTCACTAAAGACTACGCCACTATTTCAAGCGCGGCTGAATTAAGCGCTTGGCTAGAGGATGCGAAATTAAGTGGTCATTTGGCGTTTGATACCGAAACCACAGGTCTGACCCCTGCAAAGGTCGACTTGGTCGGGATTTCACTTTCAACCCGCGCAGGCCGCGCCTGTTATATTCCGCTCGCGCATAAAACAAAACCTGTTGATTTGCTAAGTGACCCTGATGCATCGGATGATGTCCCGCAAATGAAATTGGCCGAAGCGATCGATATTTTGCAGCCATATTTGCAAGATAAAACCATCCTTAAAATCGCGCATAATGCGAAATATGATTTGCAGATATTGTGGAATGCAGGCTTCGCGGATGACGTCGCGCCGCTCGATGACACAATGTTAATGTCATATATATTAGATGGCGCGCAGCATAGCCATGGCATGGATGCACTTGCCGAAATGAATTTTGGTATTCAGACCATTAAATTTAGCGATATATGCGGCAGCGGGAAAAAACAAATCACCTTTGATTATGTGCCCGTGAAGGAAGCATCTGAATATGCGGCGGAAGATGCCGATATCACACTGCGCCTATATAATGTCTTGAAACCACGCATCGCCCATGAAAAAGTCACGCGCATTTATGAAGATGTAGAACGCCGCTTAGCGCCTGTGATTGCCCGCATGGAAAATAACGGCGTGGTGGTTGATCCGCTTGTTTTGAAAGAACTCAGCACCGAATTCGCCGCGCGCATTCGTGAGGTCGAAGCAGAAATCTACCAACTGGCTGGACATGAGTTTAACATTGCTTCTCCAAAACAATTGGGTGTGGTGCTGTTTGAAGAGCTTGGCTTGCAAGGCGGCAAAAAAACCAAATCAGGTGATTGGTCAACATCTGTGGATGTGCTTGAAAAGCTTGAAAGTGAAGGCCATGAAATCGTCAAGAAGGTTATGACCTTCCGCTCGCTCTCTAAGTTGAAATCAACTTATTCAGACAGTTTACAGGATGATATTTTTGACAAAACAGGGCGTGTCCATACATCCTTCCATATGGCGCTGACCACAACAGGGCGTTTGTCGTCATCTGACCCGAACCTGCAAAATATTCCCATTCGTACCGAAGATGGTCGCCGTATTCGTACCGCCTTTATTGCGCCTGCTGGCCGGAAAATTATCTGCGCCGACTATTCACAGGTTGAATTGCGTTTGATTGCCGCGATGGCGAATGTGAAGCTTCTAAAAGACGCCTTTATTAATGGCGAAGATATTCACGCTTTAACGGCATCTCAGGTCTTTGGCCATCCATTGGCGGATGTCACACCTGAATTACGCCGCCGTGCCAAAGCCGTCAATTTCGGCATTATTTATGGCATCAGTGCATTTGGTCTTGCTAAACAGCTTGATTGTAGCCGCGGTGAAGCGCAGGGCTTTATTGAATCCTATTTCGCACGTTTCCCTGAAATTCCTGCCTTTATGGAGGCAACGAAGGAACAGGCACGTAAAGATGGCTATGTCAAAACCTTGTTTGGCCGTAAATGCTTTGTGCCGGGCATTAATGATAAAAACGGTATGCGCCGCAATTTTGCGGAGCGTCAGGCGATTAATGCGCCGCTTCAGGGCACAGCTGCCGATATCATTAAACTCGCCATGATCCGCATTGACCGCCGCCTGCGTGATGAGCATCCAGATGCGCAGATGATCTTGCAAATCCACGATGAGGTGATGATCGAAGCGCCAGATGAGAAGGTGGATATTGTCAAAGCCCTCGTGCGTCAAGAAATGGAAGCGGCGGCAGAGATTGTCCATATCGGCTTGCCATTAATTGCTGAGGCAGATGCCGCGCAATGTTGGGCGGATGCGCATTAAAATAAATTTGACATAAACGAACGGCCTGTTCTATAACCAAGCCTTATAGATTCGAGGAGGTATGTGATGGGTTTTCGTCGTCATTTTGTTGTTGCGGTTGCCGCAGCTTTGGGTTTGAGCGCCGCGTCAGCGAGCGTATTTAATGCAGCCGCATCAAGTTATAAAAATTTACCAAAAGATTTAGCACCACGTGGCCGTAAGGATGACATCTATGCGATGCCAAATGCCGATGCGCAATATTACAAAAAACACCAACATGGGATGCGCTAATATGAGCAGTTCAGATAAACGTTTTATGATTGTTGTTATTGGTGCGCATATTGGCGCAGCTTTTGCAGCGCGCCTACATGAAAGA
Source organism: Alphaproteobacteria bacterium (assembly GCA_030147745.1). Taxonomy (GTDB): domain Bacteria; phylum Pseudomonadota; class Alphaproteobacteria; order Micavibrionales; family Micavibrionaceae; genus UBA2705. The sequence goes on from JASBUS010000045.1 coordinate 43,536, forward strand.
TTGGGGAATGATTTCGCCGTTGTCGCGCAAAACACCGCGCCAATCGAAGATGAAGTCTTTGCATTGCGTAACCTACGGGATCATTGCATGCCAGAGATCAAAGATCTTTACTTAACCAATGATGAGCCAAAAGCTTATGCGGGCAAAGATGTTTATGCCTTGCCGAATAGAGACCGCCAATATTTAAATAAATGGCAGCCACGCTAATAAATAAAAAGAATGGGAGAGGAAATGATGGATATTGAAGAAGGTAAGACAACACTGCTTGTCAGTAAAAGATTACACAACCTGTTTAACAAATGTGCGACGAAAATACGCGTGGTATTAAATAAACAAGATGATCTAATAGTGAGCCATCGTTTCCGATCAATCCTGCCGCCAGAAGATATGACCGGCAATAAGCTCGATTTCCATTTTGATGCTGTTGAATTCCAAACTTTAGCTGCACGTCAAAAAGACGGCAGCTATAATATTTTGACCAAAAGCTTTATTAGCGCCACCGCAAGTTTTCAAAATGTAGATTGGTTTAAAATCCCCGGCTATTGCGTGAATGATTTTTCAGCGGGTGATGGCTATGTCGGCTTAAGCAAAGAAGAAGCCATTGGCGTTTTGCGTAATTTTGAGGCTGAAATTGTCGAAAATGCTTTAGCGCAAAGATCTGAACATGCGCCTGATGCGGCCCTGCATTACAGCCTGCACCCCAAGAAATAATAGGGGGGGGATGTCAGAATTAAAAGACGCACATAAGATCCGCCGCAATATACGCGATGCGTTTTCAGCCGCGGCGACATGTATGAAATCACTATTCGGTAGCGATGATTTGATCGTTTCACATCGCTATTATCGTCATGACCGTTATGGTGTGCGCTATAAAAGTTATACAGTCGCGGGGGTGACAGAATTTCAATTGGTCGCCCGTAAAGTCACCGATAATAAATATAAGCTGTTTACTGAAAACCTACAAATCACGAATTCGTCATATGTGCGTGAGAAAGTTACCCCTGTTCGCCGTGAACTTTCGGGAACGTATAGCTTGCCACAAGTTTTTGCGCGTATGCAAAAGCTTGAAACAGACACCGAAAAAGAACATAATCTAACGGACAAGCAACCGCGCACGGCCTGCTATTTTAAAAAACATAAGCATTTCATGCAAAATAATTTCTAATCGCAGTCATAGGGGGCGGCATATATGCAATATCGTTATTTCTTAGCTATGTGCCTACTGATTATTATGGC
>JASBUS010000048.1 GCA_030147745.1 Alphaproteobacteria bacterium
AACAAGTGGCGTATTGCCAATCGCATTAAGCGTATTATGAGGGTATATATGTTCCATGCCCGCGTTTATATCACGAGTCTTTTTCGCCGTCATGACGCAGCGCGGTAGAAAATCAATCTTTTGGAAGCTGCTGTTTTAATTGATAAAGCGCGTCTAATGCTTCACGTGGGCTAAGGCTGTCCGGATCAATATTTTTAAGGCAATCAATCAAGGCATGATGTTCAGGGCTTAGGGCTTCTGATGCGCTTTCTTGCGTATAGCTTTGCGCGCTAAAGAGCGGCAAATCATTAGTCAGCGCAGAAAGCGTGCCGCTTTGATCTGTTTGCTCTAGGCTGCTTAATACGTCTTTGGCGCGGTTAATCACGGCTTTAGGTAGGCCTGCAATTTTCGCAACATGAATACCATATGAACGATCCGCCGCGCCTTTAACAACTTCGTGGAGGAAGACGATATCGCCTTTCCATTCCTTAACCGCCATGGAATAACAATCCATATATGGCAGGGATGCCTGCAAATGCGTAAGTTCATGGTAATGCGTGGCGAATAACGCGCGGCATTTATTGACTTCGTGCAAATGTTCAACGCAGGCCCATGCGATGGATAGGCCATCAAATGTCGCTGTACCGCGGCCAATTTCATCTAATATGACGAGGGAGCGGTCAGTCGCTTGGTTTAAAATTGCGGCGGTTTCGACCATTTCAACCATGAATGTTGAACGCCCACGCGCAAGATCATCGGCGGCGCCAACGCGGCTAAAGACTTTATCAATCAACCCAATTTTTGCGTAGCTTGCGGGCACAAATAAACCCGTTTGCGCCATAATCGCGATAATCGCATTCTGGCGAAGGAAGGTTGATTTACCAGCCATATTTGGGCCAGTGAGAAGCCAGAGGCGAGCATCTTGGTCTAGGCTGCAATCATTATGGATGAAGTCTTTGCCTTCGTTCTTCTTAAGCGCTTGTTCGACCACAGGGTGACGCGCGCCTTTCAAATCAAATTCAAAACCTTCGCTTAACTCAGGGCGTATATAGTTTTGATCAAGTGCTAAACGCGCGGAAGAGGCGGCGACATCGAGTGCAGCTATGCCATAGGCGATGCGTTGAATATCTGTGGCGCATTTGGTGACTTCATCAATTAACTGATTGAATATTTCCATTTCTAGCGCGATGAGTTTCTCGCTCGCATTAGAAATATCGCGCTCTAGCTCTGAGAGCTCAACCGATGTGAAGCGCACGGCATTCGCCATAGTCTGGCGGTGGATGAATTCTAAATTACCTTTGCTATCGTCATTGCTTGGCATAAGCGGCGCAGCGCGTTTAGATGGGACTTCAATGAAGTAGCCCAAGACATTGTTATAATTAATCTTTAGGCTGTCGATCTTTGTATCTTGTGCGTATTTGGTTTGTAGCCCTGCGATCAGTTTTTTGCTGTCTTTTTTAAGGGCACGCAGCTGATCAATCTTGGGTGCAAAGCCTTCTTGCACAAAACCACCATCACGCGCGAATAAAGGCGCGCTATCAGATAGGGCTATATTTAGCTTTTCTTTCAGTAAATTGGCTTGCGCATTTAATGTTATACTTTGACAGATCTGTCCTAAGGCTTGTTTTTCAAAGATAACTTCTTGAGTCTTGAGGGCGCTGTTGAGGCCGTCGCGGATCATCAACAGGTCCTTTGGCCCGCCGCGCCCAATGGTGATGCGCGACAATGCGCGTTCAATATCTGGGATAGCTTGCAAGATTGATTCAACTTCGTCCAATATGCGGCGGTTTTCAAAGAAGAATTGTGTCTCGTCATAACGCTGTTCAATTTCAGCTTTGTTATATAGCGGCGCAGACAAGCGCTTTTGCAGTAAGCGTGCCCCAAGGTTGCTCTTGGTGCGGTCGATAATGCTAATTAATGCGCCTTGGCGTGTGCCATTTAATGTGCGCAGAAGTTCTAAATTCTGACGTGTCGCCGCGTCAATTTCCATGACATCGTGGCTGACCACTTCTATCGGTGGGCGGATATGCGGCAAATGGCCTTTTTGTGTGCGCATGATGTAATCAAGCAACGCACCAGCGGCGCCAAGTTCTGGGCGGCTAAATTGGCCAAAACCATCAAGGGAGTCGACCTCGAACAGGTTTTCTAATTTTTTACGGGCATTTTCCGCATTAAAAAAGGTAGGGCTTTGCGGCGTTAATACGGATTTATAGGGCGCAAAACGTTCATAAAGATGCGGTTCAGTGATTAAACGATCTGAAATAAGTAATTCTTTGCAGTCCGTGCGCGCAATCGCCGCAAAAATTTCGCTTTCATTACCTTTTTGCGTGTAAAATTCACCTGTTGAAAGCTCTAACCACGACAGGCCATATTCACCGCGCGCCTCGAATAATGCGGCAATATAATTGCTTTCCTTGGCGTTTAGTAAATGATCTTCGGTTAATGTCCCTTGCGTGACAATACGTTTAACTTCGCGGTTTACAAGCGCTTTGGATGCCGGACGGCCCTCGGCCTTAGCGCGCTCTTTTGCTTGTTCAGGCGTTTCAGTTTGCTCACATATCGCAACTTTGTGACCCGCGCGGATGAGTTTTGCTAAATAAGGCTCGTAAGAATGAAACGGCACGCCGCACATTGGAATATCATCGCCGTTGTTTTTACCTCGCTTGGTTAGTGTAATATCAAGGATATTGGCGGCAATGACGGCGTCATCATAGAACAGCTCATAAAAATCGCCCATGCGATAAAACAGAAGCACGCCCGGATGGTCTTCTTTAAGCATATGGTATTGCGCCATCATGGGGGTGTGTCCCGCGTTGATGAACTCTTCCAAACGGTCAGTTTTTTCCAAAGCTTGCTGTGTCATGCCTTATATTTAGCGTGTTTTTTTCAATTCGCTTAGTGTTTTTAACTATGGTACAATTATTAACTGTGGTTATTTTTTTATCTATCCTGAAAGGCGTGTAAATGCCCTCTAAGTTACTCAATCTGGTTTTAACGATTATCGCGCTGTGTTGTGTTGGCGCGCCTATGTCTTTTGCGCAGGCGCAGACGTCCGAGGCTGTCGAAGACTTTGCACGCGGAAAGTCATTATATTTGGAGCAAGCTTATGAGCATTACGGAGTTCGAAAGAGTGAACTTCAGTCGACCGTAAAGCGCGGTATTGAGCTTTATACTAAGAATGACATGATTAATCAGGCTTATGCCTTTTTAAAGAAACGCCGCGAAGGCGTTAATGTCGATGAGATTGAGGCCGTGATTGTTGATATGCACGATAATAAAAATGTCGTGCACTTCCTTGGTAAGGATGTGACAGGTGGCGTTAAAGGTGTATTCGGCGTGGAGATCACCAATAAGCGCCTGACTTATGTGCATTTCCCTAAGGTGCCTGAATATCTAGAGCGTATGTATAAGGTTTATACCTTGGCAAATCGATCCGTTAAAGGGCCGTGTGAGCTTGATTACAATATGATTGTTATTCAAGAGGGGCAGGAATATTTAGCGTATAATGTTGTGGCTGAGCCGCATAACCAAAGTATGATTTTGGGCGGGCATTTCTTGCTTCGTATCAGTGAAGATCCCAAAACCAAGAAGTTCAAAATTGATGAATATCGCCCATATGACACAATGTGTGTGCCGATCAGCAGATCAATGGTCGATAAAGAAGGGCGTATTTCTATTAACTATGCGGCGAAGCCAAATGAGATCCATAGCTTCCTGACGATGCAATATGAACAGCCGATCCAGATAAATACGGGTACGAGTAAATGGGTTGTAAGGCGCGGTTTAGTAAGCCGCATACCTTAAATAGGATGACCATTAAAACAAAAGCGCTTCGATTGAAGCGCTTTTTTATATTTTATTGGTGCTGTGTACCAGTAGAACCGAAACCGCCGCTGCCGCGTTCTGTTTCATCAAGTTCTTTCACAACGCGCCAACTGACATTCGCGTGACGGGCGATAACCATTTGCGCGATACGCATGCCGCGCTCGATAGTGAATGCTTCTTGACCTAAGTTCACAAGCAAGACTTTGATCTCGCCGCGGTAATCCGCATCAACTGTACCTGGGCTGTTGAGAACCGTTACGCCATGTTTCATCGCTAAACCTGAACGTGGACGAATTTGCGCTTCATAGCCAGCAGGAAGGGCAATGGTTAAGCCTGTTGGTACTAATGCACGCTCACCTGGGGCAAGTTCTAGTGCTTCTTCCAAAGCGGCAGATAAATCCATACCTGCAGATTGTTCAGTCGCATATGTCGGCAAGTTTAAGCCAACAGCATGCTCATGTGGTTTAAGGGCGATTTCAACGCGCTCAACGCTATTGTTAACGTCTAACTTCACTGGGTTAGATGTGCTCATGTCTTTAGGCCTCTAATTTCGTTATATTCGCGCCAGTATGCTGCAACGCGTTTTGGTTTTCAAGATGTGCAATGACTTTGCGCACAAGCATGTCGGCGATTTCTGACTTTGATTTTTCGCCCCAATGCTCTGCATAATCATTAGCTGTAATGAAGTAAACTTCATTGTCATCGCTGCCGAATGTGCATTTTTCATGACCGACTTGGTTGGCGACCAACATATCGCAGCCTTTATGGACTAATTTATTTTGTGCATGAACCAAAACATCATTTGTTTCGGCGGCAAAGCCAACCACAACATTTGGACGTTTGGTTTTATGCTGCGATATAGTTTTTAAAATATCAGCGTTCTCAGCGAAGGTTAAACTTGGAGCACTTTGATCATCACGCTTTTTGAGTTTCTGATCGCTGCTGTTTTCTACGCGCCAATCACAAACGGCTGCCGTAAAAACCGCAATATCACATGGTAAATGTTGTTCTGTCATCGCGAGCATATCAGCAGCGCTTTCAACATCGTGACGTTTTACATGGGCGGGACAGTCAAGCGCAGTTGGGCCTGATATAAGGTCGACATCCGCGCCATATTGGGCGAGCTTTTCAGCAATCGCATAGCCTTGCTTACCAGATGAACGGTTGGCAATAAAGCGCACAGGATCAATCTTCTCATATGTTGGGCCAGCTGTGACGAGTGCTTTATAACCAGAAAGCGGCTTATAAGATGCAATATCTAAATATTCATTGATTGCTTTATAGAGATCTTCAACACTTGGTAGGCGGCCTTCACCTGTTTCACCGCAGGCAACTAAACCCGTATCTGGATTGATGATGTCTATACCGCGGCGTTTTAGTGTTTTGAGGTTATCTTGCGTTGCTTCATTTGCCCACATTTGTGGGTTCATCGCAGGGCAGAAAATCACAGGCTTATTGGATGCAAGCAAAACAGCGCCCGCTAAATCATCAGCCATACCATATGCTGTCTTGGCAATCATATTGGCGCTTGCTGGCACAACGACAATAAGGTCCGCTTCACGTGATAGGCGGATATGCCCCATCTCTTGTTCATCTTTAAGAGAGAATAGATCTGTATAAACAGGATAACCGCTTAAGGCACTTACGCTAAGCGGCGTAATAAATTCCTGCGCGCCTTTGGTTAAAATCGCGGGGCAGTGTAAACCATCTTTTTTAAATGCACGGATTAGGTCCAGCGTTTTATACGCTGAAATGCCACCAGATATAATAAATAGGATGGTTTTATCTTGGTGTTTATTGGTTGAGGTAAATGCGTTTGCCATTAAAGTCGCCCAAAGCCTGTACGTAAATTTCGCTATCAGCTTTGTAACCCATACCTGCAGCAGGATCAAGTTTATCGAGTCTCTTTGCAATCGATAGATCTTGCACACCATTTTCACGAACGGTTTGATACTGTGTCTGGTGCATAAGGGCACCAAATCCCAATAAAATGGCCAAAACGCCTATAAGAACGTAAATCTGTTGCATAACTCCGACCTTGTGCTACTCAGATACTCTTTGTTACTTCTGTGTATTGTTGTGTATGTTTGTATAACATTATATAACACACAGAATTATATAAAATCAATATAAATATACATTAGCAAACTGTTTCCAATTTGTCACTTAATTTATTTGCAAGTTATCGGAAGTATAGCTTGTGAAAAACTAAAGTTTCCATCCCCAGTGCATTGCAGCAATTCCGCAGCTTAGATTTTTATATCCAGCCTTGTCAAAACCTGCAGCTTCGATTCTACGAACCAACGCATCCTGTTTAGGAAATTTACGAATACTCTCAACCAAGTATTGATAACTATCCGCGTCTTTTGCCACAATCTCACCCATTTTGGGAATCAGATTATATGAATAGCTGTCATAAATTTTTTGCATAGCAGGATCGGGAAGATGTGAAAATTCAAGACAGTAGAAACGACCACCTGGGCGAAGTACGCGATGTGCCTCTTTTAGCGCGTTATCAATATGGGTGACGTTACGAAGGCCAAAGGCTATGGTATAGACATCTTTGCTGTTATCGGGCAGGGGCAGGGACTCCGCATTGCCTGTGACCCATTCAATGCCATCTATAATGCCTTTATTAAGGGCTTCATCACGTCCAACGCTGAGCATGGATGTGTTAATGTCGCAAACGGTCATGTCAGGCTGTGCCTTTGTCCGCTTATGTATGCGGAAGGCAATGTCACCTGTGCCGCCTGCAACATCAAGGTAACTTAAGCCCGCTTTAGGATTAATCAGCTCTACGAAACGATCTTTCCACATGCGGTGAATGCCCAATGACATGAAGTCATTCATGATATTGTAGTTTTTGGCCACGCTGTGGAATACGCCAAGGACTTTTTCAGTCTTCTCGCTTGGAGAAACGGCAGTCTCGCCGAACCATTCACTTTCCGGATTAGCTTTATTCTCTGACATGTTCATGGCGCTTATACCCTATATTAAATACAGTCGATGACAGAGTGTTAAGCGTAAAAATGTTATTTGACAAGCTTTAAACTTGGGCGTGACTGATCGTTCTGTGCATTAAAGGTCACATCTGTCCAGCGATTACCTGCTGCATTAAGGGCGTTAATCATCTGTTGCATAGATGGGGCTTTGATATGCTGAAGCATATTTGGATATTGTTCCTGATAGAAACGATCAAAAATTAAAACTGACTGCTTTGATTTTGGCATATAACGAAATGTAATTAAGGGCTCGTTATATTCTTTACGAACGCTCTTATCATAGAACATACCGTTAAAGGTCAGTGTCAATGGCGCTGAAAATTCATTTTCAGATTTAATCCCGCCAATTTGCATCGGTAGAAAAAGGGAATGTTTATTGTCGCTCACAAAATAGGATAGATATTCCGCGGCTGCAGTAGGGGTAAACGGGCGCAATGTAATTTCTGCGCCGCTTTCCGTATCAAATTGTAAGGTGACTTCTTTTGGATTAATCCGACGATCCGCATTTGCGCGTGTAAATATGTCGGTTAATATATTGGCTGTGATCCTGTTCATCCCTAGCTCCCCTGAAATTTATTTTTTTATAATTTTTATTGCCCCTTGCTTATAAATATGAAAACTATTGCTGTCAAGTAATGAGCTGTGCTGCATGTGCAAAACAATTGTTTATAACGGATTTATAACATCGGCTTAGGGCGTGACCCTTGGGACAAAACATGCCATAAAAGCGTATGAAATTTTTTAAAGCCATCGCCACAGTCGCCGGATTAACGCTCTTTAGCCGTTTGGCAGGATTTCTGCGTGATATTCTAACCGCCGCTTTACTTGGGGCTGGGCCGCTCGCGGATGCGTTCTTTGTGGCGCTGAAATTGCCAAACTTCTTCCGCCGCATTAGTGCTGAAGGCGCGTTTACTGTCGCCTTTGTCCCTGTCTATACATCCATAAAAGAAGAACGTGGGGACGGCGCTGCCGCCCAATTTGCGGCTCATATATTGTTATTAATGGCCGCGATACTGGGCGCATTCGTCACATTGGCTATATTGGTTATGCCTTATATTGTTGGCCTTATTGCGCCCGGGTTTGAAGTGGATGGCGAGCGCTTTATTGCTGCTGTTCATTATTGCCGTATTACATTCCCGTATCTGTTGTTGATGTCCATTACGGCAATGTTTGGGGCAATGCTCAACGCACATAGCCGCTTTGCGCCATTTGCCTTTACGCCTGTGCTATTTAACTTAACCCTCATCGCTGCGATGCTGCTGGCTCATATCAATGATGCAGAAATATCCAAGGCGCTTGCCTATGGCATAACCATTTCGGGGGTGGTGCAGCTGTTCTTCATATTGGTGATGGTCTATCGCGCTAAAATTCAGCCACATTTCACAAAAAGCTTTTCACTGTCACCGGATGTGAAAAAGGTTTTCGCTTTAATGGGGCCGGGTGTGCTAGGCGCGGGAGTTATGCATATCAATTTATTTGCGGATATGATCATTGCATCTTTCCTGCCTGTGGGCGCAATTTCGGCGCTTTATTATGCAGACCGTTTAAATCAATTACCTTTAGGTGTTGTAGGGATTGCGATGGGCACAGCAATGCTGCCAATGCTTTCAACCGCGCTTGCGCGCAAGGCGAAAGACGATGCGCGAAAACTGTTTGCGCAGGCACTTGAAGGTTGCGTTTTCTTGGCGCTGCCATCTGCTTTGGGGCTGTTTATTCTCGCGCCTGTCATAATTTCAGTATTGTTTGAACGCGGTGCTTTTGAAGCCGATGACACACGCCGCGCCGCATTTTGTTTGATGGGCTATTGTGTCGGTCTTGTGCCCTATGTCGCGGGCAAAGTCCTTTCAACCGTATATTGGGCAAATAAAGATACGTGGACACCTGTAAAAATATCCATGCTGTCAACCGTATTAAACATAGCGCTTTCTATCGCGCTAAGCTTCCCATTGAAAGAGGCGGGTATTGCGCTTTCAACAGGCTTGGTCGGGTGGCTGCAATTCTATTTATTAAAGCGTAATTTAGGCGGCTATGAAGAAACGCAATTATCGGCGAATTTCTCAAAACGCCTAATCCGCTTAATTGCTGCATCAGCCTTAATGGGCGCAGCTGTGTTTGGCGCGTTTTTATTATTGCGCGGATTTGACCATCAGCTTCTTACGATGATGGTCTCGATTGTAATAGGCATTATCGCTTATGCGGGGGCGGTGTTTTTATTGCGCATCTATAATTTACGTGCTATCAAAAACATCTTCGTTAATAGAAATAAACAACAGAAATAGAGTGTTAGAGTAATGACCAAACGTATTTTATCGGGCATGCAGCCAACCAATCAGCTTCACCTAGGGAATTATCTTGGTGCGCTGCGTAATTGGGTAAAGATGCAAGATGCTGGTGAATATGAAACATTATTCTGTGTGGTGGATTTGCATGCGATTACTGTGCCCTATGATGCCGCGAAATTGGCGCAGAGCACACGCGAGATTGCCGCTGCATATATCGCGGCAGGGGTAGATCCACATAAATCTATTCTCTTTGCGCAATCGGCAGTGCCAGCGCATTCACAGCTTATGTGGTTGCTTGCCACTATGACGCAAATCGGTAAATTAAACCGTATGACGCAGTTTAAGGACAAGGCAGGCAAGAATAGCGAGAAGGCTGGCTTAGGTCTATATTCATACCCTGTTTTAATGGCTGCAGATATTCTGATTTACAAGGCCACGCATGTGCCTGTTGGTGATGACCAGCGTCAACATTTGGAGCTCGCGCGTGAAATCGTCGGGACATTTAATCATCGCTATGGTCAAGACTACTTCCCAGAACCTGAATCTGTGATTATGGGTGAGGGGGCGCGTATTATGTCGCTACGCGATGGCACACAAAAGATGAGTAAATCGGCTGAAAGTGATATGACACGCATCAATTTAACGGATGATGCAGACACAATCGCCAAGAAAATCCGCAAAGCGAAAACAGATGCTGAGCCATTGCCAGAAACATTTGCAGATTTGGATGACCGTCCAGAAGCGAAAAACTTGGTCACAATCTATGGCGCATTAAACGATAAAACGGGTGATGAAGTTATGGCTGAATTCGCAGGTAAGACATTCTCTGAATTTAAACCGGCTTTGGCGGATGTTGCGGTTGCGCATCTTTCGCCAATTTCAGCGCGTATGAACGAATTATTGAGTGATACGGCGCAGCTTAATGCTTACCTGAAATTAGGTGCAGAACGCGCAAACGCAATTGCCGCGCCGCATATTCAGGAAGTCATGGATATTATGGGTTTCTGGAAGGCCCAATAATTAATTAAGGTTGCGTCACGCGAAGCAATATGCCGTGCCAGCGCCAGCGTTGGCGGTCTATGGCTTCGTCATAACCTGCATTGATGGTGCAGTTCACACGTGTACGCCCTGAAAGCTCCCCTAGATTGGCCACAGGAATATGTACGCGTTCATCACCGATGATTTCGGTATCAATACGCCCAAGACCAGAATGGAAGCATTGTAGGCTGCTAATATGATCTTGTAAGTTTTTCGGGATAGAAAAGCTAAAACTATTTGGTGTGCGTTCTAAGACTGTATCTTCAGGAATGCTGTCAAAAGTCGGGAGCGGTAAGTTAAACGCGGTATCAACGAAACGCTGCGCGCTGCCGATATTATCGGTCATGGTAAAGCGCGGGACGTTATAGGCGGGGCAATCTTTATAAAGAACACCTGACTGCAAGCCAAAAGCATATTCAATACCATTTTTACGCAATAATTCGGCAAGTGCCGCGTCTTGGTCGCCATATGGATATGCATATAATTTAGGCGTCGTACCAAGGACTTCTTTATAACGTGTAATGGCGCTAAGTACAGATTGTTCAAAGGCAGTTTGGTTTTCATAGGCATCGCTATATTTGTAATTCGCATTGTGAATACCAATTGTCACTAACGGATTGCGCGCAAGCTTCTTAAGTTCATTCCACTGTATTAAATACGGTAGGCCTTGGTCAATTTCACCGGGGCTGATGAATATCGTGAAAGGGATTTTTTCTTTCAGCAATAAAGGTACAGCATCCGACATAATCGAATTGTGGCCAGTGTCAAAAGTAAGCGCGATGCTTGGTGTGTTATTCTCACTTTTGCGTTTGTAATGGTCTTCAATATCATCAAGCGATATGACATTCAAATTTTCACTTTTGATTAAATCGATGTGACGTGAAAAAGTCTCAAAGCTTAAGCTTGCATCAGGGAAAGCGTCTTCATCAATTTGGAAATATGTGTAAACAACGACGGCTTGTTTATCGCCATCAATCGGGGTGTAATCATAATTTGCCAAGGCGCTGTTTTGTAGGCATAGCAGTAGCGCGGCACTAAGGATCAACCCCATGCAAAAACTTTGTAATCGCGCGATGATTTGCGATATTTTGGCCACGCTTTAACCCCTTGAAACCTGAATGAAATACAACATATTCTAAATTGCTCGAGTGTCAACTGCAAAAGCTACGTATTACAGTTTGACGGATAGTTCTAAATTATTTATGAAATATAGCCATGAGTTTAATATTATCCATAGATACTTCGCTAAGCGGTTGCAATCTTGCGCTTAATGATCAAGCCGCAGGAATTGAAACCGTGACCTGTGATGACAATAAATACGGTCAGTCGGAACGCTTAATCCCAATGATTAACGCGCTAGTGGCTGATGCGGGCAAAACTTTTGCGGATATAAGTGCAATTGCCGTCACTAATGGACCAGGGGCGTTTACGGGGATGCGTGTTGGGCTTTCAACTGCGCGGGCATTGGCTGTGGCCTTAAATGTGCCTGTAATCGGTTTTTCGACTTTGGATGTTCTTAAGCGTCAATATCAAGATGCGCATGGCACCAGCCAGAATTTGATCGTAATCCTTGATACCAAACGTGATGACTATTTTGTCGGCGCATGGAATCAGGGCACGGCTGTGCAGCCCGCCGCGGCGCTTTGTGCGGAGAATATTCAGGATCTCATGTCCGAATTGAACGGCGGCGTATTGCTCGGGAATGCGGTTGAAAAATTACAGGGGCAGGTGGCAATCTCTGATACATGGGCTGCCGTGGAGGGCTTCGCCGAAATTTGTCCGCTGACCTTAGCCAAAATTGCGGATGAATATATTGCTGCCGAGCGTGTTGCGCAAAGCTATCAAGCGATCAATGCTGCGCCAAATTATCTAAAACCTGCGGATGTATCTGTCAGCAAACAGCATTACAAAAAATTTGAAGGCGCATAAGTCAATAAAAGGTCTTGAAGCACAGAAGCTTTTTGTTTATGAAAAGACCTATTAATTAAAAAATATAAGAATTTCGGGAGATCAGAAAGATATGTTTAGAACGTTGCGTTCATTACGCCGTGCCACTACGGGTTTACTTGCATTTCCATTTCTAGCAGGCGCCATTACGCTACAAAGCACAATTGTTGAGCCTTTATTTAAGAATAAAACAGCTATCCCGAACTTCGTTTACAATACTTTGCGCCGTTTGATTGGTGTAAAGGTTGAATTTAATGCAGCTTCTGCACCATTCGCAGATGATAAGCCAACGTGGTTTGTGTTAAACCATATGTCCACGGCTGACCCTGTTGTGGCTGGCGCGGTATTAAAAGGTAACTTTGTGGGCAAGGGTGAAGTATTGAAATGGCCAGTTATTGGCCCGCTTGCCAAATCTATGAAATTGATTGGTGTGCGCCGCTCACGTGAATATAATGCACAGTCTATGGCGAAAATTGCCAAAAACTTTAATAAAGGCGAAAGCGTCATTATGTTTCCTGAAGGCACAACAAATGATGGCGCAACTGTAGATCAATTCCGCGCAGGTCTAATCAGCTTACTTTTTGGTGCGCATGCAGAAGACAAAGAAGGTAATAAGGTCGAACTTGAAAAAGACGTTGTAGTGCAGCCAGTCGGCATTCGTGTGAAAGAAGTTGAAGGTAAGCCTGCGCAAGACGTTGATGAACTGCGCCGTTTTTATAGCTATCATGATGAAGACAGCATGATTAAGCGTGTGTGGAAACGTATGGGTACAAAATCACTTACGTTGGAATTCAAAGTTTTCCCAGCGATGGATCCAAAGGATTACGCAACTCAGTTTGATTTGATCAACGCCGCGCATAAACAGGTTCAAGAATTTGTCGCGCCTAATCAGACTGAAGTTAAAGCAGGCGTTATTCCTTATAAAGTTTAAGTTCGTTGCTTAAGTAATAAAATATTCATTATTATTTGTAATGATGCTTTTTGAAGTATTTTACATGTAATGATGGAGTTTTATTATGGCGGATACTGTATCAAATACAGAATTACTTGAAATGACCACACGAATTGTTTCGTCTCATGTTGGCAATAATAGCTTGCCGCCTGAACAAATTCAGAATGTGATTAAACAGGTTTATAAAACGCTGTCGAATATCTCAACGGATGGATATCGCTATCAAGATCGCCCATCACCAGCCGTGCCTATCAAAAAGTCAATCATGCCAGATTATATCATCTGCCTAGAGGATGGTAAGCATCTTAAAATGCTTAAGCGCCATCTTAAGTCCGTTTATAATATGACGCCTGAAGAATATCGTGAACGTTGGGGGTTGCCGCCTGATTATCCAATGGTTGCCCCTAATTATGCGGAGAAGCGCTCAAAGCTTGCCAAAGATATTGGTCTAGGAACAAAAAATAATAAGGATGATTAATCGCCTGAATGATTAATCTTTGCGTCTTCCGCGCGGAGCGCTTTTAATGCCGCATCCAATTTATCAGCATAATATTTTGATTCAGGATCGTCTTTATGGAAGGCGACATAGATATCTGATGTCTGGTTTAAAAACACACGCTTTAATATGTTTTCATCTAAACCCATTTGCTCAATATTATACTTATAAACCTCATCAAACATGATCGCGCCATCAATACGTCCCGTGTGAAGCATTTGGATGATTTGCTCCTGTGAGCGCACTTCGGTCAAATTGAAGCGGTGTTTTTCTTGCTCATATATATCGCCATATTCATAGCCGATAATGACGCCAATGTTAAATTGGTCAGGGACGTCCTTTAAGGATTTAAAGCTTACATCCTTGTTGGCCTCAACAAAGAAATAAGCGTCGGCATAAAGCAGTGGTTCTGTGCCAAAATAATATGTCGCTTCAGTGGATTTCTGGCGTGTGACATTTAGGCAGGCATTGGTCGTACCAATCTCGGTTAAATACAGGGCGCGCGTGTAAGGTTCAACTTGAATTTCATATTCAATGTCAGCGTATTTTAGGGCGTGTTCTAATATGTCTCTAGAATAGCCCTGTCCATTCTCATCGGCATATGGCGGCCAAGAATTTTCAATCGCAATTTTTAGGCTGTCATATTTCAATTCATGCGCATGTACAGATGGCGCATTAAATATGAATGCGTAAATAATGAGGCTGATTATAAGCGCTAAACGCATTTATGAAGTTTCCTATCGAATGACCCTATACTATTAATATTATGTCTGTCTGTATGTCTGGTCAACTTTTTAGCAGATTTGATTTGTATAAGAAAAAGGCGCTGTTGGTGTCTACAGCGCCTTTTTTGTCTCCTTACCTAGAAACGCTTATTATGATGAATAATACATCATGAATTCCACTGGGTGTGGTGTTGTTTCGTATATCGCAACTTCTTCCATTTTTAGGTCGATATAGCTTTCAAGCATTTCTGTTGTGAACACATTGCCTTTCAATAGGAAGGCATGGTCAGCTGAAAGCGCTTCTAACGCTTCACGAAGTGAACCACAAACTGTTGGCACTTGGCTCAATTCATCTGCAGGTAGGTCGTAAAGGTTTTTGTCCATTGCATCGCCCGGATGGATTTTGTTTTCGATCCCGTCTAGGCCCGCCATCAACATCGCTGCAAAAGCAAGATATGGGTTAGCGACTGGGTCAGGGAAACGTACTTCGATTCGTTTTTCTTTAGGGCTATGACCGAATGGAATGCGGCATGATGCAGAACGGTTACGCGCAGAATAAGCAAGCAATACTGGCGCTTCATAACCCGGAACAAGACGCTTATAAGAGTTTGTTGATGGGTTTGTGAAAGCGTTCAATGCTTTTGCGTGTTTAATGATACCGCCAATATAGTAAAGCGCAGTTTCAGAAAGACCTGCATAACCTTTACCCGCAAAACTTGGCTTTCCAGCTTTCCAGATTGACTGGTGCACGTGCATGCCTGAACCGTTATCACCAAAAATTGGCTTCGGTAGGAATGTCGCTGAGCGGCCATAAGCATGCGCAACATTGTGAACAACGTGCTTATAAATCTGAATGTTATCAGCGCTGTCTGTTAGTGTTGCGTATTTGATACCCAATTCGCACTGGCTTGGTGCAACTTCGTGGTGGTGCTTTTCAACTGGAACGCCCATTTCGCCCATAACAGAAAGCATTTCCGCACGTAGGTCGGCAAGGCTATCAACTGGCGCTTCTGGGAAGTAACCGCCTTTTTTCTTTGGACGGTGACCCATGTTGCCGTTGTCGTAAACGCGGCCTGTGTTATAAGGGCCTTCGATGCTGTCGACATAATAGCCAACATGGTTCATTTCATTATGGATGCGAACATCGTCAAATACGAAGAACTCAGCTTCTGGGCCGAAATAAGCTTCGTCACCAAAACCCCCGTCACGTAAGAAAGATTCAGCCTTCTTCGCAATGCTACGTGGGTCTAAGTCATATGGCTTATCTGTGATCGGATCATAAATATCACAAAAGATTTTGATAGTAGGGATAGACGAGAATGGGTCAACAGTCACTTTGTTGATGTCTGGACGCAAATTCATGTCTGATTCGTTGATGGTTTTCCAGCCGGCAATAGATGAACCATCAAAGTAGATGCCTTTTTCAAAAAGCTCTTCATCGGCAGTATCGACATGCTGTGCCGTGTGCTGCAACTTACCGCGTAGGTCGGTGAATTCAAAGTCAATATTCTGGATGTCATTGTCTTTGATGTATTTAACTAGTTCAGCAGCAGACTTAAATTTTAAGTGTTTAGACATTTTTTCCTCGATACCTTAAATGTGTTAACGCGTTACGCAGTATATCCTAAGGGATTCATACTAACATTACCCATGCAGTAATTGCAATGCAGCAATGCTTTTATTACATGTTTTTTGCAGGTGCAACAAAAAAAATATAAAATCAGTGTCTATATATCTTGACGAAGGGAAAAGAATTCAGTTATAAGCTAGCCCTGATCGTTTTTCTAAATGATTATGGCGGCTGTAGCTCAGTGGTAGAGCCCTCGGTTGTGGTCCGAGTTGTCGCGGGTTCAAGTCCCGTCAGTCGCCCCATTTTCTTTTTCATTTATTCCATCAATTTACGAATGCTTAAAATCTATGTATTATCTTTAATACAGGATCTTATTTTATTTCATTATTTTATGGCTTTATAAATGACAAATATCGATACGAGTGATCAGCTCAATAAAAAATCGCGTGGCAATTACGCGCTATATACATCCGAACAAATTAGGCAGGCTGAAAGACTAACTTGCGAAACTGGCGTGAAGGAAATTGAACTCATCCAGAAAGCAGGGCGCGGCGTTGCCGAATTTATCGCCAATCATTTCGAGCGCCGTCCTGTCAGTATCCTTTGTGGCCCAGGTAAAAATGGTAGTGATGGTTTTGTCACAGCTTCGATTCTTGAGAAGGCGGGCTGGAATGTTCGCGTATATTGTACAAAGCAAGTCATTATGCTGAATGATATTGCGGCGCAGGCCGCGAAGTTTTGGTCAGGTGAAGTCCTGATGTTATCTGAAATTGATATTACGCCTGAACATATTATTGTCGATGCGCTTTTTGGCACAGGCCTTAACCGTGAATTACCAACTGAGATTGTCGAAACTTATAATGCCGTTCGTCAGGAACGGGCAATTGTTGTGGCGATTGATGTGCCTTCAGGCATACGTGCGGATTTATCTGTTGATAAAAATACACTTAAGGCGGATTACACGGTGACTATGTCGCGCCCACGTATTGAACATGTTCTGCAACCGGGTGCGCAATATTGCGGTAAGATAAGTGTTGTTGATATCAACATTAAACCGAGCGCATTTGCGGGTATGGAAGTCCATGCCTTTTTAAATCACCCTGAATTATGGCGTCAGTTTTGGAAAGTTCCAGACGCTATGACCCATAAATATATACGTGGGCATGTTGCAGTACTCGGCGGTGAAACGCTCGTTGGTGCATCACGCCTCGCAACAAGTGGCGCTATGCGTGTCGGGGCAGGGATGGCGTCTATCTTTACATCAGAATCTGCTGCGCCGACTTATCGCTCTGCAATTGCGCCTGAAGTGATGGTGCGTTGCTTTGATGATGCCGAAGCTGCAGCTGATTTGATGCAAGAACGTCATGTGTCGGTCTGTTTAATAGGGCCGGGTGCAGAAAAGCGATTCGATATGACGGCCTTGGCAAAAGCGTGTCAGGCACTTAATATACAAGTCGTGTTAGATGGCGATGCCTTGGGCGAAGTGCCTACAGAGCTTGCATCTATTATTACGCCGCATGAAGGGGAGTTAAAAAGAATGTTCCCTGATTTGGCGGATATGACGAATAAGCTTGAAAAAGCAAAGAAAGCGGCGGCACGAGCGGGCTGTATTGTTGTGCTTAAAGGCATGGACACAATTATCGCGGCGCCAGATGGTCGTGCATATATAAATAACAAAGCGTCACCTTGGCTTTCAACGGCAGGTAGCGGTGATGTGCTTGCTGGCGCCGTTGCGGGCTGTTTGGCGCAGAAGATCCCACCATTTGAAGCTGCCGCGAGTGCTGTTTGGCTGCATGGTATGGCGTCATTAAAGCTTGGCCCTGCATTGGTCGCATCAGAATTACCGCGTGCAATTAGTAGCGTGCTGACGGAAATATACAAAGTGAACCCCTAATAAAACGGGGGTTTTTCACTTTTTTTGAAAAAAATCTAATAAAAGTAAAAAAAACACTTGGCGAACGCAAAGCAATGGTGTAAAAACGCGCTCTGTAGCCAATTGCTAACACAATTTACATGCGGGTGTGGCGAAATTGGCAGACGCACCAGATTTAGGTTCTGGCGGGGAGACCCGTGGGGGTTCAAGTCCCTCCACCCGCACCAGATGCAAGGGCATGCCCCGGTTGGGACGGCTGCCTGTTGGTTTTGCGGCTAATGCCCCATTTCAGAAC
>JASBUS010000063.1 GCA_030147745.1 Alphaproteobacteria bacterium
GGTGATTGCGGTCAGTAAGCAGCAAAGCGACGAACGCATTGATGAAGCTTTGGCTGCAGGCTTGCGTCACTTTGGTGAAAATAAAGTGCAGGAAGCCGAAGCGCATTGGGCAGAACGCAAGACAAAATATAATGACTTGACCCTCCATTTAATTGGCCCATTACAAAGTAATAAAGTTAAAGACGCTGTTGCGTTATTTGATGTGATCCATAGTGTTGACCGCGAGAAAATTGCGCGTGCATTAAAGGCTGAAATGGATGCGCAAGGGCGTGTTTTACCGTGTTTTATTCAGGTGAATATTGGCGAAGAAGAACAAAAATCTGGTATTTTGCCACATGAATTAGATGACTTCTTGGCTTTTTGCCGCGGCGACCTATCTTTAAATATTCAAGGTCTTATGTGCATCCCTCCGGTGGATGAACCTGCCGGCATTTACTTCTCACTCCTCAAAAAAATGGCGGATGCACATGAAGGCCTTAAATTAAGTATGGGGATGAGCGGTGATTATACGGCTGCGGCTTTATCGGGCGCTGATTATGTCCGTATCGGCAGTGCGCTTTTAGGAGAACGTTAATTTGAAATATTTCCGTCTATTGATGCTATTCACTTTATTGGCTGTGATGCCTCTGCGTCACGGCTTGGCGCAGGGTGGCTTTGGACTTATTCGTGATAGTGAGATAGAGCTCTATTTAAAAGAATGGAGCGCAGATGTGATCAAACAGACGGGCTTACCCGCGGGCAGCGTAAATATCATTTTGGTACAGAGCGATGATGTGAACGCCTTCGTTGCGGGCGGCCCGAATATCTTTATTTATACAGGCCTATTGCAGCGTTCTGATACAGCAGAAGAAGTGATCGGCGTTATTGCTCACGAATTAGGCCATATTGTTGGTGGCCACCTTACGCGCGGGCGCGCTGCGATGGAAAATGCATCTTATGAAACGATTATCGGCACAATCCTTGGGGTTGGCGCAGCGATTTTAAGTGGTCAGGGTGAGGCCGCGCAAGCGGTCATTGGCGTATCGCAGAATTACGCGATTAGTAAATATCTCGCCCATAGCCGTGTACAGGAATCGAGCGCGGATCAAGCGGCACTTGGTTATTTGGACGCTGCCAAAGTTGACCCTGCAGGGCTAACAAGCTTTTTGAAAAAAATGCAGTCTGATGAATTACTGCCAGCTTCACAGCAATCTGAATATTACCGTACCCACCCTGTGACGCGTAACCGTATCACGGCGCTAGAAACGAAGGTTGAGGCCTTGAGCCAGAAATCTTATAACGTGAATTCTAAATGGGCGGATCAACATGCACGCATGAAGGCGAAATTATTGGGCTTTATTCATCCGCCGCAAGTTGCGTGGACATATGACCCAAATGCAAATAAAATCCCTGATGTCATGGCTTATGCGGTGGCGGCATATCGTCAGAGCGATGAAACACGCGCCATTAACAAAGTGCGTGAATTGGTCGCGCTAGAACCTGATAATCCTTATTATCATGAGCTTGCAGGGCAGATCTATGCAAGCTTTGGGCGTCTGGATGAATCGCGTAAGTCTTATGCGCAGGCACATAAATATGTGCCAAATGATGGGCTGATTGCGATTGCTTATGCTCATATTCTCATTGAGCAAGGTAAAGAGGCGGATTTACGTGCAGCCATTAAAATTTTGGGTAGCGCGCAGCGGGCGGAACCACGCTCAACACGTCTATATCGTTTGATGGCGACGGCTTATGGGCGTTTAAAAGATGATAGCCGTGCGAATTTATATTTGGCGGAAGAGGCTTATTTAAAGCGTAATATGGTTGAGACAGGTCGTTTGGCTGATATAGCGATTCGCGGCCTTGAAAAAGAATCGCGTGAATGGCGCCGTGCAAAGGACCTGATTTTTTATGCTGAGCAGGCCAAACTACAGAAAAAAGACAATTAATAGCTGTAGATCATTTTCCCGTGTGTGGCGTTAACTATTTGTAAACGAATAATATTTGCGCCGCACAATATAGAAATCAGCTTTTTAATGCTTAAGACTAGCACAAGTTATATTTTTGTGATAAAGTTCTAATATACAAACATAAAGAGTATCGTTTTTTGAGGAGCATGTTCCATGTCGCGTAAAGGCTATTGGATCGAATGTATGCCGCTCTGGGAACAAGTAAATGAAAATGCAGCACCGGATATGTACCGTGCATGCGTCAGTGCTATTCCAGATATGGTTGAAAGCGCGCCAAGCGCGTCGAAAGCTATTCAAAAATTGCGTGATCGCTTGAAAGAGTTAAAAGCGCAATATAGTGAAGAAAATGGCGTACTTCTTCCACGTTTAGAAAATCCTGTAAGACCGCCCAAGCGTCCGGATACCGTGCGCGGCTGGATGTCGGTCTATATAGAAATGAATGAATAAAAAGCACCTGATTTTTCACGGTGCTTTTTTTAATGGCTGAATTTGGTCGTTTTCTTGTGGGCTGTCAGGGTGTTAATAAGTCTTGCGAATCTCATAGGGGCTTTGCAATCTCTATGCTAGACTTTCGTTACGAATCAATAAATTAGCTGCATCGCAGCAATAAAATTACACTTTATTTATAGTAGACTTAAAGGGGTTTAACATGTCTGGAATTTCTATTAAAACGGCTTTGCCAGGGCCAAAGGCTGCTGCGCTTATTGAGCAAGATCACACATATTTGTCAACGTCACGTTACCGTATGTATCCATTTGTTTTGGCGCGCGGTGAAGGCTGTCATGTTGAAGATGTTGATGGCAATGTTTTTATGGATTTGCACGCAGGTATTGCGGTGACATCAACTGGCCATAATCACCCAGAGGTAAACGCGGCGATTGCCGAGCAGGCGGGTAAATATCTGCATAACTGCGGTAACGTGTTTTATAACGATAAACAGGGCGTTTATGCGCAGGAATTGGCTGAAGCAACGCCAATCCATAATTCAAATAAAAACCGTGTGTTCTTCTGTAACACAGGCGCGGAAGCATGGGATGGCGCATTGAAATTGGCACGTTATGCCACAGGCCGCCCAAATGTGATTTGTTTTTATAATGGTTTCCATGGCCGTACATTGGGCGGGATTTCATCAAATAGTTCCAAAGTGGTTCAGCGCCGTGGTTTTGGGCCGCTCGTCCCAGGCATTCATTTCTCTTACTTCCCGAGGTCTTTCCCATGTCCATCTAACCCGCCCTATCCAACGGATACAGCAGGCTGCTTGGAATATCTGACCGATGTGTTGTTCAAAAAAATCGTTGCGCCTGATGAAGTCGCCGCGATTGCGCTTGAGCCGATCCAAGGTGAGGGTGGTTATGTCGTGCCGCCAAAAGAATTTGTCCAAGGCCTCCGCCGTATTTGTGATGAATATGGCATTTTGTTGATTGCGGATGAAGTGCAAAGTGGTATGGGCCGTACCGGCAAATTATATGCGATGGAACATTTTGATGTGAAGGCAGATATTGTCACGACCGCCAAAGGTATCGCAAGTGGTATGCCAATTGGTGCGTTTGTCGCATCAGATAAAGTTATGACATGGCCAGAAGGTGCGCATGGGTCAACATATGGCGGTAACCCTGTGGCGGTTGCTGCGGCACGCAAGACGCTTGAATTATTACAAGGCGGCTTAACGGCGCATGCGGGTGAAGTTGGCGCGTATTTCCTTAAGCGTTTGAAGGAGATTCAGGCGAAACACCCAGCCCTGATTGGTGATGTGCGCGGCCTTGGCCTAATGATTGGCCTTGAATTTGCCAAAGTTGATAATGGCCGTACGGTCGCGGATGCAGCCGCACGTGATGCCTTCATTAAAAAGGCATTTGAAAAAGGCTTGTTGACGCTGGCCTGCGGTAATTCAACCGTGCGCTTCTGTCCACCACTGGTGATCACAAAGGCAGAAGTTGATGTCGCATGTGATATCATTGCGGATGTGATGGCAACGCTTTAAACCCTGTTTAAGGCACAAGCAATATATTCACCGCTAAAGCATAAATCAGCATTGCCGCCGCGATTAAGACAATCTCGTAATAACGCCCAAAGGTTTTACGTGTCTTTTCCGTCATGGCGGTAATCAAGCTTGGCCATGTATAGGATACAAAATCCCCCTGTGACATGACATTGACCAGTTGATCATTGCTATTGACCACGGGTAAGTGGCGGAAGCGTTCATTAGACATGATGCGCAGCCATTCAACGACATTGTCATCATCATGGGCGGTGCGGACATCTGTTGTCATGATATCAGCGAGTTTTAAGCTTTCTGCGTCTTTGTGTGCGCCGAGGACTTTGACCACCAAATCACGTTCGGTGACTATGCCGATGACATTTTGATTGTCGTTGACGACAATGACGGATCCAAAATGCCGTTTATTCATTTCCTGCAAGGCGGATTCGACATTGGTGTCTGGCGACATGGCCAACGGTGATTTCTTAGCCTTATATTCAGGCCGTTCTTTAATTTTCATGGCTATTCTCCCATTCTACGTAGATTGTTTCGGGAATTTAGCGCCTTATACATAATTGAAATGGGGTGCTATGCCATCAAATTCAAGGGCGGCCATAAAAAAACGCCGCCCATTCAGGCGACGTTTTCGTCATGTTTATATAAACGGTTACCGTTTTTTATTCGGCGGCAACCGCTCTACCGCCATCAGCTTTTTTTAACGCTTGTTCCGTATCAATCCAGCCGATATTGCCGTCTTCGCGGCGATAAACCATGCTGATTGCATCGCTTTTCAGGTTTTGGAACAATAATGCAGGCTTGCCTGAAAGGTCTAAGCGCATAACTGCTTCAGAAACTGAAAGTTTTGGAATGCTTTTGGTCATTTCTGCGACGATTAATGGCTCATCAGGGATGTCCTTGCCTTCTTCTTCGTCATGCAGGTTAATGACATAGTCGCGCGCTTCGTGCAATTCACTCTCTTCCGCGTCTTCAATACGTTGGCGGTGGTCGCGTAGACGGCGTTTGTAACGGCGCATTTGCTTCGCGATTTTTTCCGCGGCATTGTCAAAAGCCAAATAAACTTCTTGCTCTGTAGCATAAGCTTCGACATCAATATCACGGCCTATACCCAGTTTGATATGTGCTTTGAACGCTGAATGACCTTCTGGGGCCATTGTGATTGTACCGCTAATGGCACGGTTGAAAAATTTACTATCAAGCTCCTCTATCTTAGTGGTTATATGGGTGCGAAGTGCATCGCCGATATCCATTTGTTTGCCTTGAATATTTAGCTTCATAATAGATGTACCTATGTGTTGTTATTAAATATTGAAATGATCATTATTTGGAATGATCTAAACATGATCATATTACCATGTAATTGTTACCGAGAAATGAAGAATTTGGATCATTTTTAGCTTTTTTAGTGCTTGATTTCTCTCAATTATCGCTTTTTTATTGCCAAGCCATGCCTTATACGTTTAGTATGCCTTGCAAAAATAATCTTAGGGTAGAGTTTATCTTTTGTTGCTTTGCTGGTATAGTTGTATTAGATAAGATTAATCTTAATTATATATTAGGGCTTTATTGATAGAATTTTTTATTAGTGCCTTTAGGGATCAGGGCATTCGTTTAAAATGGGGGTAGCTTTGTTAAAAGCTAATTATATATGGATATTCAAGAAATAGAAAAAAATGCCGAAGTGGCTGTTGGGCTGCTGAAAGCACTTTCCAATGAACGTCGTTTAATCATCATGTGCGCTTTATATAAAGGCGAAAAATGTGTTGGTGAGCTTGAAGAGATTGTTGGCTTGTCGCAATCTGCATTATCACAACATTTGGCGCGTTTGCGTCGTGACCGTTTAGTGGTTACGCGCCGCGATGCACAGACGATTTATTATCGTTTGGATGATAAAGCGGTTAAGGCGATGCTGAAATGTCTTTATGATATCTACGCGCCACAAGGCGGCCTTGATTATTACGAAGCGGAAGAAGAATTCGTAAAAACAGGCGCAAGCGCTTAAATTTAGTGCCGTGATAAAATTGTGAACTGGGCTGTCCTTTTAGGTCAGCCTTTTTGCTTATCTTGAATTTGCTGCCAGAGCTGATCGGCGCTGATGGTGGTTAAATCTTCAGCGATTAATTTCTCGATATTATGCCCAAGCGGCGCGTGTTTGTCGGGGTTAGAGCCCTTGGTGCTAAATAGTACATAACATAGGCAGCCTGTCACGCCGATAATATGGGCAGGGCCAGTGTCGTTCGTGACACATAAGGCGGCTTCACGCCCAAGCGCGGCAATTTGTTTGATGCTGGTTTGGTTGGTTAGATCCAAAGCGTCTGGGCAGGCTTGTTTAATGCGCGCATTGATTTCAGCTTCTGCATTTGTGCCAATCAATACAGGTTGAATGCCTTTTGATACAAGGTTTTGCACGGTTTTGGCAAAATTTTCGGCTGGCCAGCGTTTTTCAGGGCGCGATGGGGCGCAGCCCGCAACGATTAAGGCATAAGGTTTTTTAAGGGCAAAGCCGCTAATATCGGCCTTAATCCATGATAAATCATCAATTTCAACGGTGTTGATGCCTGCAAGGGCGAGGGTGCTTTTATGGCCATTGAAGGCATTGCCTGCCGTACGTTCAGGGGAATCGTTATAATGGGATGCGCCTTTGGCTGTGCCAACCCATTCAGGGCGCGCGCTACCCGCAAAGAGTTTGAAGTAAAAACGGCTGCGGTCATTATTCTGTAGATCATACACCCGTGTGAAACCGCCGCTTTTAAAACGGCGTGACAAATTCGCCCAGCCAGATAGATCAAACCATTTCGGGCGCGTATCAATCCATACGTCATTAAAATAGCCGCATTCTTCACCAAAATCTTTAAAGCCTTTGGTGGTGAGCAATGTGATATGTGCGTCAGGGTGATGGGCGCGTATCGCCTTCATGGGGCCAAGCGCCTGAATAAAATCGCCTAGCGCTGAAAGTTTAATGACCAGAATATGTTCGTTATGCGCGTTCATATTCCTATCCTTATGCGGCAGCGGTCGCTTTGTCGGCATTAACAGCCGTGCTTTGACCTTGGCCAAGTAGTTCAGAGTAAACCGCGAGCGTTTTATCAATCATGATTTCTTTGGTGAAATTTTGCATGATGTGGTTCATGGCGCGCGTTGCTAACACGGCGCGCTGGGCGTTGTTGAGCGCTAAGGCTTCCGTAATGGCTTTGGCAAGGGCGGCAGGGTCATTTGGCGGGATTAACCAGCCTGTTTCACCGCGTAAAATTGTTTCTTGTGCGCCGCCGTGGTCGGTGCCGATAATGGGGCGGCCCATGGCTTGGGCTTCGACAGGAATGCGGCCAAAGCCTTCAGGGTCGGTTGAGGCGGAGACCACAACTGTAGCCAACATATAGGCGGCAGGCATATCGTTACAATGGTCAACGATACGTACGCGGCCGACAAGGCCGCGCTCTTCCATCAATGTTTCAAGTTCTTTGCGGTATTCGGTGCGGCCTTGGTCAGACCCAATCAATACAGCATAAACATCTTTGGATTTAATCTGCGCCATCGCTTCGATAAGGACGGCTTGGCCTTTCCAGCGTGTTAAACGCCCCGGCAATAAAATAACAGATGCACTTTCAGGAATGCGCCATTCTTTATTGAGGGTGATCATGCGCTCTGGTGAGACCATGGTCGGGTGGAATTTTTCAATTGGGATGCCACGGTGGATTAGGCGGATAGTGCTATCGTTTAAGCCATAGCCATCGATAAGGTAATTACGAACATATTCCGAAATCGCAATAACGCGCTCACCCTTCGCCATGGCGGAGTTATAAAATTGTTTCGCTTTTGACTTGTAATTATATGGCGCATGGCAGGTCGTCATATAATGGGCGCTTGTGCCTTTGCAGGCTTGCAAAGCGCTCCATGCGGGCGCGCGGGAGCGCACATGGACAATATCAACGCCATGTTGATGTATGAGTTTACGAATGCGGCTGACATTGCGCCATAAGGTCAGCGGGTTTTTGCTATGCACGGGCATATTGACATGAGTCACGTTATTGCGCGTAATTTCATGGACGCGGTCACCGCCATGTGAAACGACAATCGCTTTGCCGCCCGCATTTTGGATGGCGTTTGCAACATCGATACAGCCTTGCTCAGCGCCACCTGGGCCAAGTTCAGGGATGATCTGCAATATTACAGGCGGCTTATTCGGCGCTTGTGTGGGGGGCATCTGTGCAGGTAAACGGTTTGTCATAGCGGTTGGGTATAATCGTGATAAATAAATAATTAGCCTTTTGTTTTCTGTGTACTCTGCCTAAAATTGTGGGCGTAAGTCTTCCCGACTTGGCATTGAATTCAACCAGAACAGGACATATATAGCATGAGCCATAAGCAAATTGCCAACGCAAAAGGACAAAATCTCGCCTATTTTCACCATCAAGGCACAAAAGACCTGCCGACGGTATTGTTTTGCGGCGGTTTTAAGTCCGACATGATGGGCAGCAAGGCGACTTATTTAGAAGAACGCGCCATCGCACGCGGGCAAAGCTATGTACGTTTTGATTATACAGGCCACGGCCTTTCGGATGGTGATTTTGTGGATGGGACAATCGGCGCGTGGTGTGACGATGCGTTGACGATTATTGATCACGTCATTCAAGGGCCGATTGTGATTGTTGGTTCATCGATGGGCGGGTGGATTTCGCTGCTTTGTGCGCTGAAACGCCCTGAGCGTATTGCGGCGTTGATGGGGATTGCCGCCGCGCCAGATTTTACAGGCCGTATCTATGATGAATTGCCCGATGAACAAAAACGCCAGATGGATGAAATCGGCCGCGCCGAAATCCCCAATGACTATTCAGATGAACCTTATATCTTTACGCGCGCTTTGCTTGAAGATGGCGAAGAAAATTTTGTCTTTAACGGCGATGATGTTGTCGATATACGCTGCCCTGTTTATTTGGTGCAAGGCGTGCTCGATAGCGAAGTACCATGGGAAACAGCAAGCTTTATTAGCGAGAATATTGCCTCAGATAATGTAATCGTTGAAATCATCAAAGATGCCACACATAGCGTATCGCGAGAGCAAGACTTAATCCGCCTTAATCACGCGATTGAATATTTAAATACGCAAGTTGCTTAAGCGGCGTGATTGTCGTTATGCACCTGTGGCTGGACATGGGCGCGCCCACCGCTAAAACGTGCGCCTAAACGGTCACTGCTGAGCCAGTTTTTCTGTAATTCTGGCAGGTCTTTTAAATAATCTCTGAACGGGCCTTTATTGTGCAATTTGGCATTAATCACCCATGCGGTTGCGAGCGCCGAAAGTACAAAGCTATAGGTCACAAGGGAGGTTTTCATTGCGCTTGAGATCATCCCTGTATAAGCGGTATCCATAAAGGTCTTTTTCATCCAATAAAAGACGCTTGGCAGATAATTATAGATGTAATAACCAAGGCTTTGGAATTCAAAGCCATAGTCATAGCTGATGTAAAAATCATGCAAGCTGGTTGCGATGAGCGGTGATAACGCAAAGAAAAGATATAAACAGAGGCGCAACATATAAAACCATTTCTGCCCCCAGATACCCTAAAACTCGACCCTAAACGAATTAGATAGTTAATATATAATATACAACTAATATATTAACAAATATTGAATCGTCAAGTTAGGCAGGGCGTGGGGCACGATAATATGAAGTTATCACTTGCCTTTAACGGCAAGACCCGCTAATTTGCGCATCGACCGCCATCATATAAACGGAGATGTGGCCGAGCGGTTTAAGGCGCACGCCTGGAAAGCGTGTTGGGGGCAACCCCTCGCAGGTTCGAATCCTGTCATCTCCGCCATTTAGTCTGAATTACTACCCCCCATAGAGAATATACCCCCTCACGCCCCGCGTTTTGCGGGCTGTCGCGTATGTGTTTTGCTTAGAAGCTAACATGGGCTTTTGTGATTTGCTGTTTTGCGCGCTTTATTATTTATGGCGTTTCTAAGCTCAACGGCAATACGGTCAGTGCTTTTATATTGCTCGTTATTTAAATACTTTTGTTCCAATTCATTAATGTCGACGATCTGTATTAATGCGCGGGCAATTGAGGTGCTGATTTGTCTTCGGATATTATTATTTTCAAATATAGAATATAAATCTTCTTTAGCAGGCGCAGCCTTTTCTTCCAATCGGCATAATCCTATTATTGCACCTAAAACAGCCTGTTCTTCTTTTTTGCGAATGTCGTCAAGTGCATTTCCGCTGTTTAAAAACGCTTTGTAGTCTTTTAGCGAATTCATATATATGTAAACAGCGTTGTCGCGCCCTTCTCCTAAGCGTGCAATCGCCATATTGTTTGTGGCTCTTAGGGCTTTATTCTGGGCTAATTGTTCAAGTTGAGGCGCGATAATATCTGCGCGGCCATCAGGAAGTGCCATGATGGCGTTTGAAATAATATTTGAAGGTTTTTGTATAGCTCTGTTTCCTAATGCGACGACTAACTCATCTGGTATATCTCTAAGCTTTTTAATTATTTTAGGAAATTCATATGAGAATTTAACTCTTTCATCTTGCAATGCATGGATAATTATACGGATTTCATCTGGGCTGTAAGTGTCTTTGCGTTCTAGGTCTCTCCAAAAGCTTTCTAAGAGTTGTACTGCTGCTAGATTGGGTTCATGTTTGTTATCCAAATAATTACTTATGATTTGGATTTTATTTTCTGCACTTGTTTTGATGTTCTTTAGGGCGGTTGCTTTAAAAATTTTATAAACATCGTCTTTCGATAGTGTATTTAGGTTTTTCTTTGTGCGTAATATTTCTGAGTGAAAGTCTAGTTGGTAGCCCCCACCTAGTCCAACCATAAACGGATAAGCTAAAGGCCGTGCTTGTATCTGTGTTTTTTGATATAGAGTTTTTTTATCAGCGGTTCTGTTGTCAAATACAGTCACGCGATCTGCTCGAACGGTAACGGCATGAATTTTGAATTTTAAGTTTCTTTCAGCTGTGGATATTCCTTCTTTTCTATATATAAAATCTGCCGTATTGGCATTTCCTTTTGTCTGAATTAAGCACTCTCCATTAGCAATTCTGGCGGCGGTGCCATCTAATATCTTTGTTAAAGATGGGCATGATGTCCTGTTTTCTAAGTGGAAATTATATGTGCCGCCACCGTGGTAGTTAATGATGACCTGTTCATAGGCTTTGTTATATAACAAGCGTTGGCAAAGCGAATCGCATGTATATTGAGTATCACGACTATATGGTATCTCAAACGCTAATATCCCCCCAGTCGGAAGCGGCGTTTCAATATCAATGTCATCCTTTGTTAGGGCTTCAATATGCCTGTCTATGCGTGCATTAAAGACAAATGGAATGGCTAGCGCTAATATAACAACCAAAGCTGGCGCGGCTACATATTTGTGTTTCCCGAAACGCTGAAAAAGAATAAAAGAAAGAGTTAACGCCCATGAATAGAGGGCTATAGTAGGCATAAATGCTAAAATAAAGAATAATGGCCAAAAAAGAATGGTGAAGACCGCAAAAACAGGTGCGACAGTTATAAGGCCACCTAGGAATGTGACGATAGATAAATAAACACCCCATGCACTTTTAACCATCTTTGCTTCTCCCCTATTAGACGTGCCTATGTTCCTTGGCTCGTTTTACCTTGTTTGCTGTTTCTTTTAAGAATTTTGACATTGAAACACTAAACAATAGTTTATAAGTATATCTTACATCAGTGCTTCATGGAATTGAAGTTGTTGTTAATCTGGGTGGGTTGATGTATGCCTACTCTACTATTCCCCTTCTAAAGCTTAAAATCCTCCAAAAAATCCCATGCTTCATCATTGATGAAGTCGGCGATGTCGTAATACCAGTGGTTATGGTCGTTGATGACGATGAGGCTGGTTTCGTGGCCGTTGGCGTCTAAGATTTCGGCTGATTTTTCGACTTTGTTGAGGGGGACGGCGCTGTCGTCTTCACCGTTGATGAGGAGTATCGGGGTTTTGCGGCCGGGTTTAAGGCGGCTTAGCGGCGAATAGCTTTTTAATGCGCCGGCATGTATCGCCGCGGCGGCGATGTTTTGAGCATTATTTATGGCGGCGACAATCGCCAGATGCCCACCTAAGGAATGGCCGAACATATAAATGCGTTTATGGTCAATGGAGTAACCATTTTCAACACGCTTGATGAGTTTGTTAAAGAATGACCAGTTATCTGCATCTGTCCAAATGCCGTCAATGGCGTCTGGGGCAATTAATATCACGTCTTTGGAATCCGCAATGGACATCCATTTTGCAATCATCGATTTACCGCTACGTTTCGCGCCGTGCAGCAGGATGATGACAGGGCGCGGGTCTTTGTTGCGCATGGTTGGCGCATAAAATTGATAGCTGCGCTTTTTACCTTGATAGGTGACCTTGTCGGTGATTTGGTTATAGTCGCTCTCGATATATTCCGCCGAATAGTGTTGCTGCGATAGCGGCGAAGTAAGTTCTATGCGGTTAACTTCGGCAAAAGCAGGCGCTGCGGTGAAGGTTAAAAGCGCGAGGAGGAGAAATCTTTTGAATCTATTCGACATGGATCAATTCTTTGTTGTTATGCATCAAGTATTATAACTTTAGGTGTAGTGGTTAAGGCTGTCAAAAGCTTTTATGGGGCTATCGCTTGCATGGGGGTTTGATCAGGGTTATCCTGATGATGATGAATTTTTTAGATAGGTTTTTTATGCGCGTTTTGATTTTGGCTTTGGTGGTGATGGTTTTTGGGTTTGTCTCGTTTGGGCAGGCGGCTTATGCGCAAGAGCAACAAAAAACCGCGCAAATTGAATTGATCGGCGCGGGGTCATTAACCTGTATGCAGTGGTTAGAGGCTGAAAAAGATGCAACGGTGAGCGCAACGATGGAATCATGGGCTTATGGCTATTTTTCGGCGATGAACCGCCTGCGCGCCGTCCGTAGTAAACCGCAATATGATATAAGCCGCCTTAACAGTAATAAAATCCTCAGCTGGCTCGAAGAATTCTGCCCGAGTTATCCTGATTATTTGGTGGCCTTTGCGTTAGAAGCAATGATCGGGAAAAGAATCCAATATAAACAAGAGCGCTAAGCCTATTTCACGGTGTTTAATGGCCTGATTTATCAGGTTTTATTTCGCGGTGCAGCAATGTTTGCATCTTGCTTTTGTCTGTTCTTCTGTTAAAGATTTTTTCAAATAAAAGACAATAAATCTTACGGGGAATATTATGCAAAACAACATGATAGCTGCAGCACATGCAGTAAATTCTGGCGTATCTGATACAAATATTTGGGAAAAATCATATCCTGCTGGCCTCACATGGAACAGCAAGGTTGATGTTGCGCCCGTTTATGACATTCTGAATAGCGCCGTGGCACAATTTGCAGCCCGTCCAGCGATTTATTTTGAAGGTCTATCCTTGACCTATGCGGAGCTTGGCGCGCTATCTGACAAGGTCGCGGCGGGTTTGCAAAAGCTTGGCGTCGGTAAAGGCGTTAAAGTTGGCTTGTTTATGCCGAATACGCATTATTCTGTGGCGTTTTATTATGGTGTATTAAAATCTGGCGCCACGGTTGTGAATTACAACCCGCTTTATGTTGAGCGCGAATTAGAATTCCAAATTGGCGATAGCGAAACTGATTATATGGTGACGCTTGATATGCCAGCCATGTTTGATAAGGCCAATAATGTCCTGCGCAATACGCGCCTAAAAGGCATTATTGTTTGCCCAAGCGGCGCTGCAGATGCCGTGAATGCATCGGGCGAGTCTTATATCCACTATAAAGATCTTATCGCGAATGAAGGCAGCTATGCTGCGCCTGTGATTAACCCGCAGGATGATATTGCGGTGTTGCAATATACAGGCGGCACAACAGGCACGCCTAAAGGCGCGATGTTGACCCATGCGAATCTTTATGCGAATGCAGTACAAATTGAACAATGGCATAGCCCGCTTGCTGTGCCGGGTGAAGAGCGCATTATTGGCGCTATTCCGCTTTTCCATGTGTTTTCAATGACCGTTGTCATGAATATGGCGTTAAAAATGGGTATGGAAGTGATCTTGGTGCCTAAATTCGACCCAGAGCAATTTATTGCGTTGCTGAAAGAGAAAAAACCAACATTCTTCCCCGCTGTGCCGACGATATTTAACGCGCTTGCTGTGCATCCTGCCGGTGAAGGGCTTGATTTGTCATTTGTGAAATTCTGCCTTTCAGGCGGTGCACCATTGCCACAGGGCATTAAAGACGCGTTTGAGCGCCGTACAGGTGCAACGCTTGGTGAAGGCTATGGCTTGACCGAAGCATCGCCAGTGGTGTGCTGTAATCCAACAAAGGGCAAGGTTAAAGTCGGCACAATTGGTTTGCCAATCCCTGGCACAATGGTTGAGATCATTGATATGGAAGATGGCGTCACACCGCTTGCCCAAGGTGCAAAAGGTGAAGTCTGTGTATCTGGCCCACAGGTCATGAAGGGCTATTACAACAAGCCTGAAGAAACCGCGAAAGTCATTAAAAACGGCCGCCTACACACAGGTGATGTTGGTTATGTGGACGAAGAAGGCTATATCCGCCTTGTCGACCGTATGAAAGATTTGATTTTGGTGCGTGGATATAATGTTTATCCAACCCAAATTGAAGAAGCGATTTCACTTCATGGTGACGTGCAGGAATGCATTGTTGCAGGCGTTCCTGATGATGAACGCGGTGAAACCGTATGGGCGTGGGTTAAGGCACGTGATAGCTCTGACCTTAGCGAAGCGGCATTGAAAAGCTTCTTGGCTGATAAAATTTCGCCAATCGAAATGCCACGTAAAATTGTCTTGCGTGATACGCCATTACCAAAAACGGCGGTCGGCAAACTTTCGCGTAAAATGCTTTTGGAAGAAGAAGGCATCACGCGTTAAGACGCAAAAAATAAAATAGTAAAAATCAAAAATATAAAAATGAGTCTAGGAGATAAAAATGGGAAAATTTTTATGTGCGTTGTTTAATCGTTGGGCAAAACCAGAAACGATACAATCAAAACCAATTACAATTGAAACACCACGCTTATTATTGCGTGAACATCAAGCAAGTGATGTTGATGCGATTTATAACATCTCAAAGCAAGATGGTTTTGTTTATTTCTGCTTTGATGGTACACGCAAAGCAGCAGAAGATTTTATTAAAGAAGCCAAAAGAACAACAAAAGTTGACCCGAAAACAGGTTTTCGTCCAAACCACATGTTGGCCATTACCCTAAAAGATACAGGCGAAGTGATCGGTCACACATGTATGGAAGCTGTAAACTATCTTAAGGGTGCAGATTTTGAAGTGAACTTCTTTGTTGACCCTAAATATCAAAATAAAGGCTATGGCCTTGAAGCGATTTTGAACCTTACAGATTATGGTTTCAAAGAGTTCGGCCTAGACACTCTAACGGTGACTGTGCACCCAAATAATGGCCCTTCGCGCCACCTTATTGTGAAAGAAGGCTATCAGAAGGTTGACGACATCATGATGAAGACTATAAATGGTCCAGAGCCTCGTGAGCTTTTTGTTCTGCAAAAAGAAACATTTTATGAGATGCGCAAGCAAGACAAGCGTCCAATTTTGTTGTCACAAGTGCCATTGTTCCAAAAACCAGATAATAACAAGCCGGAGCCTAAAATCTAATGACGAATACTGCTGTCGTGCCAGAGGTCGAGCTTATCGACTTTAGTAAAATTGATCTATTAGAAGCGACAGGTGCAAAGCCTGAGGTTGTTAAAATCTCAGAAGATGACGGCTTCTTTTTAAATGATCGTTTTTCTAATGATTTTCGTATTCGTAAATCTGTTTACGACATGATGAAGGCTGCGCAAAAACATTTGCCTGAAGGTTTTCATTTCATGATTTATGAGGCTTATCGACCACTTGCACGTCAGGTTGAGCTTTGGGGCATGGCGGAAGCCTATATCAAAGAAAAATATCCTGCGCTGACAGGCCAAAAGCTGCATGACTTGATGGAGACATTTGTTGCTGACCCTTATAATGGGATTGGTAGCGGTCATCAGGCGTGCTGTGCTATCGATATCTCTTTATGTGATGCAGATGGTAAAGAATATGACATGGGGTCTGGCTGTCAGGAAATTTGCGAGGAAGCAAATACATTAAGCCCAAATATCTCTGACGCAGCAAAACGTCACCGTCAGATTCTGGTTGGCGCACTTGAAAAAGAAGGCTTCATTAATTATGGCTCTGAATGGTGGCATTATAGCTATGGTGATCACCAATGGGCTTATTTGGTTGGTGAAACTGAGGCGTTATTCGGCCCTATAGATATTTAACGATAGCGATAATAGATTTTATAAGAAATTAAGGGCGCGCAGATGGATTTTGCGGGCCTTTTTTCTTGTCAGCCAATTGTGACCATTTTGTCAGATCAACCTCAATCGGGTGCTTATAGCTTGCTTGACCAGTTAAAATAATTTGTTCATTAGCCGCGTCAAATTTCAAATGCTGTACTCCGCCGACAAAGCCGTTATGTTGCTCTGGTGGGTATGGGAATAAATTGTTGAACTCATCTTTCAAGCTTGGGAAGGCTGTTTTGTTTTTAAGTTTCCAATAAGGAATGACTGAACAATTGGCGGAACCGCAGGCAATATCTTCATCAACGCCAATAATTGGTAAAAAGACGCGCGTCATGGTGTCATATTGCGCGACTTCTGATTTTACGGTCGCCATAATGCCTTCATGTGAAAACTTCTTTGATTGAGCAAGGTTCGCGAGCTTATTAAAATCAGGACGCATATTTATTAAAACATCTTGGTTTTTAAGTTCGACTACGTAATTAATAATGCGCGGCGCATAATAAGCAGGTTTAACAATATCTGAAGGCTTTATCTGTAGCGCTTCCGCCAGCAAGCTGTAGAATTTAGGGCTTTTGACTTCTTGCATTTCCGTTACGGCAGGCATTTTTAATGAAATATCGTTGCCCTTGATTGTCGCAATAAAGCTGTTCTCGCTATTGATTGCATATTTAGGGTTTAGTTTAAACGTGATTTCACGGCCTTTTCTAAAATCTGGATATTTAATCGCCAGTAATTCAGCGGCAGCAACAGTCGCATGGCCACATACATGGTTTTCTAAGCCATCTGGTGAAAAATGTCTTATTTCAAAAATATGCGGGTCATTTGTTGGGCGTACAAATGAGGTCATGGGGCTAGCCAGTTCCTTCGCGCATTTGCCCATGGTGATATCGTCTAAGAAATCATTAATTAGGCAAATCGTCGCCGGATTACCTAGAACATTCATGCCGTTTTTTGTAAAGGCGTTGACTTGATGGAATTCTAGTTTATCTGGCTGTGTCATGGCTTTACACCTTCTTCACAATCACTGAGCCCACCGAATAACCTGCGCCGAAAGAGCAGATCACGCCAAGGTCACCGCTTTTTAGGTCGCGGTTATGTTTGTTAAAGGCGATGATTGAACCGGCGGAGCTGGTATTTGCGTATTCATCAAGAATTACGGGCGCTTCTTCGGTTGATGGGTCGCGGCCAAGGACTTTACGGCTGATCAGTTCGTTCATGTGTAAATTCGCTTGGTGCAGCCACATGCGCGTTAATTTATCAGCTTCGATGTTGTTGTCATTTAAATGCTGTAAAATGATTTCGGCCACCATTGGGGTGACTTCTTTGAAAACTTTACGGCCTTCTTGCAGGAATAATTTATCGTCTTTGCCTATACCTTCTGGCGCCGTGCGGTTTAAGAAGCCGAAATTATTACGAATATTGTTAGAGAATTGGGTCTTTAGGCACGTGCCAACAATCTCAAAAGCGTTATCTGATGTGCAGCTGTCTTTGCGTTCCAAAATAATCGCTGTGGCCACATCACCGAAAATGAAATGGCTGTCACGATTACGGAAGTTGAGGTGCCCTGAACAAATTTCAGGGTTCACGACCAACATTGCGCGGGCATTACCGGCGCGGATCATATCAGCGGCGGTTTGGATGCCAAATGTTGCTGATGAACAGGCGACATTCATATCAAAAGCAAAGCCATCAATGCCAAGAGCATTTTGGACTTCGATAGCGACGGCAGGGTAAGCGCGCTGTGAATTTGAACAAGCAAGCAATACGCCATCAATGTCCGCGGCGGTTTTATTCGCGGCTTTTAACGCGTCTTTTGCGGCATTGACGGCAATTTCGGCTAAGATCGACAATTCGTCATTGCTACGCTCTGGGATGCGCGGCGCCATAATTTCAGGGTCAAGAATTGAGTCTTTTTCAATGACGTGACGTGATTTAATACCAGAGACTTTTTCAACAAATTCGGCGCTTGAATATTCGAGGGCTTCGATTTCACCCGCCTCAATTTCGGCCTGATGCGCGGCATTATAGTGGTCAACATATTGGTTGAACGCGGTGACGAGCTCTTCATTGCTAATTGAATTTGGTGGAGTATAAAGGCCAGTGCCGCTGATGACGATGTCAGTCATGAATTTTTCCCATTTAACGCTTATTATTGTTCTTTTGTAAAGAAGGCACTATAGCGCGCTAAGCTACCGCTTGCCAAGGGGGAAATAGCGATTATTCAGCACGGGTGCGTTTATCGCGCGTGATTCGCGGTTAAGTCTTTATTTTTATATTAGAAAAACCATTTTAATGCTTGTTTACAATGGGTTGAAGGGGGCGGTTTGACAGCGGTTTTTTTACGTCGCAAAATACCGCAACGGAGGGTCGGATCATGCATAATTTAATCGCTATTCGCTTAGGCTTACCGCGTTGCTTATTTAGTCTCATTATTTTGCTCACGCTTTGGAGTGGCTTTGGACATATGGCGCGCGCGCAAGACCAAGTCGCGCCAGAAGTTATGGCCTTCGCCCGTGAAATTTCCAAAAGCTGCCCGCATCAATGGGAAGAGCAAGCCTGTTTGAGCGATGTTTCGGCGTCGACTTTGGTATTAGCCGCGAATTATGCGGGCGATTTACAAAGTAACGGTATGATTGGCGCGGTTGAACAAATTAAACAGCACTGCGCCGCTGCAACGGCCGCAACACAAGGTACATATCCCGCCTATGCCATGAAAAGCGCCTTTACTGAATGCGCCAATAAAATTTATGACGTCTCCGAACAAACCAGCATTAAACCAGACTTATCACATTACCAATTATTAATCGGCGCAATTTGGTGCATGAATAAAGATAGCCAATGTAAAACGATCGAAGATCAAATGGGTACGTTTCAGTGATTGGTACTTATCCTCAATACCCCCATAATTTTGCGGCGGTGGTGGTTTCTTCTTTGATGATGTCGCGCTCTTCGGCGTTTAGGGTGGTTTGGTAATAAGCGGGGGCTTTGATGTAGTCGGCCCATAATTTGCGCGTGCGCGCGGGGGTGGAAATCTCGGCGAAATCGGCGATCATTTTGAGCATTTCATCACTTTCTTCGCAGAAATCTTCATAGCGATAGATGAATGTGTTGTCTGCATTGACGTAGCGGTCATAAACAAAATTGTAAATATAGCTCCAATAACGCGCATAGCCGCGGAGGATATGACCCTGTTTGAACAGGTCGCTAATCGATTTATATGTTGCTTCATCATATAGATGGATGGGGCGAATATCGTGGCCAAATTCAAAATGGCCGACGCGCTGTAAATGTTTTTGGGCGCGTTTGTCGTTTTCGGTCATGGCTGTGAAATGTTTATGCTGACGATAGAGCGATTCGACATGGGTAATCGGGTCGCGCACCGGAATAAAGAATTTCGCATCTGGATTAAGCTTGGTGATGTAATCAATGCGGGCGATGTTGTAATTATCCTTTGCCAAATAGCGTTTGCGGCCAGATTGTAGCATGAGCTTTTTAATATGGTCGCTATAAAATTTTTCAAAAACCGGTTGGGTCGCATCGGCATTTAAAACCTGACATTGGCCACTTTGATGAATGAACGGGAAAAAATGCATCCAGAGCACTTCTTCCATAGCCTCAGGGCTGTCAGCATTGACGAGCAGGCCGTCGCCGTGAAAGCGCTCTTCGGGGCGGCCAGCTTTCATGAACATCATCTTTTGCATGACGCGCCATAAATATGGCGTGAAGATGAAGGGGAAGTCACTATATTTATGCGAGACGAAATCTTTATGATCCGCCAAGAATTCTAGCAAAATGGTTGAGCCTGAGCGCGCTAAGCCGCAGACATAAACGGGCGCTTTGATTTTCAGGGGCTCTAAATCAAATTCGAGGACCTTGCTTTCAAAATTGCCAAGGCGTGTCCAAAATTGCGGATGATTGCTGACAAGGCCGTTAAACCAGTGCCGCTGCATGGAGATTAGCTTCTTGTGCTTTTTATTTTGCCGATGTGCTGTGCCTGTCGAATTGACCATATCGCCCCGTGAAGAATTGCGGAATAGAAATGAGATATAATGCCCCCGTGCTTAAGCAAGAGTTTAGCGGAATTTAAAACAAAAAAGAATAGCGAAACATAATTATCTTGACTTTACCATAACTTCTGTGCGAGGGTGCGCACGCAGTTAGTATGATGAAAAACTGATATAAGCGAGCTTTAGCTACCACAGAGTGTAGCGTTAAGGTGTGATCCGGCAGCCTCAAAAAGATGTCCCCCCTTGGAGAAAGTTCGATTTTAGTACGCATTCTATTGATGGCAAAGTTGATGCATGATGCATAGCTTTAATGAAACGAACTTTTGAAAGAGCAATCTTGATGACCGAATTTAACAATTTTGGCCTTGCACCCGCATTGGTGCAGTCCCTCTCTGCAATGAATTTTACAACGCCAACGCCAATTCAGGCACAGGCAATTCCTTTGGTCCTTAGCGGCCGCGATGTTTTGGGTTCAGCCCAAACGGGTACAGGTAAAACAGGCGCCTTTGCGATTCCTTTGATTAACATGTTACTTGAAAACACAGACGGTATGGCGCTTGTCCTTTCACCGACACGTGAATTGAGTAAACAAATTATGGATGCGATGCAGGAAATGATCCCACCGAAATGTGGTTTCCAAAGCGCGCTTCTTATTGGCGGTGAACATATGGGCCGTCAATTTGACCAATTGCGCCGTAACCCACGTTTGATCGTTGGTACTCCAGGGCGCGTTCATGACCATTTGCGTCGTGGCAGCTTGAAACTTGAAGATACACGTTTCCTTGTGCTTGATGAAACAGACCGTATGCTTGATATGGGTTTCAGCATTCAGCTTGATGAAATCGCAGAATATATGCCAACAGATGGCTCACGTCAGACCATGATGTTCTCGGCAACATTGCCACATAACATTATGCGTATGGCTGATAAATATTTGAGCAACCCTGAGCGCATTGAAATTGGCGCAAGCAACAGTGTTGCACAGAATGTTCAGCAGGACGTGATGCATGTTCAACAAGACAAAAAATATAAAACATTGCTACACGAATTAAACACACGTGAAGGCAGTATCATCGTTTTCGTGAACACAAAGCGTGAGAGCGAGCAATTAGCGAAAAAATTGAAAGATGACGGCCTAAGTGCAGAAGCAATCCATGGTGATTTGCGTCAGTTCCGCCGTGAGAAAATCGTTAAAAAATTGCGTGCTGATAAATTCCGTATCTTGGTGGCAACGGATGTTGTTGCGCGTGGCCTTGATGTGCCGCATATCGCGCATGTAATCAACTATGACTTACCGATGATGCCAGAAGATTACATCCACCGTATTGGCCGTACCGCGCGTGCGGGTGCGGTTGGTCAGGCTCTATGTTTGGTTAGCCCACGTGATAGCCGCCGTTGGAGCGCGATTTTACGTTTGATCGACCCAGAAAATGACAATAACGCCAAAAAAGGTGCACGTAATGGTCAAACATCACGCCGTGCCCATATGGATCAAAAGCGTCAATCTGGCAAGAAACGCGATTTTGGCCGTAATGATTTTGGTAAGAAAGACTTTGGCGGCAAGAAATTTGCGGGTAAGAAAAAGTCATATGATGATGGTTTCGGCGCAGCGAAGGGTAAAGATTCTTACAAGCCAAAACAACGTGATGATTGGTCGGATCGTCCAGAGCGTTCAGAACGCCCTGACCGTGGTGATCGTTTTGAGCGTCAAGATCGCAAAATGGATCGCGGCCCAAGAGATGGTCAATTTAAAGATTCGTTCAAAGGTAACAAATCAAAAGACGGCTTTAAGTCAAAATCTCGTGGTGACTGGTCAGACCGTCCGGCGCGCAGTGAACGTTCAGACCGTAGTGATTGGTCGGATCGTCCAGCACGTGGCGAGCGTTCAGATCGTCCACAACGCGGTGATCGTTTCGAACGCACAGAAAAGCGCGGCGAATATAAAGATACATTTAAGTCACATAAGTCAAAAGACGGTTTCAAGCCTAAGCCACGCGGCGAATGGGTTGAGCGTTCAGATAAATCAGGTGAACAATCATCTGGTGAATTTAAAGCGAAGCGCCCAATGGGCAAAAAATCTGGTGGTTTTGATAACGGCCGTCCAGCATTTAAAGATGGCGGTAAGAAGCCATTTGCAGCGAAAGGCAAAAAGCCGAATGGCGGTAACCGTGATGGTGCACGTCCAAATAAAGGCTTTAAAAAAGGTGGCTCTAAGCCATTTGGTCAAGGTAAGCCAAACCGTCACGCCGCATAAATCAGCTTTTATCTGATATAAATTAACGTTTTTGTTACGCCCTTTATTAATAATGATAAAGGGCGTAAAATATTTATGGGCTCATTTTCGCGCAAGATCGCGCATTAAAGGTGTATTCTATGGTTAAATCGTTGTTGTTAAATGTAATCTGCCTTTTGGCTTTGGCGCTGGGCGCCGCGCAGAATGCTTCCGCGCAGGAGGCCGCAGAATCTGATCAACCGCCTGAGAATTACATTTTGTCTAATGATGGTATAGATCTGGTTGTGCCAATGGCCTATATGGACCCTGTTTATCATTATTCTAAACAGCAAGTCTGGGTGTATTTGTCTTATCCTGATTTTCAGGTGCTCGATATTGAAAACCGCGAATTGGCCGAAAAAATGGCGGCGGGTGAAATCATTGATATGATTGTCAGCAAAGTGCCCGAAGGCAAAGAAAAGGCTGTGGCGCTGTCCAAAGCATTGAAGTCAAATAAGGCCGACCATAAGGTTGGCGATGAATTTGGCCTGACGCATTATCAGCAAAGTAACGAGGCTTTGGCGCATTTATCCGATATATGGGTTGATCCAGCGGGGGAAGGGTCCTATATCATCTG
Source organism: Alphaproteobacteria bacterium (assembly GCA_030147745.1). Lineage (GTDB taxonomy): Bacteria > Pseudomonadota > Alphaproteobacteria > Micavibrionales > Micavibrionaceae > UBA2705. The sequence goes on from JASBUS010000063.1 coordinate 23,116, forward strand.
TAATGAAGGGGATAAAAGCACCTGTACGCATTATCTTTATCTCGATAATTTCTATATGCTGATTTTCTATCCAAAGTCCGAATTACAGCATTGGGCAAAGATTAAAGAGCAATCGACCGCGGTTTATAACCACTTTAAAAACCCTGAAAATTAAGTTTAGATTTGTTATTGCTTTTGCCTGTGTTGCTCTGTTAAAAAAACACCATGTTAGAAAAATTCAAGAAATTCAAGAAACCGTCAAAGAACCTGTTTTGGGCATGGATTGCTTATCAGGCGATTAAAGGTACATTGACGACGTCTTTGATTTGGATTCCGCTGATTATGGCGTGGCTACACCACAAAGGCTAAAGCGCCCGAATATACTTTGTTCTCTAGACTTTTTGCAGATCCTGCATATAATAGATAGAGGCGGCATTTCTAAAGCGGACACCACACCATCTATGTTACTTTCTACAGAATCAACCAAACAGGAACAGCTTCACCCATGTGATGCTTATACGCAGCTGAAGCAGCGTTTTCGTGATGTCGGCCGTTTAGAGGCGATTGGCGAAATCCTTGGCCGTGACTTTTTGACGGCAATGCCTGATGGCGCGTATCGTTCGCGCCTTAACCAAATCGCCTATCTGTTTAAACGTGTGCATCAGGACATTATCACACCTGAAGTGCGCAGTTTATTGGATAAAGCCATCACGCATGAAGATAATCATGGCGCCGATTGGGATGATTGGGATCGTTCAAATCTGCGCGCGATGAATGCGGTTTATGAGGAACATAGCCTAATTGACGATGACTTGATGGAATATAACGCCAAAGTCGCGAATGAAGGCCGTCGCTGTCACCGCTTAGCGCTTGAGAATAATGACTGGGATATGGGGCGCGACCATTTGCGCCGCGTTGTTGATGTTGAACGCCGTATTGCTGAGAAGAAATTACGTGCGCGCGGCGGCGAAGATCTTTATGACGCGCTTTTGCAAGATTATTGCCCAGGCTATAGCCATTCGCAAATTGAGCGCTGGTTTAATAAGCTTGAAAAAGAAATTAATGGGATGCTGCCGCAAATCACGGCGCGTCAAGAAAGCCGTCCTGAACCTATACAACTGGCGGATCATTTTTTAGTTCAAGACCAAATGTGGCTGAATGAAGAAATGCTGGGCTTGTTTGGTTTTGACTTTGAACGCGGCGGTTTGTATCAAACGGGTCACAACCCTGTCGAAGGCGGCACGCCTGATGACACACGTTTGGTGATCAAAAATGTTGATACCAAAAACTTCCTTGATAGTTTAAAAAGTGCGCTGCATGAACTTGGCCATGGTTTATATATCCAAGGCTTGCCGCGTAAGTCATGGCGTTATCAGCCTGTGGCGGCGGATTTGGGTTCAGCTATGCAGGAGTCGCAGGCTTTGCTTGTTGAAATGCTGATTGGCCGTACGCAGGAATTTTATGAATTTCTCTCTCCACGTTTGGAAGGGCTGTTCAAGGCGATGCGTGACCCGACTTTGCACCCTGAAAATTTATGGGCGATTAAAACCCATGTCCGCAAGACCAAAGACCGTAAGCGCGCCGATGAAGTGACGTATTTTTATCACATCTTGCTGCGATACCGTTTGGAGCGCGATATGATCGAAGGGCGCTTGGAGGTTGATGAGCTGCCTGCCCTTTGGACGGAAGAGATGCACCGCTTGCTTGGTGTGATGCCGCAGGATAATGCCGAAGGCGTGTTACAGGACGTACATTGGTTTGTGGCGAAATTTGGTTATTTCCCATCATATACATTGGGGCATATGTTGGCGGCGCAATTCTATCAAACGATGCGTCAAGACTTACCGAATTTTTATGATTTGATCCGTCAGGGTGAATTTCTACCGATTACTAAGTGGCTGAATAAACATGTGCATTCGCGCGGGCGTTTGATGGATAGTCATGAATTAATGCGGGACGTCACGGGTCAAGACGCGTCACCTGACTTCCTTTTGCGCCACCTTAAGGAGCGCTATGTTTTCCAAAGCCCTGAAATTCCTGAATAATAAAGAGATTATGGAGCAGAAAAAGCGATGATTACGTATAGTTCAACGCGTGGCGGTGATTCCGGCAAAAGCTTTACTGAAGTGCTGTTGGCGGGTTTAGCGAAAGATGGCGGCTTGTTTCTGCCTGATGAATGGCCTGTGCTTTCGCCTGAGAAGCTTGCCTCGATGGCAGGGAAAAGCTATGCCGAGATCGCCTTTGATGTGATTGCGCCCTTTGTCGATGATCATTTTGATGATGTGCGTTTAAAAGCGATTTTGGACAAAACCTATGGTCAGGCGGAAACACGTTTTCATCATAAGGCCATTACGCCGCTGCGTCAGCTTGACCAAAATTTATGGTCGCTTGAACTTTATCATGGCCCGACCATGGCGTTTAAAGATGTCGCGCTTCAGCTTTTGGGGCATTTATTTGACGCCGCGCTTGAAGACCAAGGCGAACGCGTGACGATTTTGGGCGCAACATCAGGGGATACAGGCTCTGCCGCGATAGAAGGCTGTTTGGCCTGTAAGAATGTCGATATCTTTATCCTCTTCCCAGATGGGCGCGTTTCTGACGTGCAGCGCCGCCAAATGACGACACTTGGCGCCGCGAATGTTTATCCTGTTGCGGTTAAAGGTACATTTGATGATTGCCAGAATTTGGTGAAAGCCGCGTTTAATGACCATGACTTCCGTGCGGCGCAGAATTTATCAGCGGTGAATTCGATTAACTGGGCGCGTATCATTGCGCAAACGGTTTATTATTTTGTTGCTTCTGCGGCGCTTGGCGGCTGCCAACGTCCGCTTAGCTTTGTTGTGCCGACGGGTAACTTCGGGAATATCTTTGCCGCTTATGTCGCGATGAAGATGGGGCTGCCGATTGAGAAATTGATTGTCGCAACCAACAGCAATGACATCTTAACGCGTTTCTTTGAAAAAGGGGCGATGGAAAAAGGTGCGGTGACCCCAACCCTTGCGCCATCAATGGATATTCAAATCTCCAGTAACTTTGAACGTTACCTTTTTGAATTAATGGGACGCGATAGCGTCGCGCTTAAAAAAGCGATGACCGATTTTGCTGAGAAGGGTCATTTTGAAGTCACGAAGGATCAGTTGACCCAAGCCTTGACCTTGTTTGATGCAGGGCGTGCCGATGATGCGGCGACGTTAGAGACCATCGCCCGTATTTATAAAGAAGCTGATTTATTGATGGATCCACATAGTGCGATTGGTTTGAATGTTGCCTATGCACAGCGTGATAAGCGCGGGCCATCGGATGTGCCGATTGTGTCACTGGCCTGTGCACATCCTGCGAAATTTCCTGATGCCGTGAAAAAAGCCACGGGGGTGCATCCTGCGCTTCCAGCCTTTTTATCGGATTTAATGGATCGAGACGAAGTGATGCATAAGCTTGATAACGATTTAGTAAGTTTACAGCATTATATTAAAGAAAAAACCGCTTAAGTAAGAGAGTAAATATGAGCACGAATAGCCGACATTTAACAACATTGGATAATGGCCTGCGTATTATTACGGATGAAATCCCGCATGTGCATACTGTGGCAACAGGCGTATATTGTGGCGTCGGGACACGTCATGAAGATATGGCCGAAAATGGCGTGGCGCATATGGTTGAACATATGCTGTTTAAAGGGACAAAGTCTTATAACGCAACGCAGCTTGCCGAAGCGGTCGAAAACCTTGGGGGCAGCACCAATGCGTTCACAGGGCGTGAAACCACAGGCTATTATATTCATTTGATGAAAGAAGATTTAGGCGCAGCCCTCAATGTGCTGTCAGAGCAAATTCAGCTATCGACTATGCCGCCAGAAGAGATTGAGCGCGAGCGCGGTGTGATTTTGCAGGAAATTGGCATGTATGCTGATACGCCAGATGAACATATTTTTGACATTCATCAGGAAACAGCTTACGCCGCCCAGACCCTCGGTGCGCCGATTTTGGGCACACCTGACATTATTAAGGGGATGAGCCGCGAATCGCTGACGAGCTATGTGGAGCGTCTTTATACGCCGAATAACATGGTGATTTCGGTCGCAGGTAATGCGAAACATGATGATGTGGTTGATCAAGTGCAGAAACTCTTCACGCATTTGCCGCCATCACGCGAAGCGACATATGCACCGGCGCAATATACAGGCGGTGAATGCCGCGCACAAAAAGACGGCGAACAGGCGCATGTGATTGTCGGTTTTCAGGGTATTTCCCATTATGATGATGATAATTTCGCGGCTAAGGTGCTTTCGCAAATTATGGGCGGCGGTATGTCGTCACGCCTTTTCCAAGAAATTCGTGAAAAGCGCGGTCTAGTATATTCAATTTACAGCTATAACATGACCTTTAATGATGATGGGCATTTTGGCATTTATGCGGGTACAGATCCAAAGTCCTTGCCTGAATTATTGCCAGTGCTTTGTGAGGAGTTAAATAATATTCGTGAAGATATCACGGAAGAAGAGCTGAAACGCGCGAAAGCACGTCTGCGTGCATCGATGCTAAAAGGTGAAGAATCGGTATTGCGCCGTAATAATTCACAGGCGGGTTTCTTGCTGAAGCATGACCGCATTTTGGATATTGAAGAGCGCATGCGTTTACTTGATGCGATTGAGGCAGAAGATGTTTTACGCGTCGCACGCCGTATCTTTGCATCGAAGGTTACGTTGTCTGGTCATGGCCCATTAGAACATTTGGAACGTTATGATGACTTTGCAGCGCGGCTGGCCGCCTGAATACCCAAAGCTTGAAACGGAACGCATTTATCTGCGCCCGCCTATGGATGCAGATAATGTACCGTGGCGCGAACTGCGTCGCCGCAATCAGGTGCATCTTCAACCATTTGAACCAACATGGCCCGAAAATGCACTTCTGGATTCATTCTTTCGGCGCCGTTTGCGTTATCAGCAAAAGGAATGGCTTAATGACCGCAATTATTCATTATTGGTGTTTACCCATGATGATGTGATGATTGGCGGGATGAATATTAATAATGTTTCACGCGGCGCGGCGCAATTCGCGAGTTTGGGCTATTGGATTGACAAAGACCATCAAAACCAAGGCTATATGAAGGATGTGTTGCAATTGACCCTGTCTTTCTGTTTCTCCTTTTTGCGTCTTGAACGGGTCAATGCGGCAACATTGCCTGATAACACTGCGTCGCAGCGCGTCTTGCAGCGTGCAGGCTTTATTGAGGAAGGTTTTGCCAAGGCTTATATCCAAATCAACGGGATAAGGCAGGATCATGTGCTGTTTGGTTTAAACAAAACTGAGTGGCAAAAATAAACGCAAATGAAGGTCACGGTGCATTTTTATGCTTGTGTAATTCGTAAATTCAATTTAGATGGATTTTTAACAAAGTAGCTAAAGGAACAAAGCTTCATGGAAAAGAAGGTTATTTTAGGTAAAGAAGAATGGTGCGCCCTTCCAGAATTGGGGTTGCCGGCGATTAAAGCGCGGGTCGATTCTGGTGCAAAGACGTCATCTCTTCATGCCTTTAATCTGCACGAATTTGAAGAAAACGGCAAAAAATACGTTCATTTTGATATTCACCCTGTGCAGGATAACCGCAAAATTATCCAAAGCTGCCGCGGACGCGTGGTTGACCGCCGTTCGGTTAAAAGCTCAAGCGGCGATAAAGAAAAGCGCTATGTCATTCGTACGCCAATTCGTCTGGGCGAACAAAGCTGGGATATTGAAATTACGCTGACCAATCGTGACACGATGGGTTACCGCATGCTGCTTGGCCGTGAAGCCATGGCGGGGCGCACATTGATTGACCCTGATGCGTCCTTTGCCCTTGGTGACATTGGCGTTGAAGCGGCGAAGCAATATTATCATGTTGCACCTGCGCGTAAGAATGGCTTGACCATCGCAGTATTGGCGAGCAACCCTGATCTATATTCAAATAAGCGTTTGATTGAGGCTGGTGAACAGCGTGGCCATGAAATGCGTTTTGTGAATATTTCGCAATGTTATATGAATATTTCATCGAAAGAGCCGCAAATTCAATATCGCGGCGGTGAATCGCTCGGTGAAATTGATGCGGTTATTCCGCGTATTAAGCCTGCGATGACGTTTTATGGCTGTGCGATTACGCGTCACTTCTCGACGCTTGGTGTTTATTGCTTAAATGGTTCGGTCGCGATTAGTAAGTCACGTGATAAGCTGCGTTCTTTGCAGGAACTGGCCAATAAGCGCATTCCAATGCCGACCACAGCTTTTGCGCATTCACCTGTTGAAACGCGCGATATTATCGACATGGTGCATGGCGCGCCATTGGTGGTGAAATTGCTTGAAGGTGCACAGGGACGCGGCGTTGTTTTGGCGGAAACCAGCAAAGCGGCGGAAAGTGTGATTAACGCCTTTAAGAGCTTGAATGCCAATATTTTGGTGCAAGAATTCATTAAAGAAGCACAAGGGCAGGATATTCGCTGTTTTGTCGTTGATGGCAAAGTCGTAGGTACAATGCAGCGCCGCGCCGCGCCAGGTGAATTCCGTGCGAATTTGCATTTGGGCGGTACAGCAGAAGCCGTACGCATCACGGCAGAAGAGCGCAAGATTGCCTTAAACGCCGCTAAAGCCATGGGCTTGGTTGTCGCGGGGGTTGATATCATCCGTTCTAAAGATGGCCCAAAAGTGCTTGAAATTAACTCTTCGCCTGGCCTAGAGGGCATTGAAGAAGTGACAGGTAAGGATATCGCAAGCCTAATGATTGAAGCGATTGAGCGAAACTTGCGTAAGAAAAAGAAATAATTCTGAAAAAAGCCCTTATGAAAGATAAGGGCTTTTTTTATGGCTGTATGGCACACGGATGTATGGCATATAAAATAAAAACCTTCATTGGTTTTGATCTCTAGTCTTTGTTTTAAAAGAATTTTGCGCTATAGTTTGCAGCGTATATTAAGTAACCTAAAGCATAAATTTACCGTTGCTTATGAATATGCAGAGTATACTGATTTATGCTTATTGGCGTGTTTGATATGAATTTCATGGTTCTGAAGTTATTATTTTGAAGTATTTAGCTATTAGCTTTGCGATCATCGCTGTTTATTTTTTGGCTGGACTTGTCGGGCTGGAATTCACGTTGACGGGCTCTAATTCTTCAATCATTTGGCCGCCTGCAGGGATTGCGCTTGCTGCATTAATTTGTAAAGGTCCGCGCTTTGCACCAGCGGTTTTTGCGGGCGCATTTCTGACCAATTTCACTCATTTTGGATCCCCTGATTTAGCAGGTATGCTGTCTGTTCTGCCATCGGCTTTGGGCGCGATGGTGCAGGCTTTGGTCGGTTATGCGCTGATTGCGCGTTTTGTGCGCTTACCAACGATGCTGCGTAATATTAAAGATCCGCTTTTGGTGGTGTTATTAGGCGGGATTATTGCCTGTTTGATTAATGCATTATTTGCTAATGCAGCCTTTAGTGGGTTTGTCATTACTGACCCAATTGCTTTTGCTCAAAATAGTTTCGCATGGTGGGCGGGGGATGTTCTTGGCGTCATGATCATGACTCCGCTTTTGATGCTGATCTGCACGAAGGTTGTTGATCCGCGCATGCATAAAGTTAGCGCTGCGCGTAAAGTGACAGTGGCAAGTGTGATGGTGATCATGTTCTGCGTGGTGATGTATCTGTTCCATGTCTTGAACAGCTATGAATATAATGAACGCGAAGCGCGTTTTATTCGCACGAGTTATGATATTTCGGAATCGTTACAACATCAGCTTAATATAGCGATCAAGGCGCTTGAGATGAATGAGCGTTATTTTGCGACAAGCGAGCAAGTGAATGCGAATGATTTTCGTGCTTTTAATGATGGCGTACTGACGGAAGATAGCGGCATTTATGGTTTGGCGTGGATACCGAAGATCACGCGTGATGAGCGTGAAGAGTTTGAATTTGCGCTACGCGCTCAAGGTTATAAGGATTTTACGATAAAGCAGAGACATAATCTTGGCGATATGGATGTTGCGGATGACCATGATGTGTATTTCCCAATCGCTTATACTATTCCCTATAGCCGTAATGAGAAAGCACATGGTTTTGATGTTTATGCCGATGATCCAGTTGTTGGCTATTCACGACGCCAATTACTTGATTTCGCGCGTGATAATGGCAAGGTCATTGCCACGCCGATGTTCCCGATTGTGCAGGCGGAATCGCAATATGGTTTTATTTTATATTACCCCGTTTATCGTGATAATTACCGCCGCCAGAATGACACGATGCGTATTGAGGAGCGTCGTGAGCGTCTGATCGGTTTCATCAACGGTATTTTTGTCTTCCCGTATTTTATGCAGCCGATTCGACAGAATGCGGCGACCTATGGTGTTGATATCGCGTTATATGAAGTGCATGTAAGCGAATCGCGTGAGCGTTTATTATATGATTCTCGCACCGCCAATCACATGGAGCCGACAGAAGCATTTTCGTTGAAAAACGGGCAATATAAGGCGTCTGAAATTTTTCATGTTGCGGGACAGGTTTGGCGCTTAGATATGTTTAGTACAGTTGGTTATGGCCAGGGGCAAAGCTGGATATTATGGGCAGTTGTGGTGTTTAGCCTGCTCTTCACAGGCTTTATCTGTTTATTCATGATTTTGATTACTGCGCGCACTGAGATTGTTGAAGCGATGGTGCGTAAGAAGACGGATGAATTGGTGAATGCAAAACAATTTCAAGATTTGATTATGTATCATAATCCAGACTTGGTTTTTGTGAAAAATCAGGCGTTAGAGATTGTACAGGCCAACCATGCTTTTTTAGAGGCGTATCCTGAGTATCAACGTGAACATGTTATAGGGCGCTCAAGTAAAGAGGGCTATTCTAAGCGTGATTATGATGAATTTTTGGCGGAGGATATGAAGGCCTTTGCACAAGGGTCGAGTGAGAAGATTGAAACAATCACCTTCCCTGATGGCCGCAAACGCACGCTTTTGACGCGTAAAATTCGTTTTGAAGACTCGAAGGGTGAACCGTTCCTGCTTGGTTTATCACGTGATGTGACGGAGCGTGAAACGTTAATTGCCAAACTAACCGATACTAATGTTGAGTTAGAAGAATTTGCTTATCGTACATCGCATGATTTACGTGCACCGCTTGTTTCTTCATCAAAGCTTTTATCTATGGCTGATATTGCTTTAGATAATGATCAGATTGATCATGCGCGCAAATGTATTAATCACGCAGAAACGTCGATTAAGAAGTTAGAAGCCCTGATTAATGATATTTTGCAGCTGACACAAGCCAAGAATGGCGAAGAAGAAGTTCAAGATATAAATCTGAAAATTTTGGTGACAAATGCTCTTGATAAAATTTCTAATATCGATGGTTATGATCGGATCAAGATTATCCAAGATATTGATGTGAACCAGACAATTGCCGTTTGTAAAAGTCGCCTGACGCTGATTGTTGAAAATTTACTCTCAAATGCTGTGAAATACGCTGACCCACAAGAAGAACAGCCGATCATTCGCATATCGGCGCATTTTTCACGGAAGAATTTAGTGTTTAAAGTTGAAGATAACGGCCTTGGCATCCCGCCTGAACATCAGGCGCAGCTCTTCTCTATGTTTAAACGCTTCCACCCAAAAGTGTCTTTTGGCTCAGGCCTTGGCCTTTATATGATGAAGAAAAGCGCTGATATATTGGGCGGCGAAATTCATTTTGAGCCGCCAGTAAAAGGCGCATGTTTTGTGCTCAAAATTCCACTACATGGTAAAACGCAAGACGCGGCTTAATAATCAAGCGGATATGTGATGCTGAGGACTTCTATTTCCTCGACCTTGCCATCAGTGCGAACTTTAACGACATCGCCTTCCTCGGCCTTCATCAGGGCAATGCCGACAGGTGAGCGCCAGTTTATGCGGCCGTTATTGAAGTCTGCTTCATCAACATCAACCAGATGGACAGTGACTTCGCGTTCATCTTCACGAATATAAGTGACTTTTGCGCCAAAATAGATGCGGTCGAGCTTTTGTTGGCTTTGTGGGTCAACAATGGTGGTGTTTTCTAATTTCTTGGTCAGGTAGCGGACGCGGCGGTCAATTTCGCGCAGGCGTTTTTTATTATATATATAATCCCCATTTTCAGAGCGGTCGCCATTGCCCGCCGCCCAAGAGACAATCTCGACAATTTTCGGGCGTTCATCATGAAGCAGCCAATGCAATTCTTTTTCCAAAGTCGCATAACCCTTAGGCGTCATATAATGTTTGGGCGGTGCGGCGCTGCTGCCAGATGAATTTTTCTGCGTCATGGATTGTTCATATATATATCATTGTTTATAGTAGCTGTTCCAGATTTAGCAAATTTGAGGGACCTATGACAATATTGATTTGCGGTATAAAGAGCTGCGATACCATGAAAAAAGCATTTAACTGGCTAGATGCCCATAATATTGCCTATGAATTTCATGATTATAAAAAAAATGGGCTAAACCAAGACGCGTTTGAATTGGCCGTGAAGCAACATGGCTGGGACGTCGCCATTAACCGCCGCGGCACAAGCTGGCGCAAATTAAGCGACGAACAGAAAAACAATGTTGATGATGCTAAAGCCTTAACTTTGGCACTGGAAAACCCCTCATTGGTTAAGCGTCCACTATGCGTGAAGGATGGTCAAAGCTTGCTCGGCTTTTCTGATGAAGCCTTTTCACTCTTCTTCTGTAGCTAGGCCTAATTCGGCTTCGACCTCTTGTTTAAGGCGGATGCGGTCACGGGTGTCAACGCCAAGCAGATCGGATATTTTTTTGATGGCATCGGCTTCGAGGATGTTGAGGTCGTTATCGGCATAAGCAATTTGCCAAAGGAATTTGACGATATCCTGCCGACCATCTTGGTCCATATGCAAATTAATCACGCGGGTGAAGCTGTGCAGGTCGATGGCGTTTTTTTCAAATGTAATGGCGCGCTTTAAAACATGCTCGGCGCGGTCATGTGGTAATCTGAAACAGCGCTCCAATCCATCCAATATCGCCTGTCTTTCGCGTGGATCAAACCCGTTATGGCTCATCGAGACATAGACTAATAAAGTACAGGCCGCCATATGTAGGGGGCTTTCTTTGAAGTTTGCGTTTTCTTCTTCTTTGGATAAGCCCAGAAATTCTGTGATGATTTTAAGCATATGATTTCTAATATTTTATAGGTTATATTCGTCTTTAAGTATAAACAAAATGGCCTTAACAATAAATAAAGAGTCCAAATATTTTGACATTTATTACATAAGGGCTTAAGTTATGGTAATTAATTTTCATAACCAACGAGGGAGCGTGTTATGGGTTTAGATCTAGAAATGTGGCAAGAAGAGCAAATTGAACTGCAACGTCAATTTACACGTGGCGGCCACACCAATCCAGCGGAAGACGAAGAAGACGCGAAATGCGAAGTTCAAGTCGAGCCACCGCAATATTCAGACCTTGCATATAATAAATAAGTTTTAGATTTATTCAGCAAAGCTATCATATATAATTCATTGTCCAATATGTTCGATAAGAATATTTTGGGCATTGTAGTTTATGGGGGAATGGATTAGGCTTTAGCGATGTTAAGAATTACGACGATCCGCAGCGGGCAGACCCGTATGCGTGAACATGAAACGATCCTCCGCTACATTGGTATTGCCATCAATGTGTTGTCTATATTGGCGATTTCAGCCAATTGGGGCGGTGGGTTTATGGCGGTTTTAACGGCGTGTTTGTTGACCTTGGCATTGCCGCCTCTTGCGGCGATTTTTGCCTTTTTTGCGGCAATGTCGGCATGGGGTTGGCCGTGGTATTTATCATTATTGGTGTTTTTATGGCCTGTGGTGTTTATCTTGCTGGGGGTTGGGGCGCTGGGCAGTGTCTATTTATGGATGCGTCATAAATTTCGTCAAGGTGGACGCGATATGCGTGAGCCTTATGATGAATCGATTGATGTCGAATATGAAGTGATCGATGAGGATAACGAACGCATAGAGCGTTAAAAAAATGCCCGCTAGTAAGCGGGCATAATCTTTTGGTCTTATTATTTTTCAATTAAAGCTTTGGCGCTTTTGGCTTCGCCGCTTTTTCCTCAGCTTGGTCATTGGCGAAGCTTGTTAGTAATTTCACGCCCCAGCCGCTTGCCATGCCGCTTGGTGGAATGGCTGTGCCGGCAATATCAACATGTGCCCATTTTGTTTTACCGCCATGTTCAGCAAAATGCTGTAAAAAAGCTGCGGCTGTAATATGCCCTGCTTTTTGGATTTCAGGGTCGGTGGTTTTACATGAATTGGTAAGATCCGCCAATTTACCATCCATAGCGCGAATGTGCTTTTCTTCTATTGGGTCATGGGCAATAGCTTCGCCGCTTTGCTCTGCCGCGCGTGTGAAGGCTTTGACAAGGCCTTTGCTATTGGTGAATAAGCCCGCTTTGTCATGACCATGCGCCTGAATACACGCCCCTGTTAGGGTCGCGACATCAACGATGATATGCGGGTTATAAGCTTGTTTCAAATAGGTGATGGCGTCGGCCAAAACCAAACGGCCTTCGGCATCTGTATTACCAATTTCAATGGTGAAGCCAGCCATAGAATCAATTATCGCACCTGGTAGATATGACGATTCACTGATGCGGTTTTCTGCAAGGCCGACAACGGATACAATATTGGCTTTGGATTGTTGCTTGGCGAGTGTGTACATCGCACCAACAACAGATGCTGAGCCACACATATCCAGCTTCATTAAATCCATGCTGCGGGTTTTAATGTTGTAACCGCCTGTGTCGATGGTCAGGCCTTTACCAACATAACCCAGTGGACGTTTATTTGGGTTTTTGGCTTTGTCTGCATCACTGCGGCCATCATATTTCATGACAACCATACATGGTTTTGCGCCAGCACTTTCGCCGACTGCCAAGGCGGCATGCATGCCAAGATGTTTCATGCCATGGACGTCGATAATATCCACTTCGACGCCTAATGGTTCAAGCAAGTCTTTGATGCGTAGGGCATAGCTTTCAGGGTAGAGCACATTTGGTGGCTCATTGCCCAAGTCTTGGGCGAGCATTTTGCCTTCAGAAAGAATGGATAGCGCGTCAAAATGCTGCTGCGCGACTTTTGGGTTTTTGACGATGAAGTCGAGTTTAGGGCTTTCCGGCGCTTTTTCTGCTTTAAGTTTTTTCTTGTATTTATCAAAGCTATAGCCATTTTCACAAATTTGTGCGGCGATAGCGGCATAAACCTCATCCGCATTTTGGGTCATTTTGGCGCATTGATCACCAATGATGCTTGCGCTTTTGATGTTTAGACGCGCTAAGGTCTGGCTTAGGCCAGTGGCAATTTTGTTGACTGCCCCTGCGTTGATTTGATCAGCTGCGCCCATGCCGAGCAAAATCACTTTGCCGTAGCTGCTGCCTTTCGGTAGGGCAAGCGCGATGCTTTTGCCTGCCTCGCCTTTGAAATCAGCAGCGAAGGCGGCGTTAAGGCTTAAAAATTCACCAAGCTCTTTATTGATGGCTTTACCTTTTTTGCCGAAATGGTCATCAGCAAAGACAGGAATGACGGTGACGTCGTTATCGGTCGGTGTGGTGTGATCAATAAATGCTGTCTGCGCATATTGCGGATTGGTCATGATGAACTCCCTGTAAAATTCTTATAATTTTTTATTTTGGAAAATAATTTTTAGACCAGTTGGGTCTTGTTGTCAATTGACCAGTCATCAACCCTTATGGCGCAAGGGAGGAAAGATAAAATGCGATGTAATCTAAACGTCTTTTTTACATTTCATGCGGCATAATAAAGGAGTGTGTGTGTTCGGGTCGTGATTTCTGAACCATGAGAATAATCTAACAAAGAATTAGAAATGATGCTTAAGCTTTGCTTATGCGTCCATGTTATTCACGGCCTGTATTAAGCGTAATTGTTGATCGGGAGTATCTTATAATGAACAAAGTAAAAAAAGGCGCAGCTTA
>JASBUS010000082.1 GCA_030147745.1 Alphaproteobacteria bacterium
GCGATTTATTCCAATGGCAAATTAATTTATGAATTTGGCGAACATCACATGTTCTTTGATGTGATCGAACAATGTGACCATAAATTACAGGATAATTACGACGGCGCGATTAAATATACCGAAAAGATTTTTGAACAATACGGCAAACGTATCGCGATTAAGCATGATTCAAGTGTGGCCTTGGTCGTAAACTTAAAAGACAATGAAGGCCGCTGCGGCGTTGTGTTGCGTAGCGCCGATAAAACCACGACATTTAATTACCGTGTCGCGCAAAAGGGTAAGAATGGCGATGATGTCTTCTTACCGCAGCTTATTGGCTCAGCCGCCGCCTTCTTGGAAGGTATTCAGCTCAGCTTCTCGATTGGTATGACTAACGAAAAACTACGCCAAGAGGTTTTGTCCCGTACGTCACCAGAAGAAAAAGAAGCGCGCTCCGCCCGCACACGTCTAGCGAAGATGAATGCGCAGCTTAATGCATTGGAACAAAATTATGACGTGCGTTATCGCCCTGAAAAACCAATTTTCAGTGAAATGGTTATTGCTGCCGAAGAACTAATGGCAAAGATTATTGAACAGCAACGTCATGAAGAGGCGTTGGCCAATGAAGAATGGATTGATGATACGCCAAGCGAAGGGGCGAGAGAATAGAATAAGACAAATAAAAAGGCGCTAAATCAGCGCCTTTTTTGTAATCGATTTTTCGTCTGATTATTGGCCTTGTGGCGGCATATCAGGAATAACACCTGTCGGGTCGTTTTCGATCAAATCAGCAGCTTGCATGTAAATATCAGCGTTCTCGCTCATTTGTTGTGCGATAGCAGGGTTCTGCTCAGCAACGCTGCGGAAGAAATTTGCAGCTTCTCTCAATAAATCACCTGCGATTTTGGCATGTGTTGGCATAATAATATGTCCTTAATTCGGTTGTGTTAATAGTTATGTGCGTAAAACACCCTTAAATGAGACTCTAGCAAACTAAATTAAGCTTGAACACCCCTAGGTATTATTTTAACTATTTAGCTGTGGTTTCTTGGTGCTGAAAGCCTGATGATCAGAAGTTATAATTTTATTAACAGTAGCTATTAGCGCTAGTTGTCGAGACCAAAATGAGTGTTGTTTTGACGGTTAAACTGTATGTCTGAATTTTGATTGGCGTTATATAGTTCGTTAAATTGGCCACGCTCAATAAGCTGGTTAATCCCTGTCGTTAAATTCTCTAGCTTCCATCCTTGTTCATAGTTGTCGCTAGTACCTGCGTCCTGAAGGCTCTTTGCTTCCTTGTTTAATTGATAGGCTAATAGGGGAGACCACTCCCCATCCTGTGTTAAGTCAAATTGACCTTGTTTCTCTTGGATATAGCTTTTTAATGCTTGTGAAGTCTCCTGAGTCCATATTCCCGTGCCTTCATACATGTTGGATGCTAAAGGTTCTATACCGTTTTCAATTAAATAGGTTTGGATGTCTGCGACTGCTATTTCATCTTGAATAGCGAGGTTTTCAGCATGAAGTTCTTGTGAGAATTCAAAGAAGTCGCCATCGCTCCAATAGCCTTGTTTGCCCTGATGCGTAACTATATTGTCTGGATCATAGGTGGACGTTTTATGGTTTCCATTAGCGCTACCACTGCCAGTACCTCCCATGTGCACCATAGGGGTTATACTAAAGTCTTCACTCGGTTGTTCTAATGCAATTTCACTTGCGACACTTAAAAGGCCAGCGTTTTGAATATTGTCCATATTATCGGAAAAATTTTCTATGATAGAACGCCCCAGTGCAGCATTGGCTGAGTCTAGATTCCCAATAGTATAGCTATCATTAAGGACTTTTGCACGTGTTTGCGCGTTCCAGTCGCCGTCTAGCTCTATGCCAAGCATGGATTGAATATTTTTTAAAAAGTCTTGAAGTGCATCAATTAATGAAGTTGTGATTGTGCCTTGTGTATTGTCTGTGTCGTTTTCTGCGTCATAAAAACCATGATCTGTTAGAAATTCTTTTATCTCTTCAACGGATTGTTGTGGTGATTTGTTCACAGCATAATCTTGTTCGCCGGGATCATAAGCGAAAAAGTCGCCATCGCTCCACATTCCGAGTTGGCCATTATGTTCGACCATATTATCTGGGTTGTAAATATTTGTTTTATGTACAGTAACCGTATCGTTAGCGAGACCGAGCTCAACTTGCGTATTAAAAATTTCTGTGTGGTTTGATATTGAAGATGAAGCTTCGAAGGGATCAAAACGGTTAATCTCATCTAGTAGCTGTTCATCTAGTTGCGCTATGCGCTCTTCTCTAGTGAGCGTGTCATTGTAATCGGCCAAAATACTCTCCTATATCTGGCCCAATGTTAGTATAAAGCGTTTAATATAGGGTTAATTTAAGTATTTAAAACTGTAGAGATCTCTTGAAGAAGACCTCGTAAGCCTTTTATTCTATCTTTTAGCTGCGGCCAATCGCGCACGGTGCTGATTTTCTGGTCAGGGCGAAGTTTTACGGCGCCTTTGCGCTGCTGTAGCCACATGAAGAGTTTTTCGACATTTGGCGGCGCATCATTACGGAAGCTGATAATCGCACCTTTCGGGCCAGCATCAACGCGGTCAATATTGGCAGCTTTACACAGCAGCTTTAACTTAACTGTGTTGAAAAGGTTATTAACCTCAGGCGGCAAATCGCCAAAGCGGTCGATCATCTCTGCGGCAAAATTCTCGATATCATCGTCAGATTTAATATCGGCAAGGCGGCGGTAAAGGCTCATGCGGATGGTTAAGTCTTCGACATAATTTTCAGGGATAAGCACAGCCGCGCCCATATTTATATTCGGTACCCAATTATGGTCATCAGTTGTCACATCGCTTAAATCAACGCCTGCGCGCGCGGCGGCAACGGCTTCTTCAAGCATTTGCTGATAAAGCTCGACGCCAATTTCTTTGATGTGACCAGATTGTTGATCACCAAGTAAATTCCCCGCGCCGCGAATGTCCATATCATGGCTAGCAAGTTGGAAACCTGCGCCCAGTGAATCAAGCGTTTCAAGCACTTCCATACGCTTTTGTGCCTGCGCCGTTAGTGCTTGCTGCGGCGGGAAGGTTAAATAACAATAGGCACGTAATTTTGAACGGCCAATACGCCCGCGGATTTGGTAAAGCTGTGATAGGCCAAACATTTCGGCGTGGTGAACAATCATGGTATTGGCGCGCGGAATATCAATGCCGCTTTCAATGATATTGGTTGCAAGCAGCAAATCATATTGCCCTTCATAGAAGGCGGTCATGCGGTCTTCTAATTCAGTTGGCGCCATTTGTCCATGTGCGGTAACCGTGCGGATTTCAGGCACAAGGTCACGCAGCATATTTTCAATTTCTTCAAGATGCTTAATGCGCGGCACAACATAGAAGCTTTGCCCGCCGCGATAATGTTCACGCAGTAAAGCTTCGCGAATGACCATTTGATCCGTCGGTAAAACGAATGTGCGCGTCGCCAAACGGTCAACAGGCGGGGTGGCAATAATGCTCATTTGTTTCACACCCGTGAGGGACATTTGCAATGTGCGTGGAATTGGCGTAGCCGTTAACGTCAAAACATGCACATTCTCACGGATCTCTTTTAGGCGCTCTTTTTGTTTCACGCCAAAACGCTGTTCTTCATCCACAATCAGTAGGCCAAGGTGATTAAACTTTATGCTTTTGGCAAATAGGGCATGCGTACCAATCACGATATTGACGCTGCCATCGGCAAGGCCTTCTTTAATCGCGCTAGCCTGTTTACCAGTCACAAGGCGGGAAAGCTGATCAATACGAATATTCGTGCCTTTGAAGCGTTTCATAAAGTTTTGGTAATGCTGACGCACCAAAAGAGTGGTTGGCGCAACAATCGCCACCTGAACGCCGCTCATCGCCGCGACATATGCGGCACGCAAGGCAATCTCTGTCTTGCCAAAGCCAACGTCACCACAAATGAGGCGATCCATAGGACGCTCAAGGGAAAGGTCATCCAGCACGTCATTAATGGCGTTTAACTGGTCTTCAGTTTCGTGATAAGGGAAGGTCGCCGCAAATTCGTTGTAAACCTCGGTTGAAACATCAAGCTTTTCAGCTTTTTTCAATTCACGCGCCGCCGCTGTTTTCAGCAGGTGATCGGCGATCTCCATCAGGTTCTTTTTGGCTTTAGCTTTACGCGCCTGCCAACCTGCGCCGCCAAGTTTATCAAGCTGAATTGTGCCTTCATCACTACCGAAACGGGACAGCAGCTCAATATGTTCAACGGGTAAAAATAGCTTGTCATCATTGGCGTAGATGAGCTTGAGACAGTCATGTTTTGCCCCGCCAATATCAAGCGTTTCTAACCCAACAAAGCGGCCAATCCCATGGTCGACATGGACAACCAAATCACCGACCTGTAGCGATGAAATTTCGGTGAGGAAATTATCCGCCTTACGCTTACGTGATGATGACTTGCGCGTTAAACGGTCGCCGAGAATATCGCGCTCCGTACAAATCGCCATATCGGGTGCAACGAAGCCGTGTTCAAGCGGCAAAATAATCACGCCCAAGGCATCGGCGGCGAGCTTCTTTACATCCTTAATGCTGTCGCATTTCACGAGGTTCTGGAAGCCTGCAGATTCCATCATGGTGATGATACGTTCGCGCGCGCCTTGCGAATAACCTGCAATTAAAATTGGGCCTTTAACTTCGCCGCGAATATCTTGCACATGGGCAGAAAGGGCGCTGAAGATATTGGCATCAGGCTTGGCACGGACATCTGCAAAATTACGGCCAACGCGTGCGCCGCTCATATGTGGCTGACTAGGGTCGCCAAATGGGTTGAGTTCAAACACATCATGCGCATTAAGCCATGTTCTGCGTTCATCTTCGGATATATATAAATATTGCGGCGCTAATGGGTAATAAGCTTCCCCAACGCTTGCCGTTGCTTTGGATTTTTTATCTAAGGCGGCATCAAGCAATGTGCGGCGGGTTTGATAGAAATCCTCAATCTGCGCAAGGCGTTCATTCCATGCAATCGGTGCATTATAATCAAAGCTGATTGTGCTTGCAGGCGCATAGTCAAATAACGTCTCTAACCCGCCATCATAGAAAAGCGGTAACCAATGGTCACAGCCTTGAATTTTTCGGCCTTCGGAAATTGCTTGATAAACGGGTGTCGCCGCGCCTGCCATACCAAAAAGGGTGCGGAACTCCTGACGGAAATTCTCAATATTGCTTTTTGAAAGGAAAAACTCACTCGCCGGGAGTAGGGCGATTGATTTGATGTTTTTCAAACTGCGCTGTGTCGCGGAATCGAATGTTTTAATATGTTCCACGTCATCGCCAAATAAGTCGATACGCACAGGGTCATCAAAGCCCGTCGGGAATAAATCAATAATCCCGCCGCGCACGGCATATTCGCCGTTCTCACGTACGGTGTCTGTGCGGTTATAGCCGTTCTGCGAAAGGTAGTTTATAAGCGATTCGGCATCAACCTGTCCGCCTTTTTGTACAAAGAACTGCGCATCATCAAGTGCCTTTTGCGGCGGTACGCGCTGCGATATGGCGGATACGGTCGTGAGCACAATGCGTGGTGCACGGTTTTTAATCTTTTGCCAGTTGAGCATGCTGCATAACGCATGCACGCGATGGGCAACAATATCAGGGCGCGGCGATACGCGGTCATAAGGTAAGCAGTCCCAAGCAGGGAAGCTAATGATTTCAACATCAGGCGCAAAAAACGCAAAGAGGTCTTGTAGTGTCGCAAGGCGCTGATCATCCGATGTGACATGGATCAAAATTTGATCTTGCGGCATAAGGGCGCGGGCCTTTTGTGCCAAAATACGCACATCTTCACCTGCAGGCGCAAAATAGCTTTGCGGCAGTTTTAGGCCTTGAACGGCGTGGTTTTGATTATGCTCTGCAGATGTGCTCATGGTCTGATTTATATGGGCAAGCCGGATAATAATAAAGCTTTTTATTGCAAAAAATGCTGATTTTCTATAACTTGTCTGTCTAGGGAGAGTTTTATGAATTGTGCGTATGACATAATTGGTGATATCCACGGCGTTAAAGAGCCACTGGAAACATTGTTAACCCGCATGGGCTATGCTGAGATTAATGGCGTTTATACAAACCCACTTGGCCGTAAGGTTTGCTTCATGGGGGATTTTATCGACCGTGGCCCAGACCAAAAGCGTGTCTTAGAAATTGTCCGCAATATGGTTGATAGCGGCAATGCGGTTGCAATCATGGGGAACCACGAATTTAACGCAATTTGTTATGCAACGCCTAAAGATGGCGGCGGTTATGTGCGTGAGCATAGCCCAGAAAATTTCGGCCACCACAAAGCTTTCTTGAAGGCTTATCCATTTGGCTCGCCTGAACATCAAGACATTATCGAATGGTTCAAAACGCTGCCAGTCTTCTATGAGAATGAGGGCTTTGCGGCAATTCATGCCTGTTGGGATGAAACGCATATGCAGGCTTTGAAACCAATGCTCAATACCGATAATACGCTAAAAGATGCCGCCTATACGGCATATGCGGATAAAACATCTGACATTCATCAGGCAATTGAATGTTTGATGAAAGGGCCTGAGGCTGATTTGCCAGCGGGCTTTACATTTAGTTCAGATGGCGGGACAAAGCGCAGTACAGCGCGTATTAAATGGTGGAATGATTTGTCAGCGCCGCTAAGCGAAAATCTATTCATCCCGCGCAAACAGTTAGACCAAAACACGAAAGCTAAATTGGATAAATCTGCGCTCAGTGAAGTGTTTAACGGCCATGCCGCGAATAAACCAGTCTTCATTGGTCATTACTGGATGCAAGGTAAGCCGCGCTTACTAACCGATACAATCGCTTGCCTTGATTACAGCGTTGTAAACAGCAAGGTGCAGGTTGGCTATCGCTTCAATGGTGAGAAAAAGCTTTCTGAGCTTAACTTTGTCTATTAAGTCTTAAACCTGTTTATGCCACATATTCTTTGAACGCAGCACAGCTTTCATCAGCAAGTTTGTGCAGTTGATCAATTATTTCGTTCAAATCGCCATGTGTCTCTGGATTATCAACCAATTCACGGCAGGTTAGTGAAAGTTTCATCATGCCCAAATTGCCAGATGTTGAAGCGAGGGCATGCGCTTCGTTTTTAATGGTCTCGAGCTCAAATTGACTGTCGGCCATTTTACCAAAACGGATTTCAATATCTTCTTTAAAGACTTCAAAAACCTTAATGATTTTATCTTTCCCCATAAACTCCATAAATTGATTGAGCATTTCATCATCAATAATTGGGCAGTCGTCAGCCGTACGGTTTGCGAAAGGATTTGTGACAAAATCATCGTCAAAGTCATTATTCTGACGCTCAGAATATTGGTTTTGTTCTTCGGTGCTCTCGCCAGAAGAATGGAAATAGAGGCTGTCTAAAATATCAATATTGCTGCTGTCATTGCTGAGCAAGCTATCAAAGGAATCGACGCCAGCAGGGATCGCCCATTGTGCAACTTTCTTCAATAGAAGCTCCGCCTTAATTGGCTTAGATATATAATCATTCATGCCTGCTTTTAGGCAGTCTTTAATCTCCGCGCCAAGGACGTGTGCGGTCAGTGCGACAATCGGCAATTCATCATGGCCGATTTTAAGTTCTTTACGAATAATTTCAGTGGCCTCAATCCCGTCCATTTCCGGCATACGAATATCCATCAAAACCAAATGGAATGGCCCGCCATTTTTAACGGCTTCTACGGCTTCTTTACCGTTATTGGCAATTTGTACCTGAAAACCATTTTGCATTAGCATCGACGCGGCAAGCTCTTGGTTCATCTCAATATCTTCGGTCAGAAGGATTAGGCGGTTGTCACCGATAACGGCAGGTTCAGCCTTTTTGCTCGGTAGACCGTTGGTGTAAGATGCTACATTGCCGTCATCGTTATAATCTTTTGATTTGCTATCGCTCTCTGCAGTTTTAATATCATCTTCACTTGGGACAACATAAGGCAGCTCAATCGTGAAAATTGAGCCAACACCAACGGCGCTTTCAAGGGATATTGATCCGCCCATTAGGTCGACCAGTTTCTTAACAATCGCAAGACCAAGGCCGCTGCCACCATATTTGCGAGATATGCCGCTTTCTGCCTGTTCAAAGGCTGAGAAGATATGACTCTGGCGTTCAAATGGGATGCCAATCCCTGTGTCTTTAACGGTGATGCGTAATATACCATCGGCATCAGAAATATTACCGACGCGCTTGTAAGTAGGGGTAATATGATCAAGTGCAGATGTTTTGTGCCTCTTGGACTTATGTTGCAATTTTGGGTCAATATTATGGCGTGAAAGTGATAGTGTGACTTCGCCAGCTTCCGTAAATTTAAGTGCGTTGCCAACAAGGTTGAAAATAATCTGGCGAATGCGATGCGTGTCGCCATAAATATATTCAGGGACATCGTCTGCAATATTTAACAGCAATTTATTGTTGTTTAAATTACTCTCTGTGCGCATCACTTCAATGGCGGATGAAATATTCGATGGAATATTAAATGGTGTATTTGAAAGTGAAAATTTACCCGAGTCAATTTTTGAGAAATCAAGGATGTCATTTAATAAATGCATCATTGTAGTGCCCGCGGTCTTAATCTGCTTCAGGCAATGCTTTTGGTAATCATCTAAATCGGTTTGGTCGAGAATTTCAGTGAAGCCCAATACACCATTCATAGGTGTGCGGATTTCATGGCTCATCATCGCAAGGAATTCAGTCTTCGCGCTATTTATTTGTTCTGCGCGATTTTGTGCGATGCCGACTTCCCATTTTAGGTAGTAGTTTTTGTAATTAATCAGAAGCAAGGCACCAAGAATAAATGCAGAAATGAAGCTTTGCAAAATATAAGCAGGCATCATAATAGTTAGAACATTATGCATGTCTTCAGGTTTAATAAATGGCACACTAATTAGTGGAACGATGAGCGCAATAATCATCGAAACAACGGCTAAAATGCGGAGATTGATTTTTGTTTCGATATGTTTGTCGATGATATAGCGGCAAAACACACCAAAACTTGACGCAAAAACAATGACGATAACGCCAAGTAAAATACTGCCATCCAATGCTACGCGCATTAATATCGCAGGAATGGTTGCAACTAATGCTGTTGTTGGATTAAAAAACAGTGCAGTCATAGTTAAAATTGTTACGCGTGAATCAACACGGATCCCCTCCATGATTTCTACACTGAAGAGGATAGATAATGCTGCGGCAGCGCCAGCGATTAGGCCAAGTATTATGTCGTGCTTAACTTGCCTTTCTTCGTTGTTAATGAAGTTTGGGAAAAGCGACAAAACCGTAAATAAACCAGCAAACATGCCAAAATTTATAAAAAGGCTGTTAAATAAAGATTGAAAGTCTATGGCATATTCCATATGTAACCTAAATATTATAAATAAATGTCTAATAAACGTGTAAATTGAATGATATTATAGCGTTACAATTTATTGAAGGAAAGTTTTAAATCTATGCTCAGTTATCGTCACGCCTTTCATGCAGGTAATCATGCGGATGTTGTTAAACATATGGTTTGGGCGTTTGTGTTGAATTATCTTTGCCAGAAAGATAAGCCATTTTACGTGCATGATAGTCATGCGGGTGCGGGGCTATATGAGCTGGCATCGGATATGATGCAAAAAAAGCAGGAATATCAATCGGGTATTTTGAGGCTTTTAGAAAATGAATCTGCAATTGCTGCGCCAATATTAGCTGATTATTTGACGCTCATTCGTGGTTTTAATGATGGCGCGGGCAAAGATATTTCTGTCTATCCAGGGTCACCTAAAATCGCGCAGCATTATTTGCGTGCAAATGACCGCATGTTGATTACGGATTTGCATGGTACAGATGCGCCGCAGCTTAAAGCTTTATTTGCAGATGACGCGCGCATTCGCATTCAAAAGAAAGATGCCTATGATGGTTTGATTGCTGCCGTGCCGCCCAAAGAAGGGCGCGGCGCCATATTAATTGACCCATCTTATGAAGTTAAAGATGAATATGATATCCTGCCGAACCGTCTGGCAAAGGCGCTAACGCGTTTTATGAATGGTGTTTATATTGTGTGGTATCCAGTGCTCGGACGTCAAAAAACTGAGCATTTTATCAAACAGTTAGCGGCTGTTTTGAAATCAAAAAATGTAAAAAACCCATTGTCATCTTTGCGGGTTGAATTAAATGTTTTGCCTGACCGTGAAGATGGTTTTGGCATGGTGGGCTCGGGCCTTTATGTCGTAAATCCACCTTATACTCTTCGTCCAGCGCTTGACGCTGCGATGCCGGAGCTGGTGAAGTTTTTAGCGCCAGAAACGGGGCGTTTTATAATTGAAGAAAATAATCATCTATAAAATAAGATTCTTCTGTGATAGTCTTGATATTAAATTGTTTTTGCCGATGAGAGGTTGATTTGAAAAAAGTTTTAAAAACCAAAGATGTTGATAAAGCGATCGCATGTGTTGAGAAATTATATAATGAAGCTGTGGAGTATCTGACAGGTTCATTTGTTGAATTTTCGCGCGGTAAACCGATTAAAGACAAGGTGCGTGCATATTATCCTTATGTGCGTATTGAGGCTGAAGCTGCAAACCGTACAGATACACGCTATTCTTATGGTTTTGTTTCGCGCCCAGGTGTGTATCAAACAACGATCACGCGCCCAGATATTTTTGATTTTTACTATCGTGAACAATTCTCTCAACTGATTAAAAACCACGACACACCGATTGAGGTCGGTATTTCCGATGTTGAAATTCCTTTGCATTTTGCTTTAGGCGAAGACTTTCACTTGGAAGAAACATTGGTTCAAGAGCAAATGGATAGTCTGCCATATTTATTCACGCAGCCTAATCTAGATAACCTTGATGACTCGATTGCCAATGGTACATATTATAAATCACTTGATAGTGTTAGTCCGCTAGCTTTGTTTGAAGCGCAGCGCGTTGATTTAAGTTTGCTGCGTTTAAAACATTATACCGCAACCCATGCGAAGCATTTCCAAAACTATGTTATTTTTACAAACTATCAATTCTATATTGATGAGTTTATCAAAATTGGTCATGAGGTCATGCAAGAAACCGCTGACCCATTGCTGCGTGAAGTGCGCGAAGTTTATAGCGCCTTTGTTGAGCCAGGCAATAAAATTACGGCAAATAAAAATATCAAAGATAATCCTATAGTAAGTGAAGAGGGCACAAAGCTTTCGCGTATGCCGCAAATGCCAGCCTATCACTTAAAACGCGCGGATGGTTCAGGCATCACTATGGTGAATATTGGTGTTGGCCCATCTAACGCGAAAACGATTACTGACCATATCGCGGTTTTACGTCCACATGCATGGTTAATGCTAGGGCACTGTGCAGGTCTGCGTAATTCTCAAAGTCTAGGGGATTATGTGCTTGCCCATGGTTATTTGCGTGAAGATCATGTTTTGGATAAAGATCTAGATCCAACCATCCCAATTCCTGCGCTGTCAGAAATTCAAGTGGCATTGGAGCAAGCTGTGGCGGAGGTAACGGGTCACCAAGGTTATGATCTAAAGAAATTAATGCGTACAGGTACGGTGGCAACAATTGACGACCGTAACTGGGAACTACGCCCAGCCATTAAGCAAAATCGCAAATTATCCCAAAGCCGTGCGATTGCTTTGGATATGGAATCAGGCACGATTGCGGCGAATGGTTTCCGCTTTCGTGTGCCATATGGCACATTGCTTTGTGTGTCGGATAAACCTTTACATGGGCAGTTAAAATTACCTGGTATGGCGGAGAGCTTCTATCGCCAACGCGTTGAACAGCATTTGCAGATTGGTCTGCGCACAATGTCGTTACTGCGTGAAATTGGCCCGGCGCGCCTGCATAGCCGTAAGCTGCGCTCCTTCTACGAAGTCGCCTTCCAATAATCAATCAATAAAGTAGAGGATTGCCCTTAATGGGCAATCCGCACTGGACTGTAAACGGTGATGCCGTTTTGCTGTTTGACCTGCTGACCATATTCAACGAAACCTGCAAGTGGCGTGTTGTTGATCGCGGCATGAATGTCGCCAATCTGCTGCGCAGTGGTCGCGATGTTTCCAACAGATACGCCGAGCAGCGAGAGAAGAGCATCTAGGCCAGCGCGTGGGCTTGGCACAATAACAACGCCAGCTTCTGAAGCATCGGCGTGACCAAGGTCTTTAGCGGCCCAGTTTAGGGCTGCATCCAAACCGCCAAGCTCATCAACCAATTTGTTTTCCTGTGCGCGTTTGCCGCTCCATACGCGTCCGCGCGCCAATTCGTCGGCGGATGAATAACTTAAGTTACGGCCTTCAGCAACACGGTTCAGGAAGGCACTGTAAATTGTATCCATCATCTCGTTATAACGTTCAACGGCAGACTCGCTCATTGGGTTATTGGTTGAGAATAAATCAGCATTTTCGGCTGTGTTGATGCCTTCCCAATTAACCATGGCTTTATCCCAAAGGCCGCTTAGGTCAAAACGGGCCCCGACAACACCAATTGAACCTGTAATCGTCATTGGGTTCGCGAAGATATGATCCGCGGCGCTTGCAATCCAGTAACCACCAGAGGCACACATATAGCCCATAGACACGACGACGCGCTTGCCTTCTTCTTTGGATTTAATCAAAGCGCGGCGCACGGTTTCAGATGCCTGTGGCGAGCCCCCAGGGCTGTCTATACGCAAAACAATTGTTTTAATGTCATCATTATGCGCAGCGTTATAAATATATTCAGCCAATTTTTCCGCGGAAATGACCGCAGGCTGTCCAACATCAAAACCATGATTTTGTGGCTCATACTGTACAATTGGGCCTTGTGCAAAAATCAGGGCAATTTCGCCTTTTTCATCGGCGGCATAACCAAGTTTCTCTTTGGCAATTTTGGACAATATTTGCAGCGGGCTGATAATGCCATGCGTGTTGTAGCTAATATATTGGTCAAGGCTGATATATGGCACCATGTCATCTTCAGTGCCGTCGAGGGCTTTATTTAATTCATGAACAAGTTCATCGCCATAGCCTAAACGGTCAACTAGCTTAGCTTCTAAGGCTTCTTGGTCGGTTAGGACGCCAACATTGATATAGCTTTCGAAAATATTTTCGGCGATGCCGCGGCTTTCGCTAATCTGTTTTGAAAGTTGATCATGCATGTCATCAAGCAAGGCCTGCATCATTTCACGCTCTTCGGCGCCCATATCATTGCGTGCCATGCTGTCCATCGCGGATTTATATTCTTTGCGTTTAAAGACATTCGCCTTAACGCCGAACCAATCCATCAAGTCTTTCATATAAGGCGTTTCAGTATGAAAACCTGTGAGCGACAGCATACCAACAGGCTGCATCCAAATTTCATCAAAGATTGATGCAATGTAATAACCGCTAATGCCCGAGCCAGTGACTTCATAAGACGGGGCATAAACGCGCATTGGTTTATTGCTTTCTTTGAAATCAAGAATTGCTTCACGTAATTCACTTAACTGTGGCGGCGGGTAATTGCCCGGCTGGAGTTCAAGGACAAAGGCCGCAATGCTTGGGTCTTCTTTCGCGTGCTTTAGGGCTTCGATGATTTCATAAAGTGATGGTTTGGAAATGCCGAAAGCCGCCAATACAGGGTCTTTTTGTGGTTTTTCAGGGATTGCGCCTTTTAGTGTCATTTGTAAAACCATCTTTGGTGGCAATTCAACGCCGCCTTTAGGCATAGTCGCCTGCACATAAAGCGATGAAATGACCGCGCTCGCGATAATAAAGAGGCCAAGCACTGTACAGAGTTTAAGGAAATTGCGCCAAATCCATTTAATGATACCAACCAAGATAGATGGGCGATGCGTAGCTGCAGGCGCGACCGTTTTTGCGGGGGCGGTGTAGAATAAATTTTTCTTAGAAAAACGTTTGCCGTTAAATTTCATACTAATCCCTTTGCAAAAACGTAAGAAAACATTAATCTTGTATATGATAAAAAGAATAAGCTGTCCAGTATGAGGGTGGGGGCCTGATGATGGATGTGAGTAAAATTTTGTATTATTTGTAAAGGCCTTATTGCGCGTGACAACCCAACCGCAGGAAATAAATAACCCAAACCAGATAGAGTTAAATCAGCTATCCAAAGCGCTTCAGAATAGTTGTCGTTCGGGTATGGCCTTTGCTGTGCTTAAAAAGGGTGAAGTTTTAATCAAAAATTATTTTGGTTATGCCGATATGACTCATAAAGTCGCTGTGGGGGAGCAAACAAAATTCCCGCTCGCGTCAATCAGTAAAATTTATACCTCTGTCATCTTGCACAAACTCGCTGCCGAAGGGCGAGTCGATTTAAACAAGATGCTAAATCACTACGTGCCTGATACCGAAGGTGCAGGGAATGTCACTATTCGTAATGTGCTGTTAATGACGGCGGGGCTCTGTGATGCTTTTGAAATGTTCCTTATTTCGGGCATTGGCAATTTGGTATCCCATGATATTGAGGATCATTACCTCGGCGAAAATATCTTCATGACCGAATCTGTGCATTTCAAAGATAAGTTTATCTATAGCAATTCGGGTTATATTTTCTTGGCTAAGCTGATTGAGAATGTAACGGGCCTAACTTACGAACAGGCATTAAATGAATATATTTTCACGCCGCTGCAGTTAAACCATACGGATTATTTTGATGGGCAGTGGCGTGTCGTCGATTCATTGGCAATCCCGAATATCTACCAACAAAACAAAGATGATGCCGACGGAAACGAAAATTATATAGGCCGTTTTTACCGCAATATGGCAGGTGCTGGGCATTTGGCAGCCAATTTAGATGATATGATCGCCTTCGCGGAAATGTTGCGCAGTCTTAAATTAGGTGATGTTGACCTCTCGCCAATGCTTAAAAAACGTCCATTAGCCGGCGATACACCAAGCTTTTATGGCGCAGGGCTACAAATTATTCCGCTCAATCAACGCCGCCATATCTATGGCCATAGCGGGTCATATTACGGCATTAAGACGGCCTTATTCATTGAGCCTGAATCTGAAACTGTGGTTGTCATTCTTTCAAATGATAATGATATTGAGGCCGTTAAATGGGCGGCGCGCTTAATTGCGGCGGCAAGTGGGGCGGATTTAATGTTTCCGCTTATGGCTGATGATGCTGAAACGGAAACACAAGACGAACAATGGATTTGCGCCCAAACGGGGCTGCACATCACATTAGCGCGCGGCAAGCACCCGCAAAAGATTTCACTTTATGGCGAAACGAAAGATTTAATCTTTATTGGTGATGGGCGCTACATGGTGCCTTATGCGTTATTCTCGATCATACTGCATATTAAGGATGCGCAAAACATGTCGTTAAATGTCGGCGGGATTATGCATGACCTTGTCCCGATCGCGGCTGTAACGCCGCCGCCGCAAAATGTCATGGAATATGTCGGGCGTTATAAAAACCCACATTCTGATTTGGAAATGAATGTTAAAATGGTGCCAAAGCAGGGCTTAAGCCTACAGTTTGGTGGCAGCTTTAACGCGGTGCGTGATGCACATTTAACCGCGCTCGCTAAGGACTATTTCACCTGCACAGTGCAGGAAAGCAACGGCACGCCAACGACGCTGTATTTGAAATTTGAGCGCGAACAATTTTCGCAGATGATCTCAGGCATAACCATTCACCAAATGCGCGTCCCGCAATTGAGTTATCGTCGTTTAAAAACAATCTAAACTGAACTGAAATTATTTAATAGGAATACCCGGAACGGCTTTGGCGTTACGCATCACCATTGATGAGCGCACGGAATCGACGTTAGGTGTCGCGGTCAATTCGTTGGAAATAAAGTTTTGGTATTCTTCCCATTCTTTCGCAACGATTTTAAGCAAGAAATCAGTCTCGCCTGAAATAAGGTAACATTCACGCACCAAATCCCATTTCGTGACAAGTTCTTCAAAGGCGCGCAGGTCTTTGTCGGTCTGTGAAGCCAATTTCACATTCGCGAAAACGGAAATACCGTAACCAAGCGCTGATTTGTCGATATCCGCATGGTAACCTTTAATGATGCCAGCTTCTTCCAATGCGTTAACGCGGCGTAGGCAAGGCGGCGCTGAAATGCCTGCAATTTTGGCGAGTTCAACATTGGTGATGCGCCCATCATTTTGAAGGGTTTCTAGAATAGTCTTGTCAATTTTATCTAGCTTTTTATTGGTCATCGACGTCCGTGGCCTTTACGATTATTGCGTTAACTTGAATAAATATTATAAATTTGATTTTAATTCTGAACAATTGTTATTTAATGAATATTCAGATAAATCTATAATCTTTATATAGTTCAAGGGCAAGGGGGAAAAAGGCTATAATCTGTATTTAACGCTTTGCAAAACCATGTGCGCCACTTATTTTAATGACTATGAGCATAGAAAATCCATCACAAGCCCCGCTAAATATTTGGGTCATCACCGAAGGAATTGCCGGCACTGAAAATCAGTGTATCGGCGTGGCGGAACGTATGGCTGACCTTATGCCTGCATCTCATAAAGTGATGCGTGTTACTCTTAAACAGCCTTGGCAGACATTGTCGCCATATATTGGCGGCGGCGGCGCACATATATATGCGGCGGGCAGCGATGTCCCAGACGCGCCTTGGCCTGATTTAGTCATTGCCTCGGGACGCAAAGCGATCGCACCCGCCTTACATATAAAAAAACAAAGTCAGGGCCGCACGCTTGTGGTGCAGCTCCAAGACCCACGCTGGGCAGCGGGTAAGTTTGATTTAGTCGCCGTGCCATTTCATGATCGCTATCGCGGGCAAAATGCGTTTGTCACCCACGCAACGCCGAACCGTATTTGCGCGGCGAAGCTACGTAGTGAAGCGGCGCTATGGTTATTGCCGCAAGGATGGGTAGAAGCTAAGCCAAAGGGGCGTATTGCCGTGTTGATTGGCGGTAAAAGTAAGGCCTATGATTTTACGGATGAGACGGCGCAGAATTTAATCACGATGGTTAAGAATTTTGCAGCGGCGGATTATCAAGTCATGGTCACGGCCTCACGCCGCACAGGCGCTGATAATTACAAAATGTTATCTGATGGCCTAACAGGGCAGGATAATATTTATTTCTGGGATGGGCAGGGGCATAACCCATATTTTGCGTTTTTGGCGGCGGCGGATCATATCATTGTTACGCCAGATAGCGCATCGATGCTGTCCGAAGCAGCGAGTACAGGCAAGGCGGTCTATGTGCTTGATTTACCGGGTGGTAATGCCAAATTTGCGCGCTTCCATGACCATATGGCGGAAATTGGCGCGGTACAAAAAATGGATGCGCAAAATGCTGCGCTGAACTTTTCGCCGCGTATGGTTTTGAATGACGCCGCATTAATCGCCGAAAAAATACGCGAATTAATCGCGGATAAATGCGCCTAGCCCCTTGCGCAGGCCGATTCACCCCGCTAAGAGTAATTAATCAGCATTTGAAAATATAAAAGATTGCCCCATATCAATGAAATGGGGCTGCATGCAGTTTTAGACGACAAGAAGAAAAAGAAAGAGATTGAGCGATGTCCGCGCAACATTACACAAAAGTTTTGATTATTGGTTCAGGCCCTGCGGGCTATACAGCGGCGATTTATGCGGCGCGTGCAAATTTGGAACCGATGTTAGTTTCTGGTGATAAACCAGGCGGTCAATTGACAATTACGACAGATGTTGAAAACTACCCAGGCTTTGCTGATCCAATCCAAGGTCCTTGGTTAATGGAACAAATGAAGGCGCAGGCTGAAAATGTCGGCACTAAAATTATTTCGGCAATGATCAAAGATGTCGATTTCTCATCACGCCCATTCAAAGCTTTTGCAGATAATGGCGATGTTATTGAGGCTGAGACGGTTGTCATTAGCACAGGCGCAACAGCACGCTGGCTTGGCACAGAAGGTGAAGAGAAATATCGCGGCTTTGGCGTATCTGCATGTGCGACATGTGATGGCTTCTTCTACCGTAACCGTGAAGTCGCTGTCATTGGCGGTGGTAACTCTGCTGTGGAAGAGGCATTGTTCCTGACAAACTTCGCAAGCAAAGTGACATTAATCCACCGCCGCGATGAATTGCGCGCTGAACGCATCATGCAAGAGCGTCTATTCGCGCATGAAAAAGTCGAAGTGATTTGGGATAGCGTTATTGAAGAATTTGTAGGCGAACAGCCAGAAGGTATGCCTATGCCGGGCTTGACGGGCCTTAAAATACGAAACGTTAAGAATAATAACGTGAGCGAACTTAAAGTCGATGGCGCCTTTGTCGCGATTGGTCATGACCCAGCAACATCTGTATTTAAAGATAAACTGGATATGGATGACGAAGGTTATATCATCAGCGCATCAAACAGCACCGCAACCAACATTCCTGGTGTATTCGCGGCGGGTGATGTGACGGATAAAATCTATCGTCAGGCGGTAACGGCGGCGGGCATGGGCTGTATGGCCGCGCTTGAAGCGGACCGTTTCATCGCGGAACATGGTTTGTCTAAAAAAAACTCTGAAGCCGTAGCGGCGTAAAACACTGTTTTTGTTTTAGTCTGTTTATGGGCGTGTTATAAATAAAGCAGATTATTGATTTGCTTTAGAAAATAGGGACATCGCCCATGAGCATGGATTGGGATAAATTACGGATTTTTCACGCGGTTGCCGTTGCGGGCAGTTTCACCCATGCAGGTGAAACCCTTAACTTAAGCCAATCTGCTGTATCCAGACAAATTTCATCATTGGAAGATTCCATCGGAGTACCGTTATTCCACCGCCATGCGCGCGGCCTTATTTTGACGGAGCAGGGGGATCTTCTTTATAATGCGGCGAAAGATATTTTCTCCCGTCTTGCGATGATTGAAGGTCAGCTTGGTGATAGTAAAGAACGCGCCGAAGGGCCATTAACGATTACCGTGGCAGAATTTTTCGGCACAACATGGCTTGCGCCGATCTTAAAAGAATTCCATGACCTACATCCTGAAATAGATTTAACCGTCTTGCTCGAAGACCGCGTCCTAAACCTTGGTATGCGCGAAGCTGATGCTGCAATCCGCCTATATGAACCATCGCAGCAAGACCTTATCCAGCGTCATTTGACGAGCATTAAACTGAATATCTGCGCCTCTAAGTCCTATTTAAAGGAGCGTGGCACGCCAAAGGATGCGGCGTCACTGTTAAAGCATACTTTAATTGCTTATCCAGAAGACGCGCTGGTTTTGCCATTTGAAAATGCGAACTGGCATTTGGACTTCATCGGTTTTAAATCACGCCGCCCGAGCGATACGGCATTCCAGCCTGTTGATATTGTTTGGATTAACTCGCTCTCTGCCGTGTATCAAGCTGCGCGTAACGGGCTTGGCGTCGCGGCATTGCCTGATTATTTGGTGAAAGCTGCACCAGAGCTTGAACAAATTATTCCAGAGGCAGAATCGCCATCCATTGATGTCTATTTTGTCTATCCGCAGGAACGACGCCATTCAGGGCGTATTGCCTGTTTCCGTGACTTTTTGCTGAAACATATCGCGACAATTGGCGCGTAAATTTTTATGGAATTCTCTGCTTGCACTTTGTGGGGGATGCTGCTATCGATGTTTATATCTTTTTAAGTAGTTATATGCTAAAGTTAAAGGATCGATAGGAATCGATGCGCTGCAAGTGTGAGGCAGCTCCTAGGAAAGGAAATTGGTGGGTTATGACAGACTCTGTTGTTATGTCGTCAGCTATTCGAACAACGTTATTACAAAAAACCGATGCAAAAAATGTATCGGATGTTTCTGTTGCGCATAGTGATCCTGCTGTTGAAGCCAATCAAAACGCCAAATTGCGCGTGATCGAAGATAATTTCACATCAACCCGTTTAAGCAGCAAAGCGCAAGAGCTTGGTGCTGCACTTGATGCAATATCGCAGGGCTTAAATGTCCTTCATAAAACACAAGACGCACTGCACAGCCTTGGATCATTGCTGCGTAAAACTGCGGATATTATTAATGGTGATTTGAACCCTGCCGAAATGGCGAAGGCGTTAAATGCCAATACCGCCGAAATTGATGAATTTATCTCCGCGAATGAATATGCGGGGATCAACTTGCTTGATGGTGATGAAATTTCAATCATTACCAATGACAGCGCCAACCCAATTGTTATTGAAGGCCGCAATTATGATGCGCAGTCTTTGGGCTTAGCGGGCGCAAAAGTCGCAACGGATGGCGATAAAGAAGCCTTACGTGAAGCGGTACGCTATGCTTTAGATAGCGTTCAGAATTACAGCGTGATTATTCGTGATTACCTCAGCACGGTTGAAACACGCCATAACTTCACACAAAACACTATCGATGTGTTGAACGAGGCGGCGGACGGTTATGAGATTAAAGATTTGAGCGAAGAGGGCGTGAATTTATTGGCGCTACAAACCCGCATTCAATTGACACAGCAAAGCACAACATTGGCAAGCCCTGAACAGAGCGCCTTGCTAGATTTATTCTAAGTTTCTTTTAACGCTGATTATTATTTTAGGGGCGGATATTCCACGCCTCAACTACCCATTTATCGCCATCATAAGTGATAATACCGTAAGCGCCGGTTTTTAACTTTATATCATTGGCCTTTTTGAAGCGGATAAAGTCACCCGTTAAATGTGGCGCAAAACGTGCAGTGCCATTAGATGTCACAAGTAAAATATTTTGTTCTTTGAAATGGTGGCGCGCATAATCCCCAAAAGAGAGCCAATCGCCAATAATGAAATTTGGATTGGCTTCCCAGCCATCAGGGACAATCGCTTCATCATCCCATTTTTGGATGGCTTCAGCGCCAATACGGGCGATGACTTCTTCTTCAGTTTTGTTTTCATCAGGACCATAGAAAATTTCATTGAGGAAATTTAGCGGGTCAACATTCTGCGTATCGCCAAGGCGTTCCAAAATAATTTCGGCGGTTTGGCGTGTGCGCTGTAAACGTGATGAAAAGGCGCGGTTAAATGTAATATTCTCTGCTTTAAAATGGTCGCCAAGCGCCTTGGCTTGGACTTCGCCGCTATCAACCAAAGGAATGTCTGTACGTGCGCCAACACGGCGGGGAATGTCATTAGGACCAAATGTATTGCCATGGCGGCAAATAAATAAACGGGTCACGACGCTCTATACCTATCTTATTGTTTTTATAGTTATTATTCTTTTTATGCCGATAAACAGCTATGCTTATCATACACTATATGAATAAGATTAAGCAAGGTTGCCGTATTTTCTTAATGCGTCTTCAGCGCGGGTAACGTCTTCGGGGCTATCAACGCCCGCCTGTACAAGGCCAAGTGGCACATCAAGTGTGATAGTATGGATAGCGACGCCATTTTCAAGCAAGCGTAGCTGCTCTAGTCCCTCAAGTTCTTCGTAATGCCCTTGCGGCCATTTCACGAATTTTTCAAGAATATCGCGGCGGAAACCATAAAGCCCTAAATGCTGATGCACAGGTGAGAAGTCATCACCGCTCGCGCGGAGTTTATCTTCCTTGCGAATGCCGGGGATGATGTTTTTTGAAAACCACAAGGCGCGTCCTGCTGTGTCAACAATGGCTGTTGTCCCCGAAAATGGCGTGATCTTTTTACTTTCGCGCAGCTCGTCTAGTTCTGCCCAGCGTAGGCGAATAACAGGCGTCAGCACTTCAGTATGCTCAGGCGCGCTTTGATAGGTTGCAATCATCTTATTGATCGCTTCATAAGGCGTGAAGGGCGCATCACCCTGCAGGCCAATGGTAAAGCGAATATGGTCACCAATCTGCGCCGCGGCATCAAGTACGCGGTCGCTGCCTGTGGGGCATTGGTCTGACGTCATAATGCAGCGCACGTCTAATTCCGCGCAGTGGTCCGCAATGCGTTGATCTTCCGTTGCGACGGCAATGGCGATATTCGGGTGAAGGGCTTGCACTTTTTTCGCAATATCGACAACGCGGCCAAGCATGGTCACGCCAGCGATTTTTACCAAGGGCTTACCCGGAAAACGCGTTGAACCATAGCGGGCAGGGATGATCAGCGCAATGTCTGACCCATTAGACGCAGCGCTCATTATTCAGCGCCTCCGTCTTTCGCCCACCAAAGGTCAGTAAAGCCCGGTGTTTGCGGCGAAAGCCCTTCAGGGAAGCCTAATGTGTGCCAATAGGCAATGCGCCATGTATCCAAATACCACTGCGGAATAACATAGTGGTTTGCCAGCAAGATGCGGTCGAGTGAGCGGGTACGCGCGACCAAATCTTCACGAGTAGGGGCTTGGATAATTTCCTCAATAATCTCGTCAATCACAGGATCTTTCACGCCGATGTAATTGCGTGAACCTTGCATATCAGCTTTGGCAGAATTCCAGAAATCACGCTGTTCATTCCCAGGGGATTCAGACTGCGCAATCGTGCCGATGATCATATCGTAATCAAAGCTGCTCACACGGTTTTGATATTGTGCAGGATCAATGATGCGGAAATTCGCCTTGATGCCGATGCGATCAAGATTTTTGATGAATGGCAATGTCCAGCGTTCAAATAATGGGGAAACGCCCAAAATCTCAAATTCTAATTTCACGCCTGTTTTTGGGTTGTGAACGACTTTATCTTTACCCAAAACATAGCCAGCTTCTTTCAAAATCATTTTTGCTTTACGCAGGTTATCACGGTTATTGCCGCTGCCATCTGTTTCGGGCGCTTTATAAACTTCGGTAAAGACGCTGTCAGGAATGCGGCCGCGATATTTTTCTAAAAACGCGATTTCACGTGCATCTGGTAAATCATGCGCGGCAAGCTCTGAATTTTCAAAATAGCTTTGGTTACGCTTATACGCACCAAAGGCATATTGTTTATTCGACCATTCAAAGTCAAAGGCATAGGCAATTGCTTCGCGCACTTTGATGTCTTTGAAAACATCACGGCGAATATTATAGATAAAGGCCTGCATGCCTGCTGGGCGCTCATGATGGAATTCACCTTTGATGATTTTGCCTTGTTTCAGCGCAGGGGAATCGTACCCATTTTGCCACTGAAGTGATGAGTTTTCTAAACGCACATCATATTCACCTGCAAGGAAGGCTTCTAAGGCAACATTTGAATCTTTGTAATAATCATATTGGATTTCATCAAAATTATAACGGCCAACATTGATTGGAATATCTTTCGCCCACCAGTCTTTGACGCGCTCGTAACTAATTGAACGGCCAGCATCAACGCTTTTCACTCTGTAAGGGCCACTGCCGAGTGGTGGCGTGAGGTTTGTCTTGCTGATATCGTTTTCTTCACGTTCCCAGTAATGTTTTGGGATGATGGTTAATTGCGACAAAATCAATGGTAGTTCAGCGTTCAAGCTATGTTTGAACGTGAATTTAATTTCCTTATCGGACAATATTTCAACTTGATCAACATCGCCGTAATAAGCTTTGAAAAACGGCATGCCATGTTCAAGCATTTGTTCAAATGTATATTTCACATCCGCAGCGGTGATTGGTGTGCCATCATGCCATTTGGCTTCATCACGAATAACAAAACCAACCCAGCTACGGTCTTTAGGCATTTTTATGCCCTTAGCAATATAGCCATACATGGTGAATGGTTCGTCGGCACTTTGTGTCATCAACGCGCCATAAAGCAGGCTTGCACCCAGAAAATTTACGCCGTCAGCCTTTGACCCCTTAACGATAAATGGGTTCAAACTATCAAACCCACCAATCTCGTGTTGGCGAAGTTTACCGCCTTTTGGTGCATCAGGATTCACATAGTCAAAATGTTTGAAATCGGTCAGATATTTAATGTCACCATGCATCGCAACTGCAGGCATTAATTTGACTTCGTCTTCGGATGCTGTTTGTGGAGCTGTTGTTTCATCCGCGATGGCTTCTAATTCATCGACGGATTCGCTAACGCTTTCTACTGTTTCTTCAACTGTGTCAGCAATATCTTCGACAGTAGCTTCTACAGTGGTCTCTAAAGTCGGTTCTTCTGCAACCGCTTCAATAGCTGCGCTTGGTGCGTCTTCCGCGTGGCTCGGGTTGATATACCCGCCTGATAAAACAAGACATGTCGTCAGAAATAAATTAAGCCCGAATTTCATGTGGGATTTCTCCTTTGTGGTTTGCCCCGACGGCTTCTGAAATATGCGTGTAGCCGTCTTTTTGTAATAATTTTAATAAACCTTCGTTAATGTCATGCGCCAAATAAGGCCCATGATAAACCAGTGCACTATAAAGCTGAACCATCGACGCGCCTGCTTTAATTTTATCATAGGCATCCGCCGCATTTTCAATGCCGCCAACGCCGATAATCGGAATTTGGCCTTTGGTCAGTGCATAAAAATTATGAATGATTTCCGTTGATTTTTCCTTAAGAGGCGCACCTGAAAGCCCACCTTTTTCCGCCGCGAATTTTTCAGGGAGGTCTGCGGGGCGGGCAAGGGTCGTATTGGTCAGAATTAGCCCATCAATGCCGCTATCAAGTGCGGCCTGCGCAAGTTCTGCTTGTTGAACTTCGCTTAAATCAGGGGCGAGTTTCACCAAAACAGGCGGTGGATGGTCGGTGCTGCAATATTTGGTACGTGCCTCTAGCACGGCGCTTGTGATATCCAAAAAGGCATCACGCTTTTGCAAATCACGTAAACCCGGTGTGTTTGGGGATGAAATATTGATGGTGATATAATCCGCCATCGCACCGATTTGTGCTATTAAGCGGCGGTAATCATCGGCAGGGTTGGTCTGGTCTTTATTCATGCCAATATTAATGCCAACAACGCCTTGTGGGCGCGGTTTTTGTGCCAAAAATTTCGCAAAATTATCCTTAAACGCCTGAACGCCTTTACCGGGAAAACCCATGCGGTTAATCACCGCGCGCTGTTCAGGGCAGCGGAAAATACGCGGGCGAGGATTACCAATTTGTTGTTTCGGCGTAACTGTGCCGCATTCAACAAAACCAAAGCCAAGACCGAGAAGGGCAGGAATAACATCCGCATTTTTATCAAAACCCGCGGCAAGGCCAACAGGGGTCGGGAAGTTTAAATGCCAAAGCTGTGTTTTAAGGGCAGAAAAATCATCAGTAGAAGCGCGTGGTTTCACAAAGCCTGATTTTAACGCTTTGATAGCGAGGGAATGTGCCGTTTCCGCAGGAAACATAAATAATAATGGGCGCAGCTTTTGGTAATCCATTGCGTGCTTTTCGGCCTCTTTAGACTAAAGATGAATCGTTTTTATTTAACGTTTAGATTATGCTGCGTTTTCTTTTTCTTGCAAGCCAAATAGTCATGATTTTCTTCGGTTTCGAAGGTTGGTGTATTGACCATTTCAGCAATTTCGATGCCGTGCTGCTGAATTTGCTCTGCCTTATCAGGGTTATTCGTCAATAACTTCACGCGCTCAATATTCAACGCATGCAGCATTTCAACAGCAGATGTGTAATCACGCAAATCATCTGGGAAGTTTAAATGGCGGTTAGCTTCATAAGTATCCAAGCCTTGGGTCGCCTTAAGGAAGTAACATTTCAGTTTGTTATAAAGGCCAATGCCGCGGCCTTCTTGATCCATATACAGCAATACACCGCCATGTTTGGCGATGCTGCTTTGGGCATGTTGCAGCTGTGGCCCGCAATCACATAATTTTGAACCAAATGTATCACCTGTCAGGCATTTTGAATGGATGCGGACTAATGGATTAGCATCATTTTTCTGTTCAGGTGTCCAAATATCACCGCTATAGACAAGGGCGATATGTTCTTTTTTATCACTAAGGTTGTTAAAGGTCACAAAAAGCGGTGTGCTGCAGCTATGGTCAGCATGGCTGCATGGAACGGCGACTTGGGTTTGAATTGTGGCGATAACCGCCGGTCGTGTTTTTATGCTCATTTCGCGTCAATATCCCCCATTGCCTTGATGCCAGACGCTAAATATTGCGTCCCTGTAATGAATGTCAGTAATGCAGCTACCCCAAGAAAACCTAAACCAACGCTGTAGGCGAGGGCATGAAGCGGCGTTAAAATCAATGTCGCTAACGCCACCATTTGTACGGTTGTTTTCCATTTTGCCAATTTAGTCACTGGCAGTTTTACGTTATAAGGCCCTAAAAATTCACGTAGGCCTGAAACAAGTAATTCGCGGATAATAATAATCAAAACGGCGATCAGCCACAAGCCATCAAGAATAGAGAGGTCAACCAAGACCAATAACACGCCGAGGACGAATATTTTATCGGCGATTGGGTCAATAAATGTACCAAATGCTGAGGTTTGATTAAGCTTGCGGGCAAGGTAACCGTCAAAGAAATCCGTAATCGCGCTTAAGACATATAGCGCAAAAGCCCATGGCGCGGCTGTGGCTGAGTTCATATAAATAAGCCAAAGCAGCAAAGGCAATGTAAGGATACGCAGAAGCGTTAATATATTTGGTATATTTAACGGCATGTCAAACTCAGCAAATTCTAAATGTTTAATATGGTGGGGAGTATATCTGATTAATCGTTTGAGTACAATGGATATTATAATTATGTCAATGCGATTTTGGCACATTATGCACCCAAAAATCACCGCTAATCGGCAGATGGTCTGACCCCGCAGCATCTAATGTCTTAAAAGAGATTGTTGTGACATTGTTGTTGATAAGCATATGGTCAATTTGAAAGCGCAAAAACCACGGCGCAAAACGCGGCCAGCTATGAGCGGGGGCGTTCATATTGCCATAGGGGAGGGTGAGGCCAGTTTGCTTCAATAGCGTTTTAAAGTTCAAGTTATAAGGCGTGATATTCAAATCCCCGAGCGCGATGACTGCATGGTCTTTATGCGCGGCATTAATAACAGCCGCAAGGCGCACTAATTCAGCATTTCGTTCCGTTATGCGGCGATAGGGTATAGGCGCCTTGGTGTGAGCTGCAATGATTTGCGCAGGGTTTGTTTCTTGATTTGGACGAATATTAAAGCTAACTAAGAAATTTTCGGCAGGGTCGTCGGCAAAAAAACGCTCACGCTTTAAGCTCTCAAGCGGATATTTACTGAGGATCACCATGGATTTAGAACTTAAGCCCAGAGCGCGGAATTGATGAGGGAAGATGCCTTCTAATTTATCTGCGGCATCTTTGGTGTGCTTGTTCGCTTCCAATACCACAATGACATCGGCTTTTTGCACATCTGGGCGGTTAAGGAATGCACCGATTTGATCGTTATAGCGCAGTTGATTAAAGCTGATGATGTTTAAACGCCAGCTATCTTCTTCTGTGATTGATGGAATAGGCATATGCAGGTTGTTGGCCTCAATATATGTGCCGCCCGTAATCATCAGCGTGGCGATATTCAGCAGCAGCCATCTCTTGTTACGGAGCAGGGCGAAAATGAGCGTTAAAACGCCAGCGCCAATAAAATATTGAAACATAAAAGGCGGAAAATAATTCAGCCACATGATTTTTGTGACGCCAAGGCAGGCGAGCAAACAAAAAACCAAGACAACTGATGCTGTCTTGGCTAAAAAACTTATCGCATGACATATAAATGTCTTCATTGCACTAGATTAAGCTGAAGCTTTAGCTTTGCCTTCTTGCTGTGGGTCACGAAGGACATAGCCACGACCCCAAACAGTTTCAATATAGCTTTCACCGCCAGCGGCTTTTTCAATTTTCTTACGTAGTTTACAAATAAACACGTCGATAATTTTAACTTCTGGCTCGTCCATACCGCCATAAAG
This sequence comes from Alphaproteobacteria bacterium, assembly GCA_030147745.1. Classification (GTDB taxonomy): domain Bacteria; phylum Pseudomonadota; class Alphaproteobacteria; order Micavibrionales; family Micavibrionaceae; genus UBA2705. The sequence continues at coordinate 27,655 of JASBUS010000082.1, forward strand.
GTGGTTCAGGAACATTTCTTTGGTCAAAGTCGTGCCTTTACGAAGGGAAAGAAGCTCAATAATGCCGTATTCTTTACCTGTAAGGTGAAGTGGTTGATTGTCGATATGCACTGTGCGTGCATCCAAGTTAACAGTGATTTTGCCTGTTTTAATCTCGCTCTGTGCGTGACCTTGTGAACGACGAACAATCGCCTGAATACGTGCAACCAATTCGCGCTTGTCAAAAGGCTTGGTCAAATAGTCATCTGCGCCGAAGCCCAGACCTTTAATTTTGTTTTCCATTTCGGCAAGGCCAGAAAGGATCAGAATAGGTGTTTCAACTTTTGATGCGCGGAAGGCTTTCAAAACATCGTAACCATCCATGTCAGGCAACATAAGGTCAAGAATGATAATGTCATAGTCATAGATTTTACCAATTTCTAGACCATCTTCACCTAGGTCGGTTGTATCAACAACATAACCTTCGGATTTAAGCATTAATTCAATACTTTTGGCTGTTGATGTATCGTCTTCTACCAATAATACACGCATGTGCTCATTTTCCTTATAAATATAATATACAAACGACCCTTGCAGCCGCAGACACACAAATTCTTCGATATGCTAACTAATAAGCGCAAATATGTGCAAAAAGTTAACCCACACATCTAATATATTAACAAATATTAACAACCTTAACAAATTTATTTTAACATTTTTCACTTATAATGGATCAACTCATGTATAATAAGGGCTAAATGCATATCCACGCATATCACAATCATCACTGATTTTCTTAGATTTTATGGACAGATTATACCAAAAAGCCGAAGCCGCGATAGAACAGCTCACCGACCATGAATTTTATGGCCGTGTGACAAAAGTTCTGGGCTTATTGGTTGAAATTGCTGGCTTTGGTAATGAATTATCGATTGGTTCAATGGTGCATTTGCGCCCACGCCCTGATAAGGACGTGCCGTGTGAGGTTGTCGGCTTTCGTGAAAACCGTGCGCTATTAATGCCTTTTGGCACATTGGAAGGCATTGGCCTTGGCTGCCGCGCGATTATTCAAGATACACAGCCCGTCGTTCTGCCAGATGAATCTTGGCTTGGCCGTGTGATTAACGCTTTGGGAGAGCCTGTTGATGGCCTTGGTCCGCTGCGTTTGGGTGGTCATCCTGTGCCGTTAAAAAACAGCCCGCCTAATGCACATACCCGTACCCGCATGGGGCCTAAACTTGATTTGGGTGTACGCGCGGTAAATAGCTTTACCCCAATTTGCCAAGGCCAGCGTATGGGTATTTTTGCGGGCTCTGGTGTTGGTAAATCGGTCTTGCTATCGATGATGGCACGCTATATGGAAGCTGATGTTGCTGTTATCGGTTTGGTCGGCGAACGTGGCCGCGAGGTTCAGGAATTCTTAGAAGACGACCTAGGGCCAGACGGCCTTGCGCGCTCCGTCGTTGTTGTGGCAACAGGTGATGAACCTGCTTTGATGCGCCGTCAGGCGGCCTATATGACTTTGGCTGTGGCGGAATATTTCCGTGCGCAGGGTAAGCAAGTTCTGTGTTTAATTGACTCGATCACACGTTTCGCCATGGCGCAGCGTGAAATTGGCCTTTCCGCGGGTGAGCCGCCAACCACAAAAGGTTATCCTCCAACGACATTCGGCGAATTGGCGCGCTTATTGGAACGTGCAGGCCCTGGTAAAGCGGGCGAGGGCGCGATTACGGGCATATTCTCCGTCCTTGTTGAAGGTGACGATCATAACGAACCTGTTGCAGATGCTGTGCGCGGTATTGTTGATGGGCATATTGTGATGGAGCGCGCTATTGCGGATCGTGGCCGCTATCCGGCGATTAATGTAACAAAGTCTGTCTCGCGTTCACTGCCCAATTGTTTTAATGACATTCAAAACGCTACATTACGCCGCGCGAAACAGGTTTTGACCGCTTATGAAGATATGGCGGAATTGATCCGCCTTGGTGCATATCGTAAGGGCTCTGACCCTGCTGTCGATGAAGCGATTAAGCTTTACCCACAAATTGAGGAATTCTTGCGTCAGAACAAGGATGAACAAACATCAGTCGATGAAGGCTTTGCCCGATTAAATCAAATCCTAGGTGCGCCGAAACCAGCGCAGGCGGGCGGCAACGAACAAAAAGGTCAATAAGCTAAATGGCAAATCTTGACCCATTAATTAAGCTTTATAAGAAAACCGTTGATGATAAACAGCAGGTTTTGGCTGATTTATATCGTGAAGCAGAGCGGCTCGAGAATAAAAAGCAAGCTATGCTTGATGAAATCGCCCATGAAAGCGAAGCCATGCAGAATATGGAAGGCATAGATACACAAAGCTTCTTTGGCCCCTATGTCGAAGGCATGCGCATCAAAATAGACGAAATTGATGCAAAGCGCGCCACGCTAGAAAAAACCATAGAAGTCGCCCGTGAAGATGTCCGCGCCGCCTTTGCTGAACTTAAAAAAGCCGAAATCACCGCTGAACGCCGCGCCGAAGAAGAAGCGCGCATCCAGGCCAAAAAAGAAAGCGATACCCTCGACGAAATGGGGCTAGATGCCTTCCGCCGTCAGCAGGAAGATGAATAGTTTTCTTGACATCATTCCGCCTAACATGCGAGCAATAGGGGGGAAGAAAAGGGAGAAGATGAATGAGTAGAATTTCGCCGATATCACCAGTGCCGTGGGTTAACATTAAACCAGTTAAGCCATCACCGCGCGATGAAGAGCGTGATGATCAGGCGAAACCGAACCCACAGAAAAAGCCGCCGCAGCAGCCTGCGCCTAAACCCTAATCGATATCAGCACGCAATAGATGGACGTTGGATGCGCGTTTTTGAATTTGATACGCGGATGTCGACGGATGTGCCGAGCGTCTGTTCAATTTGTGTTTTAACTGAGGCGCAAAATTCATTGCTGCCAGCGACATAAAAGACGGGGCTTTGCAGGCTGTTCAGATTTATATCATTCAAAATATCCGTGACGCGTTTGCCTGTGCAGTAATGTTCATGTGCATCCTGACGCGGGGCGCTTTTATCGCGTGATAGGGCGTAATAAATGCGGCTTAATGTGCCATTTTGCGCAAGGGCGTTAAAGGCGGTGTTCTTGGGAATGTCTTGTTCTCGTTTAAAGCCTGACACCAAAATAAATTGCTGCTTCAGCGCATTGGCATCCGCCTGTTTTTCATAGAGATAAGATAGGCTGCGTTCATGTGCGTTACCTTGCGCCACAAAAACCACATCACGCGCGGCGTCATATGTGCCTTTGTAGCCTTTTTGCGGTTTCACCAAATTGACAACGGGCAAGGTATCGCCAGCCTTAAGGGTGCAAAGGAAGCGTGAAGCTGCGCCTTCATGCACGCGTGATGTATTTGGGGCTTCACCAAATAAGCGCTGCGGGCTTTCGGCTTTTTGCAGGCGAACGGACACGCTAAAGCATGGTTTTTGTTCAGCCGCTGATAAATCAGGTTCAGGCAAAATTGTGTAGGTTTTGGTCATTGAAATTTCAGGCTGCAGTGTCCAAATATCTTTGGCGGATAATATGTTTGGAAAAATCTCCAATAAATCCGCCACATCATAAGTTGCTTTAAGCTCCGCCAAATCTTTCGGATTATTAAGGATAGCCTGCAAGCGCTGTGACTGTGTTGTTGGCAACGTGCTGTTGACCAGTTTTTGCAGCAAGGCATCACTCGGCGATGATAAATCAGGCCCCGCATAACCGCCATGTGGCGCAAGATAATCGCGGTCATCACTTTGCGCGGCGGCTAGATTTTTAACAATACGGTCGAGCAGGGCAGGATCATGCTGCGGGGGAATGCCAAGTCCGCTGCCAACGGGAAAGTAATGTCCTGCCTGCGCCACAAAAGATGTTTGCGCCGCTTTCGCCATATTAATATGCTGACTGATATCTGCATCATAATCCGCATCAATCGAGAGATAAACTGTATATGTGCCTGGGGCGGTTTCAACAGACTTAACGACATTTAGGTCGATTAAGTCATAACGCTTACGTCCATGGCTTTGGTTTAATTGTTCAACATGCGGATTATGTGGCTGTGTCATATCATGCCCCCTTATTATTGCTTTCGGCGCTAATGATAATCATTCTCAATTAGGTTGTAAAGAGTCTATATAAAAAGAGCCAACAATTAATGTTGGCTCTAATGTTGAAAGCTTTCGGCTTATTACAATTTTAGCCCATTCACGTAAGCGCTTAGTTCTTCGCGTTTTTTGTTGAGGCTTTCTTGGTGCTTTTCTTCTTGATCAAGAAGGCCTTCAAGCTGCGTTTCTTGTTTATCTAGATTGTCCAGATAACGTTTACCAATGGCGCTGTTTTGCGATACGGTGCGCAAGTTTTCGCGGATGCGGTTTTGGTCTTGCGTGATGCGGTTGCGTTCTTGGCGCAGTTGGTTGAGGGCCATTTCATCCTTCGCCATGTCTTGGCGCATTGTGGCGACTTTCTCAAGTGCGTCTTTGACTTTGGGGTCAATGTCCTTGCCGACTATACGTAGGCGCTGTGCAATATCATCTGGATGGATGCTGACAAGGGAAATGCTCTCTTGCCCTTTATTGCGTAGCGTGACAGGCAGCTTTTTGCTTTCGCCGGCTTTGACGTCAACTTTGATACGATAATGGGTGAGGGTTTTATCGGCTTTCTCTGCAAGGTCACCGATAATATCCCAGCCACCGCGGCGTGGATGTTCAATCATCACAAGGCGGCTTTCTTCGGCAGGTGCTTTAATCGTGTAGGTCGTGGTGTTTTCATAGACGACTTCTTGCGTTAACACACCGCGGTTAAGCTTGATAAGGCCAAGGGTGCGGTCGCCTTCTTCTTGGCGGTCAATCTTGGTGTTTGTATCAAGCGCGAAATTAATCAGGCGGTCTTCACCTTTAGGGATAAGCGGCATTTCCGCATCGCCCACATGTAAAATATTGCTCTGTGTTTCACGGTCATAAAGCGTCAAAATCCCTGGGGGTAGGGCGCTGTCCGATGTGTTCTTCACCAATACGGATGCAAGCGGGTGCGTGCCGTTGGTTTCAGGTTGATACACATAAAGGCGCTCTGCGGGCAGGTTTAACTGCGCATATGGCAGCATGAGGCTATGGCCAGCTTTCAGGTCAACCGTATAGGGGAATTTAAACACCATTTGTGATGCGGTTTCACTTGCCGCCGCGTTAACGGTTTGTGCAAGCATTGGCGCGGCAGGCATAGATGATGCCATCATTTCCATCGATTCCATTGGGGCGGCCATATCGGCCATAACCATACTGCGGGCAGCGCCAAGACCGTTAAAGCTTTTCTTCTCAAGGCGGGCTTCTTTCATGCCGCCAAAATTATTCATCGCGCCATCTTCTTCGGCATATTCAATCACGCCGCTATCGGTGCGCGGCATAACACGATCCATAATTTTAACCGGTAATTCTGGGCGCGACACGTGGTAGCTTTCATAAAGTGCCTGATGGTAAGTGACAGGCGAACCTGACATCAGCGTGACATGCACATCATCCCAATCCTGTCCTGTGGTGTTTTCTAACACCGCCCAACCTTGAACAATGGCTTTGGCATCTGTGCTGCTATCTTTTGGCACAACAAGGCGGTACGCGCTTTTCCAAAGTGGCGCTTCTTGAATATAGGCCATCGATACATCGCGCTTGCCTTCACCTTTGAGGGTGATTTCAACATTACGGCGGTCTTGGATGCGGTTATCAAACAGGGCTTCTAGTCCATATTTAAGTTGTTCATTGACTTCTGGGTCAGTGAATTTTAAATGGCCTAAATCTTCAATCACGGCGGTTTTAATACCGTCTTTGGTGAGGACGCTTAAGCGGTGGCGGGTAATGACGCCGTCACGTGTGCGTTCATTCTCGGCGGAGACATTCATCAATTGCCCACGAATATTGTCTGTATCAAGCTGCACTTCTGCGCCGCGTAGGGCGTTGAGCAAACCCACAAGGGAATTTAAATCCCCGCGTTCAAATGGCAAATCGCGGAAAAGCTGTGAAAGGGGGCTGCGGCCGGGCAGGGACACGCCGCCAATCTGGCCTTTGCTATCAAGGACGATCAAGCTTTTTAAAACATCATCAACACCATCAAGGCGGACAGAAAGTTTAAGGGTATCGTTGCCCGTCACTTCGCCCTTATGTTCATAAAGGGCAAGGCCGCTTGTTGTCGCCACAACATTTTTGAGCGGTAGCGTTGTCTCCGCCTGCGCCGAATGTGCAAAGCCGAAGCCAAGTGATGATGTGGAGATTAACGCAGCAACAAGACAAGATTTAAGTGATGATTGAATCATTTCAGTCCCCTTTGTAATATTGAGGGGAAATCATAACATAGAAAAGCTTAATGAAATATAGATAGAAAGTTTTTAAATGTCATCTCGACCGCAGTGGAGAGATCTTGTTTGGTGGTATTGTGCAATGGATCCCTCGGCTACGCTCGGGATGACGCTGCGCAAAAGAAAAAGGCGCGAAGTGATCTTCAGCGCCTTTTTGGTCAAAACTTAATTCAGCTTAGTGAATATAGATGTGAACTTCGCTGTCATCTGCATCCATGCTTGCAAATTGGCCAAGCTCTAGACGATCCATAGGCATGCCCATTTCAGTCATGCTACGTAATACGTCTTCAGCTTTACGGCGTGCTGCTGTTGAGCTTAATGCCGCTTGCGCTGCGTTGCTTGTTTCAGGATAGATAGCAACAAGCTTGAACATCGCATTTGGATATTCTTCTAAAGCTTTACGCATCGCGCCGTAAACGGATTGTTCGTAATTCACGTTATCTTTTTCAAAGCGAATTTTCGCTAGAAGCTGATTTTTTGGTGTTGCAACAGCAGGATGTGTGCCGCGGTAAGATTCGCCGCCATAGCTTGCCATTGTTGCAGGATCAACCGCATATTGTGGTGAACGTGAGAATGGGTGACGTGAAAGGCTCTTGCCCATCAAGTCGCCAGATGTAATTGCCAATGACATTGTACGTAGGTTGCTACGCTCAGTGCTCAAATAGCTTGCTGTGCGTGATACATCGTCGTTTACATTGTTAAGTAGGCGACGAACGAGTGTTGACGTATGTTCAATTTCATCTTCAAGCTTCGCAAGCATCACGTGGTCTTCTTCAATCGCGCCAGAAATGCCGTAAGCTTGGCGAGCGGTTTCAAGAAGGTAATTTGCAACAGATTGGCTGTTTTTAATTTCAACAGTCAATTCGTTCAAATGTGTGATGTTGTTTGAAAGTTGATCAAGGCTGTCCTGTGCGTTCGCCAATTTTTGAACCAAACGTGGGTTGCCCGGTGTTGTACCTGATTGCAGCTGTGTGCTGATGGTCGCAACATTCGCGAAGTAATCTGCCGCAACATCTTGACCTGCGCGCTGCAAGTCAACCAAACGTGCAGATGATGCGCGGACTTCTTGGCGAAGATTGCCAAGGTCGATATTAAGCTCATTAATTTTGCGGCCAACGATTGTGGCTTCGTTACCGTAATAACCTTGCAATAAATCTTGCTTGGTGATGTCCGCTGTTCTTGATGGCTTTGTGTAAACTTCTTTGGTCAACGCTTCTGGAAGCGGATCAGTTGTTACTAGTAAAGCCGGTTTCTTAGCATATGTGTCCTGCTGACCTGCATCCTGCGCCTTGGCAGAAAGAGGGTTCAAAGCAATAATTGGCGTTAATGCGGAAAGTAATAATAGTTTTTTCATGACGAAGCAGCTGCCTTCAAATTTATTATCTTGTTCGATATACCGTAAACGACATTGTGTTAATGTGTTTGTGAATTCACACAATAATTTTTACGGCACTATAGAGAAGAGGTCAATGACCACAAAGAGATAACTTCATAAATATACAGAAGTTTTACACGCATATTGTATAGCGCCTAAAATGATTTGTCTATCGGGCAGATAAACTTATGCGAATTTGTTGGTTTTAACGCCAAAAATGGGGCAAATAAAAAAAATATAAAAAATCTGAAAAAAGGCCTTGCAATTATATAAGAGGTTGGTTATTTTCACACAACTTTCAGCGCTCGTAGCTCAACTGGATAGAGCACCTGACTACGGATCAGGAGGTTTGGGGTTCGAATCCCTACAGGCGCGCCATTTATCACCGACCTTTTGGTCGGCTTTTTTATAAATAAATACATTGCATCTTTCTAAAGTGAGGTTTTTATGAAGTGTAGCGCGACATTTAGAATTTCCGCTCACG
>JASBUS010000085.1 GCA_030147745.1 Alphaproteobacteria bacterium
GCTGCAAATGACATTAAAATGCTTGGTAACTTCCAACTTGAAGATTCAGCACCAGCACCAATTCAGGCGCTCGCGAATAAAATTTAATTAGCAAATAGTAATAATTTGGGTTTTACCAAGTTTTATATACATATTTCCAAAACTTGCCTTTTGCGCAAGGAAATCCTAAAAAAACTTTGTAAAATACCCAATTAAACTATTGCCAAATTTATGGTATAATGTTAAATTGTGTATAACTTTTAAGGAAGTCTTGATGAAAAATAATTTTAACGGAGCAACGAAGTTGAGCGATTTAGTAGCCCTTACAGCCGCACAAGATAAAGAAAATTCAATCAATGCAAGTTTTTTGCAGCGCGCTGAACAAAAATTTGGTGAGAAACTTGGTGCACCTTCTGCAGGCTATACTGCACAAGTTACACTTTAAGATTACTCCTGCCGAGCGCGCATATCTTTGCGCGCTCTAACGCCACTATTCTTGTGGCATTAAAAATCATTTATATCGTTTAAGATAATTTATTATTTGGTCGCAACAAAGCGTATGTCTTTGTTTTTGTCTTGTGCATCTTGTAAATGCCATGCGTTACGCGCCAAAAATACTGGGTCTTGGTCATGGTCATAACCAATGGCACTGCCGCTTGCATCAATAAATGCTTTCAACTTACGTGGATCATCGCATTCAAGCCAACGTGCGGTATAAAGGCTCGTTGTTTCAAACTTTGCAGGGACGTTGAATTCCGTACGGATACGGTCAATTAACACGTCGAACTGCAATGAACCAATCACACCCACAATATAATAAGATTCAATTGCAGATTTGAAGATACGGGCCGCGCCCTCTTCAGCGATCTGTTCCAATGCGCGTGCTAAGTGTTTTGCCTTCATTGGGTCTTCAGGCACGCAGCGCTGCATAATTTCAGGCGCGAAGCTTGGAATACCTGTGAAGTGCAATTCTTCACCCTCAGTCAAGCCATCACCAATACGCAAGTTACCATGGTTAGGAATACCAATAATATCACCTGCATATGCATACTCAGCCATTTCACGGTCTTGCGCAAAGAACATTTGCGGTGAGTGTAATGTTAGCATTTTACCTGAACGGACATGCTTAAGCTTCATACCGCGGCGGAATGTGCCTGAACATATACGCGCGAAAGCCATACGGTCACGGTGTTTAGGATCCATATTCGCTTGGATCTTGAAAACAAAGGCATTGACCTTTTTCTCTTCAGGATCAACGGCGCGCTCTACTGTCGTTTGTGGACGTGGTGGCGGCGCAAATTTTTTAACGCCCGCTAAAATTTCACGTACACCGAAGTTATTGATGGCAGAACCACAATAAACTGGCGTCATATGGCCTTCTAAATAGCTTTGATGATCAAAGTCACTATAGACACCGCGCACCATTTCAACTTCTTCACGCAGCTTTGCGGCTTGATCGGCTGGTAAAAGTTCGTCAATTTTAGGATCATCAAGGCCTTTACAGGTGATACCATCAGATAGGCTGTCGCCTTTACCACGTTCAAAAATCAACAACTCGTCATTGAAAATATCATAACAGCCCTTGAAATCACGGCCCATGCCGATTGGCCAGCTGGCTGGTACAACACTTAACTGCAACTTGTCTTCAATCTCATCAAGTAGCTCAAATAGCTCGCGGCCATCACGGTCAAGCTTGTTTACAAAGGTAATGATTGGAATATCACGCAGACGACATACTTCAAAAAGCTTTAAGGTTTGCGCCTCAATACCTTTTGCCGCATCGAGCACCATGATCGCGCTATCCACCGCGGTTAACACGCGATAAGTATCTTCAGAGAAGTCTTCGTGGCCTGGTGTATCAAGAAGGTTATGGACAATACCGTTATATTCAAATGTCATGACGGACGACGCAACAGAAATACCGCGCTCTTGTTCGACTTTCATCCAGTCAGACGTTGCACGGCGGCGGTCACCACGCGCTTTAACTTCACCTGCGAGCTGAATCGCACCACCGAATAACAAAAGCTTTTCGGTTAATGTTGTTTTACCGGCGTCAGGGTGCGAAATAATCGCATAGGTCCGGCGCGGACTGTGATTTTCATTTGCAGGCATAGCTTACATACTCTTAAAAAACTAAATTTCTGACATGGCTTATAAACGAAGTTTAATAAAAGCTCAAGCCATGTTAAGAAAGTCGTCATTATCAAATGGGTTAAGAAAGCTTGTTAGTTCAAATTCAACAACCCATAAATCTGCATCAAAGCTAATTTCATTTTGGATATATTGGTCGACTTCGCTTTCCATTTTCGGCGCATCATCAAAGACTTGATACCATTTTAATTCGCCCTCCATATCGCGCATCTGCCCATAAAGACAGGCACCTTGCCCCGCGACATAGACCTTACACAATATGGCGCAGCCATCATGCCCGCCCGTATTGACAATATAATAAGGCACGCCCGCTAAATTACAGCGATGCAATAATCCATCAATGATAAGCTTTGTTTGCTGGCGGGATGTTTCAAACATAGGCTTGCATTAAGCCTTTTTCTTATGCCCATAAATTTCAAGGCGATGATCAACCAAGTCATAGCCAAGCTCTGCAGCCACTTTACGAACAATATCTTCAACTTCGCTATTTTCAAACTCAATCACTTCACTCGTTTCAGTGTCGATCAAGTGATAATGGTCATCAATATTAACGTCATAGCGCGAGAAGCTCTCATTAAAGTCATGACGAATGACCAGATCAAGTTCATCCAATAAGTTCATTGTGCGGTATACAGTCGCAAGAGAGATCGAAGAATCTTCGGCCTTGGCGCGTTCATACACCATTTCAACAGAAAGGTGGTTATCTGAATTTTCGAGTACATTGATAATGACTTTACGCTGACCTGTCATTTTTAGGCCGGCTGCAATACATCTATCGTGCAAAGTGATACTCATCTTTTGTACTTTCTATACTGGCTTATCCAAAAATCTATTAATATCATCTGGTTTATGTAGAACCCGCTGTTGCGGTATATATAACGTGACGACCGTACCCATTCCTTCATCAGATTTCAAGGCCAATTCACCACCATGCAATTCCATCATCGCTTTTGCAAGCGGTAGACCAAGGCCTGTGCCCTGCTGGTTTTTAGCGGCAAGCGTTGAATCCTTCACCTGACCAAATGGTTCAAGCGCTTCTTTCACGCGGTCTTTAGGAATACCCACACCATCATCAGATACCGTGATTTGCATAGCGCCATCCTGTAACAGTTCAACCTTCACAAAAATATGGCCGCCGCGGTTACAGAATTTGACTGAGTTACTAATCAAGTTAATCAGCACCTGACGGATCAAGCGTGAATCAACATAAAGTTTTGGAAGCCCTACTGGCACTTCGTCGTCAAGTTCAATACCGCTGCTGAAGGCACGTGATGCCATCATACGCATTACAGATTCCATTAGCGCCGCAATATCAACAGGCTCCTCATCAAGCTCAAGGCGCCCTGCTTCAATTTTAGACATATCAAGCACTTCGTTGATAATCTCAAGCAAGTGACGCGCACTCAGCAGGACATCGCCCATATATTCTTTGTATTTTTCATTGGCTAGCGGGCCAAAAGTTTCATTGAGCATTAATTCACTAAAGCCAATAATCGCGTTTAGCGGCGTCCGTAATTCATGCGACATATTGGCAAGGAAAGATGATTTCGCGTGGTTCGCGGCATCAGCCTGCTCTTTTGCGACCTGCAAGGATACTTCCATCTGCTTACGCATGGTAATATCCATCAAATTCGTGACTTGGAAACGGCGACGCTGTGATAATTCCAATGTTGCCGTTGTGAAGATAACGTTTGCGATTGTACCATCCTTACGGATCAACTTCATTTCACCGCTAGAGCGCTCACCTGAGACAATGTAATTTTCGTGATTATCACGCGCTAGACGGCGCTCATCTGGCGTAAGCAACATCGCGAAGTCATAACCAATGATATCATCACGTTTCCAGCCATAATTACGGACAAAACTGTCATTCACACGAACGATACGGCCGTTATGATCTGTCACAACAATACCAATCTCACTCACGTCAAAGATTGACGTTAAAAGGCTAATCGCGTCATCACGTTCACGCTGAAGGATCGATTCATCAGACGCATCAGGCTGCGCCATGATATCAAGGCATGTTACATTGCCTTTATCGTCCAAAAGCGGATTAATCCAGAAACCATGAACGCGAATACTGCCCGGTAAGTTTGGCAGCGCTTGAATTGTTACAGGGACTTTCTGCCCCGTGCATACTTCAAAAGATTGATTGAAATGGCGAGCATTTTCGCTATCCATGAAATCTTCGACTGATTTACCAAGGATGGTATCGCGGCGGCGGTCGAAATATTCCAAAGCACGATTATTTATTTCAACGACCTTATATTCGTCATCAACCACCGCCACCAAAAAACGTGGCACCGGCATGGTCTCAAATAATCTTTTATGGTCAATCAAACTTGTCGGCATATAGGTGTTTCATAAATATCAGTTATTACGCGCTTAATTTGTACCAAAACTGCGATCACCGGCATCACCAAGACCCGGCACAATATAGGCACGTTCATTCAAATGGCTATCAAGTGCTGCTGTATAAATTTGCATATCTGGATAATATTCTTCCAAATATTTCACACCTTCAGGTGCGGCAACCAAAACCATAAATTTAACGCGCGCCATATCCGCACCTTTAGCCTTGATCATTTCAATAGCAAGTCCTGCAGAATGCCCTGTTGCAAGCATAGGGTCAACTAACAAAATATCGCGCCCCTTAAGGTCAGGCAGCTTATTTAAATATTCAATTGCTTCTAACGTATCATGGTTTCGATACATTCCGACATGCGCAACAGTGGCTTCTGGCATTAAGTCTTCTAGGCCGTCAGACATAGCCAAGCCCGCACGCAAAATAGGTACAATGACTGGAAAATCGTTTTTCAGCACCGGCGCATTAAAGCTTTCAAGCGGTGTTTCAATGACTTTTGCTGTCGAAGGTAAATCAAGCGTGACATGATAAGCCATCATCTGACCAATGAATTTAACATTCTGGCGAAAAATGCGTTTAGATGTCGTATTTGCACGAATTTCACTTAAGCGGTGATCGATAAGCGGGCTATTTGCAACCCAGAGATTTTTAAAACCTGCGTGTTTATGCATCTTTATTCTCCTGCATAAATAATTCAAGCGGGCTAACCTCTTTATGAATGACCGAAGACGGGTCATCATTCTCAAGCTTTTGAACTTCAAGGCGCATATGCTTTAATAAATGTTCGATTTGGTCACCTGGCACAGGTTCTGACGCACAGAATAACAACTTGCTTGATGTTGTATCTAATGTCTGGTCAAGACGCTTATAGAAACGAATACCGCCATCGCTGTCGGTTTCTTTGAGCATCACAGCAAATTCATTATCGGTCAAAACATAGGCGTCATCAAAAACGCGCATGCATTTTTTAATCGCCGCTGCTGTTGAAAAGAAATCCTGCGTGCTGCGTCCTTTAACTTCGCTCTCGTCCGTAGACTTTAAGGTCACCAAGCCTAACACAAAGCTAGAGCCGTGACGCGCGCGGCGTTCCAGTTCAATTTCAAAATCCTTAATCAACTGGGATTGCGCATTTAGGCCAGAGCGTATGATTAGATCTTCTTGATCACCATCATTATCCAGATTAGCTTGGATCAAGTGATCACAAAGCACAGCGATAGACTTATTGAGTTTTTCCAATATCGCGTTAGATTCTTCCGCATTGATTTTTGGGGTATCAATAAATTCATTGGCAAGACGTATAATGTCCTCAACACGGACGATCATATCATCATAGAAATTTTGTTGATCTGATGAGGTTGTTGAAGAGTTTTGCAGCCAATCAAGCAAGATATATGGCGGCTTAATTGCAACATTACCAGCGACATATGCATGAAATACCTGCATATACCAGTCTAGAAGCTTTTTTACGATCAATGCAACATGATCGGCGCTGGTGTTGTAATCGTTCATTACTACCTCAAATTTGAATGAAGCGCAGATAAGGTTTATATCTGCGCTTCAAAAATAACACATAACGCCTTGTTATGATAGCTTGTTTTTAAGCAGTTCGTTGACCATTTGCGGGTTAGCCTTACCTTGGCTTTCCTTCATCACCTGACCAACGAAGAAGCCGAACAATTTATCTTTACCAGATTTATATTGCTCAACCTTATCTGGGTTTTCGGCAATTACTTTATCAACAAGAGCTTCAATTGCGCCTGTATCTGTAACCTGCTTAAGGCCCTGTTCTTCAACAATCACTTCAGGATCTTTACCTGATGCGTACATTTCAGCGAAAACATCTTTCGCGATACGACCTGAAATTGTGTTGTCTTCAATCAAGCCAACAAGTTTACCTAAGTTTTCAGATGAAATTGGAGATTCTTCAATGGTTTTGCCATCTTTGTTAAGGATACCCAAAAGCTCGTTAATCACCCAGTTGGCAGCCAATTTCGCATCACGATCATTCGCAACTGTTTCAAAATAATCCGCGCGTGAACGTGATGAAATCAAAACACTGGCATCATATGCGCCAAGGCCATAATTTTGCATGAAACGGTGTTTTTTCTCATCTGGTAATTCTGGCAATGTCTTTTTAATGTCATCAACATAGCCTTGCTCCAATACAAGTGGAAGCAGGTCTGGATCAGGGAAATAACGGTAATCATGCGCGTCTTCTTTTGACCGCATAGAGCGTGTGACGTTATGCGCAGGATCCCATAGACGTGTTTCCTGATCAATAGAGCCACCATCTTCAAGGATTTCGATTTGACGGCGTGATTCATAATCAATCGCCGCTTGCGCAGCCTTGATAGAGTTCACGTTTTTAATTTCGCAGCGTGTACCCAATTTTGAATCGCCAACTTTACGAACAGAAATGTTAACGTCTGCACGCATTGAGCCTTCATCCATGTTACCATCACATGTACCCAAATAACGCAAGATCATACGAAGTTTTGTAAGGTAAGCACCGACTTCAATGCCATCACGCAAATCAGGCTCCGATACGATTTCCATCAATGTGTTGCCTGAACGGTTTAGGTCAACATATGACTTTGTTGGGTGTTGATCGTGGATAGACTTACCAGCGTCTTGTTCCAAGTGCAGGCGTGTAATACCAATTTTCTTCACTTCACCATTTGGCAAGTCAATCTCGATTTCACCTTCACCAACGATTGGGTGTAAATATTGTGAAATTTGGTAGCCTTGTGGCAAGTCAGGATAGAAGTAGTTTTTACGCTCAAATACTGAGTATAAATTGATTTTTGAATTCAACCCCAAACCTGTACGTACAGCTTGTTCAACTGACTTCATGTTCAGTACTGGCAGCATACCTGGCATTGCCGCATCAACCAATGATACTTGTGTATTTGGTGCTGCGCCGAATGTTGTCGCTGCGCCTGAGAATAGCTTTGATTCAGTGATTGCTTGGGCATGGACTTCCAAACCGATGACCATTTCCCAATCGCCTGTGTTGCCTCTAATAATTTCAGCCATTTTATAAGTCCTTATAAATACTATATCTGTCTATTTTGTTTACCACTGCATGAATGCAGGTTGAATACAGGCGCGAATACCTGTGTTCACATATGTCTGGAATGTTGCCGAACGCACAAAAGATTCCTCTGGCGTTGCGTCTCTGTCCATCTCCATTGTGCGGAAGTGACGAATAAGGTCATTCTCACCACGGTCTTGCAACATACGTGAAGCAATATCACCTACACATGAACAATATGCAGGGAAGCTGCGAATGCGGTTGTCATGCGTGCGGGTTTCCAAACATTTGGAATAGCCCAAAGTGCGAATTGGTGAATCCATACAAGGAATAACAACATCGCCCACATATTTAATCAGCGCCTTATCATATTCAGGGTCACCAAGTTTTTTCTGACCAAGAACCATGTCCAATTCACCGTTGCTCATCACTTGAGTGATTGTGACCGACGCACATGTACAAAATTCATCGCGTGTCGATGGTGAAAAACCAACAGGTAAACGCCCGCTACAGTTTTGGTAGTATTTTTTACTACGCATACCATCAACTGGCGCGCGGCTATCCACCGCACCAACAGGGCCTTGAATGCCCAAAGTAACTGAGCCACCCGCTTTGACCTGCGCCTGTGATGCGACACTAAATGTGCTCACACAAAGCAAAACTAAAGCCAGAAAACCAAGTTTTTTCGTTATAATACGCATATGCTTACGCCGCCTTATTAATCACAAATTGAGGTTTTGCGCTGAACGCTGATGCACGCTCGATAAAGCGGCACGCACGCAATACAGTTACTTCATCAAATGGACGACCAATAACTTGCAAACCGAGTGGCAAGCCGCGCTTATCTAAACCAGCTGGTACAGACATACCCGGAAGACCCGCCATGTTCACAGTTACTGTGAACACGTCATTCAAATACATTTTGATTGGATCATCTTCATTTTCACCAATTGCGAAGGCCGATGATGGTGTTGCTGGTGTAAGAATGAAATCAACTTTCTCATAAGCCTTTTTGAAGTCGTCTTGTATAAGGCGACGTACTTTTTGTGCTTGGATGTAATACGCATCGTAATAACCCGCAGAAAGCACATATGAACCAACCATGATACGGCGCTTAACTTCGTCGCCAAAGCCTTCCGCGCGTGATTTACAGTATGTTTCTGCAAGGTCCTTACCATCAACGCGCAAGCCATAACGTACGCCATCATAACGCGCCAAGTTTGATGACGCCTCAGCTGGAGCAACGATATAATATGCAGGCAATGCATATTTCGTGTGCGGCAATGAAATATCAACGATTTCTGCGCCTGCTTCACGTAGCCACTCAATGCCCTGCTCCCAAATCGCGTTGATTTCAGCAGGTGTTTCATCCAGACGATATTCTTTAGGAATACCAACCTTAAGGCCTTTAACACCTTGTTCGATCAATGCAGGGAAATCTGGCACGTCCAATTTTGCAGATGTGCTATCTTTCGGGTCGTAACCTGACATAGATTTAAGCATGTGCGCGCAGTCTTCAACGCTACGACCGAATGCGCCCGCTTGGTCAAGTGATGATGCGAAGGCAACGACGCCCCAACGTGAACAACGACCATATGTTGGACGAATACCCGCGATACCGCAGAATGCCGCAGGCTGACGGATTGAACCACCAGTATCTGTGCCTGTAGACAGCATCGCAATATTAGCCGCAACAGCGGCTGCTGAACCACCTGATGAACCACCAGGTACTAAGTCTGCATCGCTGTCATTCGCCTTCCATGGGTTAACCACGTTACCGAAATATGATGTTGTGTTTGATGACCCCATCGCGAATTCATCAAGGTTTGTTTTACCAAGCATAACTGCACCATCAGCAAAAAGCTTAGATGTTACTGTTGATTCATATGTTGGAATAAAACCTTCAAGGATTTTTGATGCCGCCGTTGTCTGCACGCCTTCTGTACAGAACAAATCTTTGATACCTGTTGGAATACCATCAAGCGGCAAAGCTGTGCCTGCGGCGTAGCGCTTATCACTTTCAGCTGCCTGTTTAAGGGCAATTTCTGGTGTTTCCAAAATATAAGCATTCAAATGGCGTGCTTTTTCCATTGCATCCAAATGCGCTTTTGTTAATTCAACGGCAGAAAAATCTTTATTTTTCATGCCCGCTAGTGCTTCTGATACACTTAAAGCTGTTAAATCCGTCATCTTATTTCTCTCACAAACCTAATATTACTCGACAATTTTGCTAACCACGAAAAAGCCTTCTTGGCTTTCTGGCGCATTTTTCAATACTTTGTCAGCGATACCGCCATCAGTGACCGCATCTTCACGCAAAACAAGTGGAATCTCGTTCACACTTGCAAGCGGCTCTACATTATCCGTATTTACTTCGGATAGCTGCTCAACAAAGCCTAGAATACCTTCTAACTTTTTACCAACAGCTTCAATTTCACTATCTTGAACTTCGATCTGCGCCAAGCGCGCAACTTTACGAACGGTTTTTTGATCCATCACAGACATATCAATTTCTCTTAAACTTTCTCTATTTATAATTGCTTACAAAGGAAATTTATAATAAGCAGAATATAAGAAGTACAAGGAAAAGCACAATAAGGCAAGTATGGATATTGAGCATTTAGCCCAAAAACTACAGAAAAATGATCGCGTGATCGGATTAGACCCCGGCAAGAAAACAATTGGCGTGGCACTAGCTTCGCTTGCCCTTGGCGTGGCAACCCCGCTAGAGACGATTATTCGCAAGAAATACAGCGTAGATATATTGCGCCTACAGGCCATTATTAAAGAGTATGAAATACGCGCAATCATCATCGGCCTCCCCTTAAATATGGATGGCAGCGAAGGACGCCGCACACAGTCCGTTCGCGACTTCGCCACAGCGTTGACGCGCGATATTCCAAACATCGAAATCGCGTTCTGGGATGAGCGCCTATCAACCCATCACATGGAGAATTTCCTGATTGAGCAAGCGGATGTTTCACGCCGCCGCCGCGGTGAAGTCATCGACAAGCTTGCCGCACAGCATATTTTACAGGGTGCGGTTGATTATCTTCAGCAGCGCATTTAAGCCGCGTCAACTTCCGTATTAAAGACGAGCGGAAAATCAACTTCTGTATACGCCAAACCATTAATCGAGTTTGACAATATATTCATGCTGACATTCGCCGCAATTTCGAATAACTCATCAACAGAAATGCCAAATGCAAGTGCTTTTTGTACCAATTCGCCGCCCGGATGTCCATGACGCGCATTAAGCTCAATTGCGATTTCCAATATTGCACGTTCTCTAAAGTCCATTGATAACCCCGATTGCGCGGATCGCAATTCATCATCAGGAATACCGATTGACCGTCCAATGGCAGTATGTGCCGCTAAGCAATAATCGCAACCGTTATGGCTCGCCACAGCAATAGCGATTTTTTCCTGCGTTTCACGTGGCAGCGAACCGCCATGAAGCGTTTCATGCGCACCAAGATAAGTTTCCATGGCTGCGGGTGAATTTGCGATGGTATTAAAAAAATTAGGCACATGGCCCATTTCATTATTCACCGCTTCAAGCATCATTTTAACTTTACCGCTGGCGTCTTCAAAGCTAAGGGGTTTAACAAGATACATGGCCTTGTCCTTTCTATTAAAACCCTTATAATCAAATACACCCTCTACACATATATATTTTAACATTTTACGAAACATCACGCCAATTAGATTGGAATTGCTTTTTTATATCTGTGCGGCGCATTATTCACTTGACAAAGATACGGCTAGACCTTTATATACGCTACTTCGTATGAAATCGCTCCGAAGTGGCTGTATGCCTGCCACATTGGGCGTAGAAAAGCAAATCGCTTTATTTAACATTTAAACACTAGGAAAAAGGCACAAAACATGTACGCAGTTATCAAAACTGGTGGAAAACAGTATAAAGTCCAAAAGGATGATGTTATCCGCGTTGAAAAATTGGAAGTTGAAGCAGGTAAAACTGTAACACTTGACCAAGTTCTCATGCTTAATGATGGCAAAAAATCAACAATAGGCGCGCCTGTTGTAGCTGGCGCAAAAGTTACAGCAGAAGTAATTGAACAAACACGCAGCGATAAAGTGATCGTTTTCAAGAAAAAACGTCGCCAAAACTATCGCCGTAAGAATGGCCACCGCCAAAACCTTACAGTGCTACGTATCAAAGACATTAAAGCGGCGTAATTGAGCGTCATATAGTAATTTAACAGAATTTAAGGAGAAACATCATGGCACATAAAAAAGCTGGTGGTAGTTCTAAAAACGGAAGAGACTCGGCAGGCCGCAGACTAGGCGTAAAACGCTACGGTGGCGAAGAAGTATTGGCAGGTAACATCATCGTGCGTCAGCGCGGTACAAAATACCTTCCGGGTAAAAATGTTGGTGTTGGTCGTGACCACACTATTTTCGCATTGATTGACGGTCAAGTATCGTTCACACGCACTAAAGGCGACCGCCCAGTAGTGAACATTGTTCCTGCAAATGACGCGGTAGCAACAGCAAAAGCAGCTGAATAAGCTTTTTTGCGTATAAATATCAATAAAGAGGCTTATTGCTAGCCTCTTTTTTTTGCGTTAACGACGAGTAGTCATAATGAAGTTCTTAGATCAGGCAAAAATATATGTTTCAAGCGGTAATGGCGGCCCTGGCTGTATGTCATTCCACCGTGAGAAATTTGTTGAATATGGCGGCCCTGACGGCGGTGACGGCGGCAAAGGCGGTGACGTCTATTTTCGCGCGCTTAGCAATTTGAATACATTGATTGACTTCCGCTATACGCAACATTTCCGTGCGGAATGCGGCCATAACGGTTCAGGCCGCAACAAAAGCGGTCGCGGTGGTGAAGATATTATCATCAACGTCCCTGTCGGCACACAAATCATTGATGAAGATAAAGAAACCGTCCTTCTGGATATGGTTGAAGACGGCCAAGTCGTGCTATTCCTACGCGGCGGTGATGGCGGTTTTGGTAACGCCCATTATAAAAGCTCTACCAACCAAGCGCCTCGCAAAACAACACCGGGCTGGCCGGGTGAAGAGCGTGCCATTTGGCTGCGCCTAAAATTGATTGCGGATGTTGGCTTACTTGGTATGCCAAATGCGGGCAAATCAACATTCTTAGCTGCATGCTCACGCGCCAACCCTAAAATTGCAGATTATCCATTCACGACATTGCACCCGAACTTGGGCGTTATGCGCCGTCACGGCTATGAATATGTGATCGCCGATATTCCGGGTTTGATTGAAGGTGCCTCTGAGGGGCAAGGCCTAGGCCACCGCTTCCTTGGTCATGTGGAGCGCTCAGCCATCCTCCTCCACCTTATTGATATTACACAGGACGATCCTGCAGAAGCTTATCGCGTCATTCGTGAAGAGCTTGCGAATTATGATGAAAACCTCGCCAACAAAGAAGAAATCGTTGCGCTTAACAAAGCTGATGCGCTTGGTGAAGAGCTTTCGCAATATCAAGCCGATGAATTTGAAAAAGCCACAGGCATCAAGCCCTATATCATTTCAGCTGTTGCTGGCACGGGTTTAGATCCTGTCATCAACAAACTCGGCGACGCCGTACGCGCCCGCAAAGCGGAACAAGCCCCCGTACGCGAAGACATCGAAGCTTACGAGCCAGACATCGAAGGTTATGACGAACTTGATAGCGAAGAAGCGTAAATAAAAATTTTACTCAGATTTCTTCGCCCTCCCTTGTAAATGTTTAATGCTATATTAATTAATTTCATTATAATTGAAATTAGATTATTGGGTTTAGACGATTCATACATTAAGGGAACAAAATGCCGAAAGATACGCTCGAAAAAGCACTCCACGAAGACCAATTCAAGAAGCCGTTGAAATATCAACCAGATCATATTGACGTTGATATTCGTATCCATGATACGGATAATGTGGATGTTACTTGCGTATATCATTACAAGGATAAATTCCCGACAGAAGATAAGCCAGCGATTATCGAGCTTGATTTTGAAGATTTGAAATTAACACCAGAAGAACGCAAAAGCGGCGCTTCGCCTAAATCTCTGCTTAGCTTAGAGATTGATGGTGTCGCCCTCGTTGAGGGTAAGGATTATATTTATTTGGGTGAGAAGCATAAAATCCACCTGAATGCGCCGAAAGATAAAAACAATTTCACCTTAACAGCAAGAACCAATGTTGATCCTCTACATAACACTACGGGCGTTGGTTTATATATGAGTGATGGTAACATCTTTTTCAAAGGTGAAACCATGAACTTCCGCAAAATTGCCCCTGTGCAAGATCGGACCGATGTTTTATCGACATTCAATGTGATTTTGTCGCAAAATACCAATTCGGCGAACACACAAAATTTTAATCAGCTCCTCAGCAATGGTGACTTGGTTGATTTCGGCATGGATGCGCAAGGTTACCGCTTTGTGCGCTATGAAGATAAAGTACAAAAGCCTTGCTACCTTATGGGCGTACAGGCCGGTGAATTTGCAACGGAAGAATATAGCCATACATTTACAAATGGCCATACTGTTAAAATTTTCACCCACGCCCCGCTTAAAGATAAAAACAAAGACAAATATGTCATAGAAGGCATTAAGCGCGGCATGGAATATATGGATAAGGAATTTGGGCTTATCTATGACAAGCCTGAATATCACATCACGTCCTTGACCACATTCAACGCGGGCGCGACAGAAACCAAATCTATGCCGATGTTCTCAGCAGGTTACTTCACGACCGATAAAGACTACGTTCCGTCATCAGACCTTTTGGCGACAATGGCTGTGGTTATTCATGAATATATCCATGAATTTATCGGTAACGGCTTTTACATCAATAACTGGCTTGAATTGGGCTGTAAAGAAGGTCAAACCGTCTTCTTAGAACAGCTTGCCACTGCGGCGATGCTTGCTGACCCTGATGTTGTGCGCATGACGGATATGAACGACATGGTGAACCGTCAATTCCCGAAGGAAGATGACCAGAACCTGCCGCCTATTCCTAAAGCCCTCAATTCAGAGCGCGACCATTACACAGCGACAACATACAGCAAAGGCGCTGAATGCTTCCGCATGATGCATACTTTGATGGGTCATGATACTTACACCAAACTTATCAAAGAATATGTCGACAGCCATTTATATCAAAACGCATCGATTGATGAGTTTTTAGAATTGGCCGAGCAATATCACAGCTATGATTACACAGGAAAATTTGCACGCTGGTTTAAACAAGCTGGCCGCGCGACGGTGTCTTGCCACGGCCATTACAAAGCAGACGCACAGGAATATGTGATTAGCCTTGAACAACGTTTTAAAGATCCTGACAACAAACCGCTCCCTATTCCACTGGGTGTGGCGCTTTGTATTGACGGCAAAATGGTGGATGCACAAACATTCCTTTTTGATAAAGAGAATGATGCCATCGTCTTTAAAAATGTGCCTAAAGAGCCTGAAGCGTATAGCATTAACCGCAGCTTCACCGCACCTGTCGAAATCCGTGATGATCAAGGCATGGATAAAGCGATCAAACTCCTCGCCGCAGAAAACGATGGCGTGACACAGTTGCAAATCATCCAGTCCCTTCACAACAAAGAGATTTTGAAGCGTTATGAAGCCCTTAAAAACGGTCAGAGCATTCCGCCGATTACCAATTCATTCGCTCATGCATTGAAAACATTGGTGACACGCAAAGACATTGCGCCTGACGTATTGGCGAATTTGTTGATGCCTGCGCCGCTTGGCAGCCTGCGCACAATGCTTAAAGATGTAACGCCGATGCATTTGTTCAATGCGCGCGATAGCTACCTTAACGACATTGGCGCGGCGCTTTATAATGAAATGGATCAACTTTATACTGACCTTCGTAATGATCTTGCAGGGCCCTATAGTGAAGATAAAGCCTCAACACAAAAGCGCACATTGGCAGGCTGCTTGCTCAAAATCACAGCGCGCGCCAAAACCGCCAAGGAACGTCAAAAGATTATCGACCTATATGATAACGCCAATAACGGTGAAGACCGCATCACAGCGTGTAATTTGCTCGAAAAACTCAAAGATGATGAGCCTGCACATTATCAGCGCATAATGGATGACTTGCTGCAATATATGTCGGCTGATACCAACGGCACGCTCGCCGCTATTGATATTATGGCGGCGCATACCGCGAAAGACCCGCGCGCGCATCTAAACGCGATGATTACCGACCCGAAATATAAATTTAGCTGGGCTATTCCGCATCATGGCAAACATGTAGGACCGCGTTTTGCTGGTAACTATAAAAACTTCCATGCCGCAAATGGCGAAGGCTATGAAGCAATTGCTGATATGGCGATTGCCGCAGGACGCATTAATCCAGAAGTCGCAGGCGCAATTGGTAACGTACTTGCGTCGCTAAACAGCTTTGACGCCCCAACAGGCGCAAAAATGTACAAAGCTTTGGAACGTATTGATAATACGCCAGGCATGCCACAGCAGCTACGCGGCATTGTGAAAGACGCGATGAAGGCCTATGACGAAAAAAATAGTGGTCAGAATGGCGGCTCTACGAAACCGGGCTGTAACCCGTAAGGCGTATCTGGCATAAATAACCTAGAAATCATCCGAGATTCGGAAGCAATTAACGTGAGGACATCATGCGCACGGATTCACCTAAAACGATATTTTTAAAAGATTACGAAGCTCCAGCCTTTTTTGCTGAGCATTGTGATTTAACATTTAAAATTCATGACGGTTATACATTAGTGACATCCGCCACGAAGTATAAGAAGAACCCTGATGTACCTGCCCTAATCCTTCACCTTAACGGTGAACACCAAGAGCTTGTTTCTGTTCATTTAAACGGCCGCTACATAGACGATCAAGGCTACATCCTGAGCGATAGCGGTATGCGTATTTCCGTTTCAGAACAAGAGTTTACACTTGTTATTACAAGTAAAATATCACCAGAAACAAATACCGCGTTGGAAGGCTTATATAAATCAGGCGACACGTACTGTACGCAGTGTGAGGCTGAAGGCTTCCGCCGCATCACATATTATCAAGATCGCCCTGATAATATGGCGACATTCACCACACGTATCGAAGCCGACAAAACTAAATACCCAGTCCTTCTTTCAAACGGTAATTTGATTGATAGCGGGGATGTTGACGGTGAAGATGGCCGTCATTTTACCGTGTGGGAAGACCCGTGGAAAAAGCCATGTTATTTATTTGCCCTAGTTGCAGGCAATCTTGTCCATATCGAAGACAAATTCACCACAGCGTCAGGCCGCGACGTTACATTGCGCATTTACGTACGCGAAGGCGATGAAGGCCAATGCCATCACGCGATGGAAAGCCTAAAGCACTCCATGCGTTGGGATGAAGAGAAATATGGCCGTGAATATGACCTAGACCTCTTTAATATTGTTGCCGTTAGCGACTTTAATATGGGCGCGATGGAAAATAAATCGCTTAACATTTTCAACACAGCCCTCGTCCTTGCTCACAAAGATACAGCAACTGACGGTGATTTTATGCGCGTTGAAAGCGTTGTTGCGCATGAATATTTCCACAACTGGACTGGCAACCGCATCACATGCCGCGATTGGTTCCAATTATCTTTAAAAGAAGGCTTAACAGTCTTCCGCGATCAAGAATTCAGCGCGGATATGAATTCAGCGCCTGTACAGCGTATTGATGATGTTATGCATCTGCGTGAATTCCAATTCTCAGAAGACGCAAGCCCGCTTGCCCACCCTATTCGTCCAGACAATTATATTGAAATCAATAACTTCTACACAATGACCGTCTATGAAAAGGGCGCTGAAGTTATTCGTATGTTCTATAATCTGCTCGGCCCTGAAACATACCGCAAAGCGACCGATTTATATTTTGAACGCCATGACGAACAAGCCGTGACCTGTGAAGACTGGGCAAAATGTATGGAAGACGCATCTGGCATGGATTTAAGCCAGTTCAAGCTTTGGTACACTCAAGCCGGCACACCTGAAGTCAAAATGACATCAAAATATGATGCCGATACCAAGCGCTTCACACTCAGCTTTGAACAAAAAGTCCCGAAAACACCAGGGCAAGACCAGAAAAAGCCGATGCATATTCCTATACGTACAGCGCTTATTTCAGGTAATGGTGATGAATTCGCATTGAATGAGCAAGGTGATAAAGAGATCATCCTGCATTTGAAAGACTCAAAGCAGAATTTCGTCTTTGAAAACATCACATCAAAGCCAACGCCATCTGTACTACGTGGTTTTTCAGCGCCAATTAAGCTCACCACCGACCTAACAGATGATGAATTACGTTTCTTAATGGTCCATGACCAAGATGGGTTCAATAAATGGGAAGCAGGTCAAAAGCTTGCGACACGCCAAATTATTGCGCATTACAAAGACAAAAAACACAATACTGACAAAGCCTTCATTGATAGCTTTAAAGCGCTTTGTGAGAAAGCTTTGGAAGATGGTGCAGACCACGCCCTAATGGCGCGTGCGCTAAGTCTGCCGTCTCTCGGTGATCTTGCACAGCAATTGACGGATCTTGACCCTGTGAAGCTTTATGAGGCGCAAAAGCGTGTCATGAATGACCTCGCTGAAGCGACACATGATGATATGCAGCGCATTTATAATACGCTACAAGTCCCTGCTGCGGACGATAAATTCCACATTGCCGCAGGCCGCAGATCATTGAAAAATGTGGCCTTAAGCTATATTTGCGGTTTCGCTGATGACACTAAAAACGCATATGGCCTCGCCGCCGCACAATATAACTATGCGGAAAATATGACCGACCGCATGGGGGCGCTTGCTTGCCTCGTTGATAGTGATGCGCCACAGCGCCAAGAATGTCTGGATGATTTCTATGACCGCTTTAAGGCACATGAATTGGTGGTCAATAAATGGTTTAGCCTTCAGGCTTGCGCCGTACGTCCATCGATCATTGATGATGTGAAAAAATTAGCCCAGCATGCTGATTTTAATTGGAAAAACCCGAACCGTGTACGTGCCCTATTCGCGGCTTTTGCCATGCGCAATATGCCAGCCTTCCACAGCGCCGATGGTTCAGGTTATGAATTCTTGACCGATGCAATTATCAAGCTTAATGGCCTTAACCCACAAATTGCCGCGCGTATGCTTACACCTATGCGTGAATGGCGCCGATTTGATAAATCACGTCAAACGATGATTAAAGCGTCACTGGAACGTATTCTCGCGGTTAAAGATCTATCCAAAGACGTTTATGAAATCGCAAGTAAGAGCTTGAAAGGATAAGCAATATGGCTGGACGTATCGTCTGTTTAGGGGATTCCATCACTGAAGGCGTATGCGATACGCAGGCCATGGGTTGGGTTGGACGTGTGTCCAAAGCACTTGCCGAAGCCAATAAAGACGCAGAGCCTTGGCGCTTAATTAATTTAGGCGTTGCGGGCGATACAAGCATCGATATTAAGCACCGCCTATGCAGTGAAGTCTTTTACCGCTGCCCACAAATATTGATTATTGCCGCGGGCATTAATGATACCGCCTATAAAATATGGCCAGATCAACGCGGGCAAAAAGTCGACATTCATATGGCGCGCTTCACATGGAAAGAGATATTTGCTTTGCTTGACGGCAGGTCGTTTCCTGTCATATCCATTGGCCCAACGCCCGTAGATGAAAACAAATTACCAAATATTTGGCGTCCTTTTGATGATAAAGACAAAGGTACAGACCTGAAAAATCAGGCGATTGCCGAATATAACGCGATGCTAAAGGCTGAAGTTGAGCTTGCAGGCCATTATTTCATCAATATGTATGATGAATTAGACCACAGCCAGTTTATTCCTACACTTGGCGATGGCCTACATCCTGACGCTCATGGCTTTGACATGATGACCGATGTGATCTTGCGTCACCTTAAAAAGATCGATATTGATCAATATAGTATGTAATCCGCCCCTTATGGCTTAGGCGGATTATCATTTATTGAGATAAGCTGTTTTACCATCTCAATAGAGCCTTTAAAACTTGAACGCTCGTACTGCATTCTAATATCTTGAAACTGCGCCACTTCAGTCTGGTATTGAGATGATGCCACAGCCGTATCCTGCTGATTAAAGCTAATGTCACCGTTAATCGCATCCTGCATAGCGTTTTTAAGCACAGCTGAGAGCGGTGAAGATGAAAAAGTCATAAACGCACCTTTACCATCGTTAACCACGCGCTGACGGTTTAAATAGAGACGTAAATCATGCGCTTCTGGGTCATAATTGACATTCAAACGCGCCACTTCACGCCCTTCTGCAAAACGCGTTAGGCCAATGCGCTTAATATCAGCATCATTCGCTTGGTCGATATAGTATTTAACGCGTTCATCACCGTAACTAAACAAAGCACCGCTGCGCTCTACGATTGGCAGTAAACGGCGACCGATAACAGAATCCATAATTTTATCAATGGCTTTGACCGCAAAGACTTGGCGGAAACCGCTTCGTTTACCTTGGGTATTATTGGCGACATAATTGAAGTCGGCTCTAAAACCACGGTCACAATGCGGCATATCAACCGCCCCGATGTTAAAGGCCTTAACTTGTAATAATGGTGTGATTGGTAATTTGCGGCTGCGTAAACGGTGCACCATATCCGCTTCCATTTGCTGAATAAGGCTGGTGCCGTATGAGTAGCCCGTCAGTATAATCTGCGCAAAATGCTTATTCATTGCATTATGCGCTTTGGTTTTATCCATTCTATCCCATTTATCTAAAAGCGCATCGCTTGCGATAATCAGCCTTGATGCTTCACGCCCTTGCGAAGTCACTGGTACGTTTTTAAGGTTGTGCATCTGATCTGCTGTATGGCCAATGGCTTCTTCCATACCATTTGTTTCAACATTGATTGTAACAACATATGTTGAAATGTCATTCCGCTTAGAATCAATAAGGTCCCTCAGCATAGAACCGAGAGACCCGTCAATTTCAAAGCCATTAATGTGAAGAAGGCCACCTAAAAAATAATGCCTAAGCTTATTCTCTTTTGCTTCTTGAGCATGGTGCGCAGCGATTTGATCAGGGAAATCTATATTTTGCCCGTCAGAACAGAGTAGTTTTTTAAAGACCGTAGTCATGTGTCCATCACCCTTAAGTTGTGATCACCGTTTATGACAACATCCATTTAACATAGAGTTTTACTACATGCAAGAAAAATATAAGTTATGGCTAATAAAAAAAATAAGCCCCGGAATTGGGGCTTACTTAATAAACTTATAAATAGTTTAATTTATTCGTTCGTAGAGCCATCAGGCTTACGAATAACACGGCGGCGCTTTTTCACTTCCATCTTCGGACGCATGCCGCCTTCATTTGATGAATCATTAGCTTGTTTTGCCGCTGGCGCATCTGTATTCATGTTACCTTTTGAATCATCTGCATCATCTTGATCATCTGATTGTGATGGGCCTCTACGGCGCGCTGAACGGTGCGGCGGCACTGGAATTGGCTTTTGTGTCATTTGATCGCGCTCGCTTGTTGCGATTTCGATCTCAAGACGTGCTGAAACCTTACGTAGCTCATGTACGGCTTCTTGTAATGCGCCTCTTAATTCAACATCAGATTTTTTATCTTTCCACGCTGTATAAGCTTGAATACATTTTTCTGATGATTCTTTTAGGCGTGTTTGTATTTCGTCCATTTTCCGATACCTTTTTATAATTATTAGACCGCGTAATTTTCCACTCTACCAAGTTATCCTTAACAGAATGGAAATTTATACTCAGCCATTGCCAAAAATTGTGTTTAATTGTTGTGACACACGAATAAAAGTCGTGCGCTTTGACAATTCTTTTAACTGGCGTGCACCAACATATGTACATGCAGAGCGTACACCACCTAGAATATTTTGCAATGTTTCGCCTGTAACGTCACCACGATACGGCACGCGCACAGTTTTACCTTCACTTGCACGATATTCCGCAACGCCGCCCGCGTGCTTGTTCATTGCTGTGTCAGAGCTCATACCATAGAACTGCACGAATTTCTGGCCATTATCTTCAACGACTTCAAGCTCAGACTGGTCGTGACCAGCAAGCATGCCGCCAAGCATAATGAAGTCAGCGCCCGCGCCAAATGCTTTCGCCAAGTCACCAGGGACTGTACAGCCGCCATCACCACAAACAAGGCCAGACAAGCCGTGTGCAGCATCCGCACACTCGATAATTGCTGACAATTGTGGGTAGCCAACACCGGTCATTTTACGGGTTGTGCATACTGAACCTGGGCCAATACCAACTTTAACGATATCCGCGCCGCTCAAAATAAGCTCTTCCGTCATTTCACCTGTAACAACGTTACCCGCCATAATTGTTAGGTCAGGATAAGCATCACGCGCTTTACGCAAGAAGTTTGTGAAGTTTTCACTGTAACCATTCGCAACATCGATACAGATTTTTTCAATCTTGCCTGGTGCGCCTTTCATCACAGCATCCAACTTCTCTTGGTCTTTTTCTGCAACACCAATGCTGTACCATACGTTCGCAGCCGCAGGGTCATTGTTCAAAAAGTCGATGAGTTGTTTTTCTGAATAATGCTTTGTCAATGCAACAGACAAACCATTGCCATCAGCATGAAACGCACGTGCCATTTCAAATGTGCCAACACCATCCATGTTTGCGGCAACGATTGGCACGCCATCAAAAGCGCGGCCTGACCATTTAAATGTGAAGTTACGTCGGATATCAACTTCCTTACGGGAGCCTAAAGTCGAACGCTTTGGGCGAATTAAAACGTCTTTGAAATCAAGTTTTAAATCTTCTTCGATACGCATAGTTTGTTCCTCTTATACCGATAGTTTGTTATTGGGCAGTCCAGCCGCCATCAATTGTTAATTCCGATCCCGTGATTTGTGCCGCGTCATCAGAACATAAAAATGAAACAAGAGCACCGATTTGTTCAGGTTTTGCAAATTCGACTGAAGGCTGTTTTTCTGACAAGAGCGACATTTTTGCGTCATCCCATGACAGATTTTGCTGTTCGGCGCGGAGATCCACTTGCTTTTCGACGAGCGGTGTTAACACCCAACCCGGACAAATCGAATTACAGGTAATATTCTCTTTAGCCGTTTCTAAGGCAACAACCTTACCTAAGCCAATCAAACCATGTTTCGCTGCAACATAAGCAGATTTATTCACAGATGCAACCTTTCCATGCACGGAAGCAATATTTATTATGCGACCCCAGTCCTTTTTACGCATATAAGGCAGAGCCCGTTTAATAATATAGAACGGCGCAGACAACATTAAATCCTGTATCAACTGCCATTTTTCTGATGGGAAATCTTCAATTGGTGACACATGCTGAATACCAGCATTATTAACGATGATATCAGCGCCCGCAACGCCTTGCGCGGCCATATCGTCAAACAAGGCCGCAACGCCCTGCTCGCTTGCCAAATCGGCGGCGACATATTTGCAGGCTACACCATAATCCTTTTCTAGGCCACTGCGTAATGCTTCAATCTCACCCGCATCACCAAAGCCGTTTAAAACAATATTTGCGCCCTTCTCAGCCAAACGCTGCGCGACACCGTAACCGATACCACTTGTTGAGCCTGTGATTAATGCATATTTACCATTTAGGGACATATTCGTTCTAACCTTCACCCATAAAAATCATTTATTTAAAAAAGGCATCCGCCGCGTTTGCCGCAGCTTTCTTTTTTGCCATTTCAGTTTCTACGCGTGTGATTTCTGTTTTGAGGTCATCTATATATTCAGCAAGTTCAGACACAGACATTGAATCCAACTTAGCTGGAAACTCGCGCGCGATCACTTTGCGGTCTTGTTCATCATCAAACATTTAACGATCCCTTTTCAAAAACAGCCATTAATTTACTGCTTTTTTGACCTGAATTCAATCATCCAGATTGTAATTCTTTACTTGACCAGCCTACAGCAAACAGTGTAGATTTCTGTATCTTCCCAATCTGGCCATATAATAAGGCCTGCCGGGTCCGCCTGATAAGCGACTTTGGCAAAGGGAATTGCGTATGCCGAATATAGAAAAACATTAGACTATAGGAAAAAATGTTATGAGCAACCAAGTTGATTTAGACAAGCCACTAATGCCAAAAGCCAAAGCAATCTGGCTTATTGAGAACACAGCATTGTCTTTCGAACAAATCGCAGAATTCTGTTTCATGCACGCCGTTGAAATTCAGGCGCTTGCTGATGAAGATATTGGCCGCGGCATGGTTGGCCGTAGCCCAATTGACGACGGTGAATTAACACAAGAAGAAATTGACCGCTGCCAAGCAGACACAACATTGTCACTTCGTATTAACCGCAAAGCGAATGCAAGCCTTCGTTCACGCTCGAAAGGCCCTCGTTATACTCCAGTTTCTAAACGTGGTGACAAGCCAAATGCGATCGCATGGTTGCTTAAAAACCATGACGAACTTAGCGAAGCACAGATTTGTAAGCTTGTTGGTACAACTAAGCCAACTGTTAAATCTATCCGCGAGAAAACACACGCAAACATGCAAAACCTTAAGCCACACAGTCCTGCTGACCTTGGTCTATGTACATATGTAGAGCTTGATGAAGCCGTGAAAAAAGCGCTGAAAGCAAAAGGCATTGACCCAGAGCAAAAGAAACGCGAAATGGAAGAAAAGCGCGCAATGGACGAAGCAGAAAACAGCGTTGATACACAAACAACAGCTGGCGGCTTTGACTTCTCTGCCTTCATGAGCACAAGCTCTTCAAGCCAAGAATAATTTATATTGGTGAATATCTAGTTTAATAAGAAAGAGGGTCGCAAGACCCTCTTCTTTTATTTGTGCGCCGTTTTATCAGTCGGCTTATGTAGACGATGTTCCAGTAATGCTTTACAAGTTTTCGCTAACTCTAAGTCACCATGGAATTTCTCTCGTCTCTCTAACATGCACAAAAAATCAAATCCGTCATCTTTGTCATGATGCTCACAACATGATTTCAGCTCGTCTGTTTTGTCTTCTTTAGACATGCTAAATTCCTTTTGTTATATATCTTTATTATAACATTTTTTATGTTTACATAAAAGAAAAAGCCGCATATTAAAAAAAGGCACCACATTGCGGTGCCTTTATAAAATCATCAGTACCTATTACGGTCAATGCGCATCAGCCATTGCCGCGATTTCATCATTTATCAATAATTTTTGTGCTTTCAGTTTATGAAGAATAAGTTCATCTGGATGTGGTCTTTTTTCTTCATCGGTGATTTTTAGGTCAAGATATTGTTTACGCTGTTTTAAAGAATTAATACGATTATTTTCGGACATATTCGCTCCTGTTCATATCTTGTAACTATTTGAAATATAACACGTAGACGTGCACCAATTGATATGGTGTGTCGTTCTTATGATTTCAAGATGAAATAGAACTAAAATCTACGCTTATGAATACAGTATTTCATGGCTTGATTAACAGTAGGTTAACAAAACCCAAGAAAGAGCAGTTATTCTATGGCTCAATCATTAAGCGTGTTTTACGAAGCTGCCCAGAACGCTCTAAAATCGGGTAAGACACCGATGTAATCAAGCTTTGGATGCGGACAAGGTCGCGGATGATGTCCATATGCATCGAGCTTGTAGACAGCGTTTCAGGTACACCATCCGCAATACGCTGCAAGTGTTTTTCAGATGAAACTTGCTCATCACGTTTAAAATCACCCTTAACTAAGAACAAACGACGCGCAAGCTCAGCATCTTCGGTAATAAAAACATTACGAGACAATTTAAGGCTCTCAATTGTCATTTCGAAAAAGTTACGAATATCTTTAAATCCCTCTTCGGAGAACGTCTTATTTTGCTCCATTTTCTTACGCGCCATATAAAGTAAGCTACGGTCGACAATATCACCAGCATGTTCAATCGTTGTGGCATAAGACATAACAAGCATATGACGCTCAGCATCCGCCCCATCAAGGCCACTTGCTCCTATTTTCGCCAAATAGGTTTTAATGGCTTTATACAGATCATCAATATAATCATCCATGCCCTGTACGCGTGCAACAGCATCCTGATTACTGTTACGGAAGATTTGATAGACAGAATATAAAAGCTCTTCAAGTTTATCCGTCATGCGCATAACTTCGCGTGAGGCATTAGAAAGCGCCACGGTCGGGATTTCAATGTCGTTATAATCAAGATAAAGTGGTGTATTCTTTTTAACCTCAGGCGCGCTTTCCTTGCCAAAACGCTCAACAACACCTGCCAAAGATTTGCAAAATGGTAAGAACAAGATGCCTAGACATACGTTGAATGCCATATGGAATGTTACAATCAACTGCGGGCGCGTCCAGTGTAGATTATCAAAGAATTCCAATATCCACGGGAAAGCAATCAAGACAACAACAACCCCAGCAATACGAACGAATAAGTTTGCTAAAGGCAGTCTAAAGCTATTTTCTTTATCTTTAAGAGTCGCCAATATTGCGGGGATAACGCCGCCAATATTCGCACCAAGTACAAGCTTTAAAGCCAAACCAAGCGGCAATGGTAAGGTCGCAATCAAGACCACCATAGCGAGCGAAGAATGGAACAACCAAGTTAATATCGCAGCGATTAATATTGGGAAGATTAAATCCGCCTCTAAAGGCTTTAATATCAATGGGAATAATTCAGATTCCGCAAGTGGCGCTGATGAAAACTTCACAAGCTTCAACGCCATAAGCATCAAACCAATGCCGATCAAAACCTGGCCGATATATTTTAAATTCGGCTTACGTTCCTTGAACTGATAGACCAAATATCCGAACACAAGCAAGAAAGATGCAAGCCATGACAGGTCAAATGTCAAAATCTGTGCAACAATGGTTGTGCCTGTATCCGCGCCCAAAATAACGGCAATAGCTGCTGGCAGCGTGATTAATCCACTCGAGAGAAAAGAGCTCACAATCAGTGTGGTCGCCGTAGAGCTTTGCAGGACAAGCGTAAAAACAATCCCAGATATAAAAGACTTCAAACGGTTAGATGTCGAATAAGCCAAGAAATCACGCAATTTGGCACCGAAAGCACGCATCATGCCTTTTCGGACCATTTGCAGCCCCCATAAAAGCATTACGACTGCACCAAATATATTAATTAATATAAGCGTTGGCAAAATAAACCTTGGTTTCTAATTTCTGGATTGTACATCAAGAACATAAACTCTATATAAAATAGTGCTTTTGGTCAAGATCACTCTATAAAATTTGTGATTTAACAAAGTAAGAAATTAGATTTTGGCAACAGCTTCCAAGACACGTTGATTATTTCGTGCTTTAGGCTCAACATATTCTGCGAATTCTGCCATCTGTATGCGAGCACGAAATGCTTGCTGATAAGCCACAGGCTCTTGATTTTTAATTGTCGCTATACGGCGCTCTGCAACCATTATATCTTCAACTTGATTACTTTGTGCGAGCGCTAGGTAAAAATATTTTTTCTTAGCGGCGTTAAAGACTTGGTCATATCCTTTATCAATCGCCTCAAGAGAAGCTGCGATCGCCTGCTCATAAAGTGCATAGGCTTTGTGCGTATCCCTGTAAAGGAAATGCGGAATGACGCTTGTTAGCATGACGTAAGCTAAGGCACCTTCTGGTGTTTCTGTCCATGAATTACACAGACCTTCTTCAGCCATTTTATGAAGCAATGTGAAGCGCTCTTTTACTTCCAAATCAAAAGCGATGTTAACCTGCGCCCATTGGCGTGGCTGGGTTTCATTGAAGCAGAAATTTAAAATGGTCTGAACACTATCTTGCATAATAACTTTCTCTGTATAAAAAACGAATCACTATTGACTAGTATGAATCATCCCGAATCATTTGCATAGTATTATTTTACAGAGTCATACCTCCCTATCCGCTTCGTTCTACAGATTGGTCATCCCCCACACCATCAAAATTCTCTAAAGCTGCATCAAGTTTTTGCTCACGCTCAGCTGCTGCAGGGTCCAAAATAGCCTCCGCATTTTCCTGTTGTGCCTGTGCTGCTTTCAAAATATTTTCATTTGCGGCTCTAATTTTTTCAGCTTTTCGCTTCGCTTCCTCTTCATAATATAATTTTAAAGCTGCCTTATTTTTAATAGAAGTTTTATGTGCAACGAGCGACAAGGACATTGCTGGTAAAAAAGGTAGAAGAATAATACCCAACAAAGTAAACGAAAAAAATTCTTGTATAGTTTTTCCATCTATAAAATTATGATACATCACCAAAAAAACAAAGAAACCTGCGGCGAAAAATATATAAGAAAAAATACGATAAACTTTGACCTTTAAAATATCTTCACGCAGCTGAGGATCTTTAATATAGCCAGACTCCAATTTAAAACTCCTTCCGATCAAAATGAATATATTTAAATATGTATAGGAATGATTATAACAAAAAAGTCCTAACAATTTCTTGCCAGGACTTCTTAAATTCGTTTATTTACAATGACTTAACACCAAAGTATGGACATTACACCTTAGTGTACATCATGCCAAATCTTACGCTTAACACCATACATCACAAGTGCAAAGATTGATAAGAATATCAACACCTTAACACCCATACGCTTACGCGCTTCTAACTCAGGCTCAGCTGCCCAATTTAGGAAATGCACAACGTCTTTGGCATATTGGTCAACGGTTGTTGCTGTACCATCTTCATAGCCGACTTGACCATCTGACAATGGCGCAGGCATCGCAATAACACCGCCAGCCATATATGGATTATAGTACTGACCATTCATCAAATGCACATGCTCTGGCGCATCCTTATAGCCGGTTAAGAGACTATAAACATAGTTGGCACCATCCTTACGCGCCTTTGTCATCAAAGACAAGTCTGGTGGATACGCGCCATTATTGGCATATTTAGCCGCGGCCTTATTAGGATAAGGATTTGGAAAATAGTCAGATGGACGTGCTGGACGGTCAAACATCTCGCCCTCATCATTCGGGCCATCTGTTACCGTATACTCCGCTGCAAGAGTTTTAATCTGTGCTTCTTCATAGCCAAGTGCTTCTAAATTACGAAAGGCAATTTTGTCTAATGAGTGGCAAGATGCACAAACTGATTTAAAGACAAGAAAACCACGCTGAAGCGCCGCCTTATCATATGTCCCAAACGGGCCAGAGAAGCTCCAGTCCATTTGCTTTGGCTTTGCAACATCACCTGCCGCAGAAACAGTTTGTACAGACCCTAACATTGCACAGGCAATTGCAAGAATAGAGAGAATAGAATTTTTCATTTTACTTTTCCTTATATTCAATCGGATCTTATTTAGTTTCTTTAGCTTTAGACTTCGCCAAAACCGCTTCATGGATAGACTTTGGAATTGGCAAAGCTTGCTCTTTACGGCTTAACAACGGCAAAATCACAAGGAAGAAGGCGTAGTAATAAATCGTAAATAGCTGCGCAAGCATTGTGTTGTCGAATTTAAGCACTGTAGGCGCCTTCTCCGCAACGTCATGATGACCTGTCGCATCAGCTGCACCATGGTGAGCATCTGTTGCTTCGCACGCAGCTTCAGAGCCGATACATGTCTGCCAATAGACTTTGTCAGCAGGCTGTGAGCCAGCATAACCAAGCACAACGACGCCAAATACAAAGACCAATAAAGTCTTTTTATACCATGGACGGTAACGTGCTGAACGTACTGGGTGTGTATCAAGCCAAGGCATGATCAACAACAAGACAATCGCACCGAACATCGCAATAACGCCGCCAAGTTTTGCTTCGATAAGCACAACTTCAGTAAACGGGATACCGAGATCAAATGTTATCGCACGCAAAATCGCATAGAAAGGCAAGAAATACCATTCAGGCACAATATGTGCAGGTGTGACTAACGGATCAGCCGGAATATAGTTATCTGGGTGACCAAGTGCGTTTGGCATAAAGAATACGAACGCAGCATAAATAATCACAAACACGATCAGACCGAATGTGTCTTTCATTGTGTAATATGGGTGGAATGGCAATGTATCTTGCTTGCCCTTTGGCTCAACACCTGTCGGGTTATTTGAACCAGTGACGTGCAATGCCCAAACGTGCAAGAACACAACGGCAAAGATCACAAATGGCAACAAATAGTGTAGCGCAAAGAAACGCTTCAATGTTGCATCATCAACCGAGAAACCGCCCCAAAGCAATGTCACGATGTCGTCACCGACAACAGGCACCGCAGAGAACAAGTTTGTAATAACCGTCGCACCCCAGTAAGACATTTGGCCCCATGGAAGTACATAGCCCATGAATGCCGTCGCCATCATAAGTAGGAAGATGACCACGCCGAGAATCCAGAGCAATTCGCGCGGCTGTTTATATGAGCCATAATACATACCGCGGAAAATATGGATATAGACTGCAATAAAGAAGAATGACGCGCCATTCATATGAATATAGCGGATCAACCAACCATAATTCACATCACGCATGATACGCTCAACGCTATCAAACGCCATCGAAGTACTAGATGTATATTGCATAGCCAAAGTGATACCAGTCACAATCATTGTGACGAGCATGAACATCGCAATTGCACCGAAGTTCCAGAAATAGTTGAAGTTACGCGGTGTTGGGAATACACCATATTCTTTCTGCATCAAAGTAAATACAGGAAGGCGGCTATCTACCCACTCCACTACAGGGTTATCAAATTTTTGACGCTGTCCACCAGCCATTGTTATTCTCCTGATTATATAAACGCTTACATATTGTTGTTATAACGCTTTGAATTAACCGATACGTATTGTTGTGTCTGTAAGGAACGCATATTCCGGAACAGCCAAGTTTTTAGGCGCAGGGCCCTTACGAATACGACCTGATGTATCATAGTGTGAACCGTGACATGGGCAGAACCAACCACCATAATCACCTTTAGATTCTGTTTCTTTCTGACCTAGTGGCACACAACCCAAATGCGTACAAACGCCAACCATGACCAACCACTCAGGTTTTTGTACACGGTCTTTATCTTCTTCTTTATCACGCAATGCGTTAACAGGCACTTCTTCGGCCGACTTAATCTCCGCCGCTGTACGGTGACGAATGAACACCGGCTTACCGCGCCACATAACTGTGATTGATTGGCCTTCTTGGATTGGGCTTAAGTCAACTTCAGTTGACGCCATCGCCAAAGTATCCGCCGCTGGGTTTAATGAGTCGATAAACGGCCAAACAACAGCCGCAGTCCCCAACGCGCCGAAAGCACCGGCAGCAAGGTTAAGAAACTCACGGCGCGTGCCTTCTTCATGATCTTTTTTAATTGCTGTATCTGCACACATATTTTAAGTACCTGCTCGTATTAATTACGTATGAATTTTAATTCTTAAATTATTCGAATAGAATCTAGACGAACGAACCATCGCGCGTTAGTCTATGCCATTCACCGGCTGACGACAAGACTATAAAAAACATTATCAATATAATCTAATAGACAGTGACGGATTTTAGGAATAAAACAGAAACAAAATCAAAAAACAATGAAAAAACAAATGCGTATTGCTTTTTATCAACCGGACATACCACAAAACCTAGGCGCCATGATGCGTTTAGCCGCCTGCCTTGACGTCGGCATTGATGTCATCATGCCGTGCAGCTTCCCATGGGATGACAAAAAAATTCGTCGCGCAGGAATGGATTATATTGACCATTGTCAATTACAGCGCCATGAAAGTTGGGAAAAATTCAAAGCGCACTATGTTGGTAGACGCATAGTGTTGATGACAACGAAGGCCGAACAAAGCTTTTATGAATTTGAATTCCAACCTGGTGATATTTTGCTTGCTGGTAAGGAAAGTTCAGGTGTTCCTGATTTTGTTCATGAAAGCTGCACTGACCGGGTCACCATCAAAATGGCCAACAACCAGCGCTCCCTTAACGTCGTCAATGCCACAGCAATGATCGTCGGCGAAGCGCTAAGACAAGTGAAAGTAAAGTAAATGAGCAATATTGATGAGAAAAAACAACGTGCAGCAGAATGGTTCAGAACCCTTCGCGATGAAATTTGCGCTGAATTTGAAAAAATCGAATCTGAAGATGTAAATAACGCCGCGCCACAAGGTTATTTTGAACGTAAAGCATGGCAGCGTAGTGATGACCATAACCCGACAGGTGATACAAATGGCGGTGGCGGCGAAATTTCGCTGATGTATGGCCGCGTTTTTGAAAAAGTTGGCGTGAATATATCAACAGTCCATGGGTATTTCTCACCTGAATTTCGCAAACAAATTCCAGGTGGCGAAGAAAGCGATGGCCAATTTTGGGCTTCGGGTATTTCACTTGTTGCCCATATGAAGAACCCCAATGTGCCTGCAGTGCATATGAATACACGCATGATCGTCACATCACAGCAATGGTTCGGCGGAGGTATGGACTTAACCCCTGCTCTGCCAAAAGCGAAAGATACAGCCGATTGGCATGCGGCGAATAAAGCCAGCTGTGATCGTCATCCTGATGTTGTTAAATATGAAGAGTTAAAAGATTGGTGTGCGCGCTATTTCTTCCTTCCACATCGTGGGGAAGAACGCGGTATTGGTGGCACATTCTATGATCAACTAAATAGCGGTGATTGGGAAAAAGACTTTGCCTTCACACAAGATATTGGCCGTACATTTAATACAATCTTCCCTGAAATTGTCCGCCGCAACATGTTTGAAGCCTACACAGAAGCCGATCACGCCAAATTACTTGAAAAACGTGGCCGCTATGTAGAGTTTAACCTCCTTCATGACCGCGGCACAAAATTCGGCCTTATGACAGGCGGCAATACAGAAGGCATTTTAATGTCCATGCCACCAGAAGCCACATGGCTTAAAAAACCTGATGGCATGATTGCCGCACGCGACTTTGAAAAGAAAGCCGCTTAAGAAGAAAATTTATATAATTAAGACGATTGAGCGACCATTTTATTTTGGTCGCTTAATTTTTGCAGAATATCAGGGCCGATGAAACGGATGGAATCATCGCGTGCGCCCATGATGAGGATATAATCACCTGCATCAGCCTCTGCCACCATGGCATCAATGAGTTTTTGACGGTTTTCGAAAACGTTGACGCTGCCGAGTGCGCCTGCGCTGCGAATGCCTTCAGCAATATCTTCTGATGAAATATCTTTAGCGACGGTACCGCCAGCATAATAAATTTCCTGTAAGAAAAGCTTATCTTGTGCGCGCAGATTTTTGGTAAAGCTTTCGATATAACCGTCTTTCATCAAACGCGTTGGAGCGAAGCCATGTGGCTGATAATAGGCAAGGACGCGCCCTGCATGATTTGCGACGCATGACATCGCGGCATCAATCTTGTCAGGGTTATGGGCGTAATCATCTAAAATCGTAATGCCGTCAATTTGGCCAATAAGTTCTAAACGCGATTTAACACCAGAGAATTTCTGCAGCGCCTGAATACACATATAAATATCCGCGCCTAAAGCAGACATGATGGCCAAAGCCGCAAGTATATTCTGCACATTATGACGCCCAAGCATTGGTGCGCGCACTTCATAAGCTTCGCTATCGTCGATAATCAGGTCAAATTGTAAACCCTCAGCGCTTAGCGTGATATTTTTGGCTTTAAAGGCCGCATGAATATCATCATTTAAACTGTAGCCGATGGCTTTGTCTTTAGGGATATTTAGTTTAGATACATATTGGTCATCACAGTTATAGACGATTTTCTGCACAGTTTGATCAGCCAATTGCTGAAAAAGCGGGATAAGTTCATCAATCGGCTTATGATCCAATGTGATGTTATGGATCAAACTGATTGCAGGTTTATACAAAACGACAGAGCCATCACTCTCACAGGCTTCCGCGATAAACACATCGCTATTCGCCGCGCGCGCATTGCCAAAGACAGAACATTTTTCATCTTTTGCTGCATCAAAGTCAGGCATAACCGCGCCATTAATGACGGTTGGGTCTAAACCAGTCTCGCGCGCAAGGAAGGCCGTTAACGTTGTTACTGTTGATTTCCCGCTCGTCCCTGCAATAGCCACACTCTGCGCTTTACCATTTAAAAGCTCAGCAAGTAATTCGGCGCGGCGAATGACTGGGACGTTATGTTCCAATGCGGCGGCGATATCTGGGATTTCGACCTCGACAGCGGCTGAGGCCACGACACAATCAATCTGACCATTGGCAATCGCCTGACCATCCTGCGGCGCCATTTCTACGCCCATTTTTATGATGGAGTCGAATTTAGCGCTGAATAAGCCTTGATCATAGGATCGATCCGTACCGATCACTTCATGTCCAGCTGTTTTCAGTGCCCAAGCTAATGCGCTTAGGCCTATGCCGCCAACGCCGGAAAGTAGATAACGCATTATTCAGCCGCCTCTTCGTCTGTGTCGGTTTCTTTGGCTTCGCTTACATCAAAGTTTAGGACATCACCATCTTTTTGAGAGACATGAATGGTCGCACCATCGGCGACTTTGCCTTCCAAGATAAGCTCAGCCAATTTATTTTGCAGCATGGTTTGAATAACACGCTTTAATGGACGTGCACCGTAAACAGGGTCATAACCACGTTCCGCCAAATATTCCTTAGTTTCATCATTAATATCGAGCGTGATACGGCGATCAGCCAGTAATTTACGCAAATATTTAAGTTGAATATCGATAATGCCCGAAATTTGCGCACGACCTAAACGGCGGAAGAGCAAGATTTCATCAAGACGGTTGAGGAATTCAGGGCGGAAAGCGGCGCGCACGGCATCCATAACCTGTGGACGTGCGACTTCGACATCATCATCTTCACCTAATATGGTTAGATGTTCAGCCCCGAGGTTTGATGTCATGATCAAAACGGTATTGCTAAAATCTACCGTACGGCCTTGACCATCGGTCAAACGCCCATCATCAAGGACTTGAAGCAAGACATTAAAGACATCTGGATGCGCTTTTTCAACCTCATCAAACAAGACGACTTGATAAGGACGGCGGCGGACGGCTTCAGTCAATGCGCCACCTTCTTCATATCCAACATAGCCTGGAGGCGCACCGATCATACGGGAAACGGAGTGTTTCTCCATATATTCAGACATATCCAAGCGAACAAGTGCGGTGTCATCATCAAAAAGAAATTCCGCAAGCGCTTTGGTCAATTCAGTTTTACCGACACCCGTTGGCCCCAAGAATAAGAACGAACCAATTGGGCGGCGTGGATCTTGTAGGCCGGCACGTGAACGGCGCACAGCGTTAGATACAGCCACAACGGCTTCATCCTGCCCAACGACACGTTTTTTCAAGCTATCTTCCATTGAAAGTAGCTTTTCACGCTCACCTTCAAGCATTTTATCGATTGGGATACCTGTCCATTTGCTAACGACATAAGCGATATGCTCGCTATCAACCTCTTCCTCAATCATTTTGTTTTCTTCGTCATCGCCTGCTTCCTGCAATTTTTCTTGCAGCTGTGGGATGGCTGAGTATTTAAGTTCACCTGCGCGTGACCAGTCACCTGCACGCTCAGCTTGCTCTAACTCAATACGTAGACGGTCAAGTTCTTCGGCAAGGCGTTGCGATTCATTCAAATCCGCCTTCTCGCTCGACCATTTTTCATTCATAGCGTTTGATTTGGCTTCTAATTCGACCAATTCAGTTTCTAATGTCTTTAAACGGTCACGCGAGGCTTGATCTTTTTCTTTCTTGAGTGCTTCACGTTCAATCTTCATTTGCACGATACGGCGATCAAGTTCATCAAGTTCTTCAGGTTTTGAATCGACGACCATACGCA
The DNA here is from genome assembly GCA_030147745.1 of Alphaproteobacteria bacterium. Taxonomy (GTDB): domain Bacteria; phylum Pseudomonadota; class Alphaproteobacteria; order Micavibrionales; family Micavibrionaceae; genus UBA2705. The sequence continues at coordinate 35,246 of JASBUS010000085.1, forward strand.
GACGCGAGGAGGCCTCATCAATCAAATCAATCGCTTTATCTGGCAAGAAACGATCAGTGATATAACGGTTAGACAGCGTCGCCGCCGCCACAATCGCGTTATCAAGGATACGTACACCATGGTGGGCCTCGTATTTTTCTTTCAAACCACGCAGGATAGAGATTGTATCCTCAACTGTTGGTTCTTCAACAAATACGGGTTGAAAACGACGGGCAAGCGCCGCATCTTTTTCAATATGTTTACGATATTCATCAAGCGTGGTCGCGCCGACCATATGCAGTTCACCACGCGCTAGAGCTGGCTTCAACATATTCGACGCATCCATTGCGCCATCAGTTTTACCCGCGCCAATCAATGTGTGTAACTCATCAAGAAAGACGATAATATCGCCGCCCGCTTGTGAGATTTCTTCCAAGACGGCTTTTAAGCGCTCTTCAAATTCGCCGCGATATTTAGCGCCCGCAACCATTGAGCCCAAATCTAGAGACATAAGGGTTTTATGTTTCAAGCTTTCAGGCACATCACCTTTAACAATACGCTGCGCCAAGCCTTCGACAATAGCCGTTTTACCAACACCAGGTTCACCAATTAGCACTGGGTTATTTTTTGTGCGGCGGGAAAGCACTTGGATCGTGCGGCGGATTTCTTCATCACGGCCAATTACAGGATCAAGCTTACCGCTGCGTGCGACTTCAGTTAAATCACGTGCGTATTTAGACAAGGCATCAAAATTGTCTTCGGCATTGGCGTTATCCGCTGTTTTACCCTTACGCATATCGTTAATCGCGGCATTTAAACCTGCATCAGTCAGGCCACAGTCCGCCATAATATCCGCGACATTGGTTGCCTTAGCGATCAGCATCGCCTGCAGGATGCGCTCGGATGTTACGAATTTATCACCCGATTTTTCGCTTAATTGCAGTGCCTTATCAAGGATCTTTATTAAATCAGTTGAAAGGCGAAGGCCGCCTGCACCACTGCCTGTAACGGTGACAAGTTTAGATAGCGCATTATTCACCTTAGACTGAAGCTTATGCAGATCAGCGCCGCTTGCGGATAAAAGCTTCGCAACCGCGCCTGTGTCATCTTCAAGCATAACCCTTAACATATGTTCAGGTTCAAGTGATTGATGATCAGATCGCATAGCAAGCGTTTGCGCTGCTTGCATGAAAGAACGACATTTTTCAGTAAACTTTTGGAAATCCATGGTGATACCTGCCTTGGTTAAAACTGAAAATTAAAACAGTGTTTTTATTAATATACTTATCGCATATAAAATTTCAAATGACATTGACCAAAGTCATGTAGCTATCAAGAAAAAAGAGAGCCGATTATGGCTCTCTTTTCGTCAGACGGTAACTAAAAAAACTAGATAACTTAATTTATAAATGTACGCGTACACAGTGAGAAACGCATAAAGCTACGCAGTAAATACGCAGAAACTCTTTACGCAGGCTCTACTTCCATTTGCTTTGGTGCAGAAACAACAGCTTCTTTACCAATGATGCTTGATGGCAAGCCTAGATCTTCACCTTCACCGTTATAATCAGCGGCGCGGTTACCGATATTGTCATCAACATCATCAAAATCATTTTCATTGCGGTTTACAAAGCGCTTAGGAGAACCTGACAATTCATCATCCCAGTCATTCACGATGCGCTGGTAATGTTCAGCATGCTGAAGGAAATTTTGTGCGGCGACGATGTCACCTGCTGCATTCGCGTCTTTCGCCAAAGCGACGTATTTCTCAACGATCTGGATCGCTGTACCTCTAATACGTACGTCTGGTCCATTGCTATCGAAAACGCGTGTTTTGTTATTTGTGTTGTTATTACGACGTCCACCACGGGAGCGTGTGCGTCGTTGAGCACCATTTTTCATTTTTTAGTCACCTAGTTTTTATAATTAAACACCAAATATGTACACGTACATCATACATAATGTATTGGATTCGTGTAAAAAACTGTTTTTAAGTTATTCACAGAATCACTGTAAAATTAACATAAGCTATCGCAATCAGAATATGCACCGGAAAGCAGAAGCTCTCTGATTCTGAAAACAAATCACTGCGAATGTTTTGAACAAATGTAATGTATCGCGGCGAAGGATTCCGGATCAACCAACTAAATAGTTTTTTATTTATTTATCCCCACAGCTAAACTCGCCGCCACGCGCGTGTCCGCCTAGGTCATAGATGATTCTTTCTAGATTCGTCCCAAGGTTTATACCGATTCTGTTAATAGCCTCAATCTGGTCAAAACCGCATTCGAGAAAAAGCCGTCCATTAGGCCGCAAATTATTTTTTATAGATATAAAGATTTTTTTATAAGGGTCTAAACCGTCAATTCCGCCATCAAGCGCCAGAATCGGATCGTAATTTTTGACTGATTCTGAAAGATTCGTGATATCCGCATGTGGAATGTAGGGTGGATTCGTCACAATCAAGTCAAAAGAATCGTGACCAAAGGCCGAAATATAGTCACCCTGCACAAATGACAGGCGATTCACAACATCATGTCTAGCCGCATTCTGACGAGCAACCATCAAAGCGGGCCATGAATAATCTACGGCGACAGCCTCTGCCTCAGCAATTTCCTTTAATAGAGTAATCACAATGCAGCCACTGCCCGTACCTATATCCAATAAACGTAATGGACGCGATGCATAATGCGCGGCATTGGCTTTATACCATTTGAGTACGGCCTCAATAATTGATTCTGTATCTGGGCGCGGATCAAGCACATCTTCGCTGACCGCAAACGCCCTACCCCAAAATTCTTTCTCGCCATAAATTTTAGCGATAGGCATACCTTTTAAACGCAAAGCTAAGTCACTTTGAATATGTTCAAGCTGCGCGTCTGATAATGTGGCAGATGATTGCGTCAAAAGATCTATGTAAGTCACGCCTGCGCGTTTCTCTAAAATCAGACGTGCATCAAGATCAGCGCAATCAGGGTCATGGCTTTGACTTAGGGCCTGACGCAGATAATCATATAAAGCCTTCGCATTTTGCGGCAGATTAACCATCAAGCTCGGCAAGCTTACTTGCTTGATCCTCTGAAATTAATGGGTCAATGATGTCTGAAAGCGATTCACCCGCGAGAACTTCATCCAATTTATATAAGGTCAAATTGATGCGGTGATCCGTTACACGGCCTTGCGGGAAGTTATAGGTGCGAATACGCTCTGAACGATCGCCTGAGCCGACTTGAGACTTACGATCCTGCGAACGCTCGGCATCTAAACGTTGGCGTTCCAAATCATAAAGACGCGTTTGCAGGATTTTCATCGCTTTGGCTTTGTTCTTATGCTGCGATTTTTCATCCTGAATGGCGACAACTAAACCAGTTGGTAAATGCGTGATGCGCACGGCACTATCTGTCGTGTTCACGCTTTGACCGCCACAACCTTGTGAACGATAAACATCAATACGCAGGTCATTATCATGAATTTGGATATCAACATCTTCAGCCTCTGGCAATACAGCGACGGTTGCCGCTGATGTATGAATACGGCCACCAGATTCGGTCTTAGGCACGCGCTGCACACGATGTACACCAGATTCAAACTTCAAATTCGCGAAAACGTTATGACCGTTGATTTCGGCGATAACCTCTTTAAAGCCACCAATATCATTTTCAGACGCTTCCATTATCTCCATACGCCAGCCTTGTGATGTAGCATATCCTTTATACATCGCGAGCAAATCACCCGCAAAAAGCGCCGCTTCATCGCCGCCTGTACCCGCACGAATTTCTAATATCGCGTTACGTGAATCTGCTTCGTCTTTAGGAATAAGCGCAAGCTGGATTTTTTTCTCTAAATCAGGAATACGTTTTTCAAGCGCGTATTTTTCTTCCTGCGCAATATCCTTCATTTCAGGATCAGCCATCATTTCTTCAGCGTCTTCAATCCCCTGTAACGCCGCTTCATATTCATTAATAGTTTCAATAATCGGCGAAAGCTCCGCATATTCACGAGACATACGTGAAAATTCTTCACCAGAAAGCTTGCCTTCAGACATAAGCGCTGAAAGTTCGTCATATTTTGATTTTAATGGGGCTAATTTATTGTGAAGAGCCATTTCATCCTCATATTAAACATATATGGCGTTTATAACGCCAGATCTTGTGATTTTCTATAAAAAAATTAGGAGTGTGCTTCGCTAATTCAAGCGGTCACGTAGAGCTTGTGCGAAAAGTGGAACACGGCGCACAACGATGCCATTTTCACCCAGAGGTGGGAGTTTTTCATCACCAATGTAGATTTCTATACCGCCCGCATTGCCTGTATCCATACGCCAACCAATAGCGTTTTCGGGTACAACAATGTCTTTGTCACGTTTTAGAATGCCCGTAAAGACCGTTTCACCTTCCGCATTCTTGATTTGCATCCATGTCGGGTCTTTCGCGTAAATACGGATAGATTTACCTGTGTCATTATGTGCTTTTTCTGCGCTTGCTGCTTGTGCGGGTGCTAACTGTGTAGATTCTTCAGTAGCATTCGTTGGCGCGGCGGCAACAACTTCAGCTACCGCTTCTTCTGTCTCCGTTTCAGCAGCTTGCGTGAGGTCTGTTGCGCCTTCGGTTAAGTCAGGCATGACATCTTCAACCTTTGGCGGCCAAATATCTGTATCTGATGACGCTTCAACAATAACTTCATCCGCAGTATCTACTGGCGCGGCTGCAACAACCACTTTTTCTGCTTTTGTCGATTTGTCTGGCTTAAATAATGTGTAGCAACCAAAAACGATGACCAAACCAATCAACGAAATAACAAAAATGGTTAAATCTGGGCGTTTGCTTTCATCGACGGCAACGGGAAAGTTATATTCTGGACGTAAGGCATTCTTACCAAGCTGCTGTTTGAACAGGTTGACGATTTGATCGCCATCTAAGCCCAAATATTCAGCATAAGAACGAATGAAGCCAATCGCATAAACGCGGCCTGGCAATTTAGAGATATCATCTTTCTCAAGCGCATCCAGTAATTGCGCGCGGATACGCAGCACCTGTTCAACCTGATCAAGGCTGTGGCCGTAATGCGTACGCGTACGTAAGAGAATCTCACCAACGGAGAGGCCCTTTAAATCTTGATTTGAGTATGGTTGTGATGCGGTGTCGCTCATAAAGACATTCTAAAACGAGTTACGTGTAAACACAAGTGCGATTATAAGCGTACGTTATACCTTAAGATAAATGCTCAAGACCGTAAGCATTATGCAGGGTGCGGACGGCAAGCTCTGTATATTCTTCAGCAATCAAAACGGAGATTTTAATCTCTGATGTTGAAATAACCTGAATATTAATACCCTTTTCTGCGAGTGCCGAAAACATCTTTTGCGCCACACCTGCATGGGAACGCATACCAATACCAACGACAGAAATTTTCGCAACGTCAGTGGATTCGATAATTTTTGCGCCTTTAAGGACTTCTGACTTTAATAAGACTTCCTTCGCGCGCTTTGCATCGCCGCGTGGAACAGTAAACGTCATATCCGTTAACTTGCCATCTGTTGAAATATCCTGAACGATCATATCAACATTCACATTTGCCGCCGCCAATGGGCCGAAGACATTTGCCGCAACGCCGGGAACGTCATCCAAATTAAGAATCGTGATTTTCGCATCATCGCGTGAATATGTGATGCCATTTACGACGTGATCTTCCATTATTTCTTCCTCTTTCACTACCATAGTGCCCGGCAATTCACTGCCGATCTCCGCACCGAAACTTGATAACACCTGTACAGGCACATTATGTTTGAACGCCATTTCAACTGAGCGTGTCTGCAAGACTTTTGCGCCGAGCGAAGCCATTTCTAGCATTTCTTCATAAGAAACAGCTTTAAGCTTACTCGCATTTGGTACAATACGTGGGTCTGTCGTATATACGCCGTCAACATCTGTATAAATGTCACAGCGGTCGGCCTTGAGCGCTGCTGCTAATGCAACAGCGGTGGTATCTGAACCACCACGGCCGAGCGTCGCAATGCGCCCTGAATGCGTAATCCCTTGGAAGCCTGCCAATACAGCGACTTCACCTTTACTCATACGTTTATTTAATTCTTCAGGATTAATTTCTAAAATGCGCGCCTTGCCGTGCACATCACTGCAGACGATCGGGACTTGCCAGCCAAGCCATGAGCGCGCCGATATGCCCCGCTTTTGCAATGCCAAAGCCATAAGTCCTGCCGTCACCTGCTCACCGCTTGATACAACGCTATCATATTCACGCGCGTCATATAATGAATGCACATCCGAACAATATTCGATCAATTTATTGGTTACGCCAGACATAGCAGAAACAACGACCGCGACTTCGTGGCCTAACGCTACTTCTTTAACGATTTTATCTGCTGCACGTTCAATACGTTCAACATCCGCAACAGACGTGCCGCCAAATTTGGCTACAATTTTCGCCATTTTAAGAACCCTATTCACACTCTATGTATTTACCCGCGTCTTTAGCCCTCTACGGATAACATTTTATTTGCAATGCGCTGCAAACGCTCTAAATATAGACAATATAAATTTTAAGAACAGCACGATAATCATGAAAACAAGTTTAAACCAACAAGAAATTGAAAATTTTAGCAAAGACTCTGCCCATTGGTGGGATCTTAATGGCCCTTTCGCGCCGCTACACCGTTTAAATCCAACACGCATGAGTTATATTCGTGACCAAATCATCAAACATTACAATTTAGAGGCGCAAAAGAACTTCACAGCCCTACAAGCTTTAAAAGGCCTGAAAGTTGCGGATATAGGCTGCGGCGGCGGTTTGGTGAGCGAGTCCCTTGCAAGAATAGGGGCAGATACATTTGGCCTTGACGCCGATGCCAACGCCATTGAGGTTGCCCGGGCACATGCAGATGCGCATGATTTAAAAATAGCGTACCACAACACAACAGCCGAAGACTTCCTCGACCAAGACAAAACCCGTTTTGATGTTGTTTGCGCATTAGAAATTATTGAGCATGTTGATCACCCTGCATTCTTTATTGAGACCATCTCAAAGCTTCTCAAGCCAGGCGGATTACTTATCCTATCGACATTAAATCGCACAGTGAAATCAGCTCTTTTTGGTATTTTTGCGGCAGAATATGTATTGAACCTTGTTCCCAAAGGCACGCATACCCATAGCAAATTCATGAAGCCATCTGAAATTGGCGCATTACTGCGTCAAAATGATATGAAGACGACCGATGTCACAGGCATACGTTACAGCCTTAAATCACAAGACTTCATCCTTGATAAAGATGATTTAAGCGTCAATTATTTTGTTGCTGCGCACAAAGCATAAAGCGCGGGATAACGCCTATTTTTTGATTTGCCAACTTGGATTTATATTAAAAAGAGATTATAGTCCTCGCCATGGAAGTTAGTTTTATATTCATATTGCTAGCACTTGTTTTTGTGGCCTTAACTGTCCTGTCGATGATGGGTGGATTTTCAGTTATGATGAAAGGCGACGAAAAAAGCGCAACGAAAAGCAATAAATTCATGCAAAAGCGCGTGTTATTTCAAGCGCTGGCATTGGTCTGTTTAGCGCTCGCCTATTTCACGAGCAAATAACAAATTTATCAATAGTGAACATTTATATTTAAAAGGGGTTTCTTACTCATGAAAATTTTAGTTCCTGTTAAACGTGCGATTGATTACAACGTGAAAGTCCGTGTGAAAGCGGATGAAAGCGGCGTTGATCTTGCTAACGTTAAAATGTCTATCAACCCATTTGACGAGATCGCCGTTGAAGAAGCTGTGCGCCTTGTTGAAAAGGGTGTAGCAAGTGAAGTGGTCGTCGTATCAATTGGCCCTGCGCAAGTACAGGAAACACTCCGTACAGCCCTCGCCATGGGTGCTGACCGCGCTATTCGTGTACAAACAGATGTCCCAACAGACCTTGGCGGCGTTGAGCCTTTAGCGGTCGCAAAATGCCTAAAAGCCCTTTGTGATAAAGAGCAGCCTTCATTGGTCATTATGGGCAAGCAGTCAATTGATGACGATTCAAACCAAACAGGTCAGATGCTTGCCGCCCTACTCGGCTGGCCACAAGCGACATTCGCATCAGAGCTAAGCATTTCAGCTACGAAAGATAGCGCTGAAGTGACACGTGAGATTGATGGCGGCCTTGAAACGCTTGCTGTTAAACTTCCTGCGGTTGTGACCACAGACCTGCGTTTGAATGAACCACGTTATGCGTCTTTGCCGAATATCATGAAAGCGAAGAAGAAGCCTTTGGATGATGTGAGCGCGGAAGAATTAGGCGTTGAATTCAAACCACGCTTGAAAGTGTTGAAAGTGACAACACCGCCAACACGTCAGTCTGGTATTAAAGTCGATAGCGTTGATGCTCTCATCGACAAATTACGCAACGAAGCAAAAGTTATTTAATATATAGAGGTTCCCATGACCGTATTAGTTATTGCCGAACATACACATGATGAAATTAAACCATCAACATTAAACACTATCTCAGCCGCTGCAAAAATATCGTCTGATATTGATGTTTTGGTGATTGGTCAAGATTGCGCCGCTGCATGTAGCGCCGCGCAGAAGATCGCCGGCGTCAGCAAAGTGATTAAATGTGATCACGCGGCCTATGCACATAATATTGCTGAAAACATAACGCCAGCTGTACTGCAGATTGCGAAGAATTATTCGCATATCCTTGCACCTGCATCAACATTTGGTAAAAACGTGATGCCACGTGTTGCAGCGTTGCTGGATACGCAGCAGATTTCAGACATTATCAGCATTGAAAATGACAGCACATTTAAGCGCCCCGTCTATGCCGGCAACGCGATTGCGACGGTTGAATCATTAGACAGCATTAAAGTGATTACTGTACGTACAACCGCATTTGATAAAGTTGCTGCTGAAGGTGGCAATGCGGCGCTTGAAGACTTAGCGGCAGCTGAAACAACGGATATTTCTAACTTCGTGAAGCAAGAAGTTACAGTATCAGATCGCCCTGAACTTACCGCAGCGAATATCGTGATTAGTGGTGGTCGTGGCCTAGGTTCAGCCGAAAACTTCCACATCATCGAAAAGCTCGCCGATAAAATTGGCGCGGCTGTTGGCGCATCGCGCGCAGCCGTTGATGCAGGCTATGTACCGAATGATTATCAAGTTGGCCAAACGGGCAAAGTCGTTGCGCCAGACCTTTATATCGCGGTTGGTATTTCAGGCGCTATTCAGCATTTGGCTGGCATGAAAGACTCTAAAGTCATTGTTGCAATTAATAAAGACGCCGAAGCGCCGATATTCTCAGTTGCAGATTATGGCTTAGTTGCAGATTTATTTGAAGTCGTGCCTGAGCTAACTGATAAAATTGCCTAATAAATTTGACATAATTTGCGCAATATTATATAACTATATGCAAGTTATATACAGGAGTAAGTTATGTCGAATTATTTTATCGCCACAACAACACATGACAGTGGTGCAACTGAAGTTGCCATTCCCTTTAATAATATTGCTAGCGTAGCACAGATTAAAGGTAAGCCCATCACAACTATTCAATTAAAAGAATCTGCGCGTCCTGACGCGCACTATCTTATAGATGGTACTTTAAATGATGTGGTCAAACAGCTTCATGAGAAAGGCGTATTAACCGCCATTTTTGATAAATCGCAGAACACCATTAACGATTACGATCGTTTTGCTATTCCGCTTACAAATATTGCGTCGTTTAACCGTGATAATATGGATATGTGTACGCTCATAAACCTTCGTCAAGCAGCTGGTCAAGCAACCTGTTTTGCAACAGATGAGAGCGTTCGTGCGGTTGACCAATCAATCACACGTGTGAAAAATTTATATATTGAATAAAGACAATGCTAAGAGGCCCAACGTTTAGGCCTCTTCTTTTTTGAGTGCTCTGAGCGAGAATGCTGGGCCGTGATCTGCAGTCTCTTCGCCGACGACATCATCCATTTTGGCATCATCTAAAATCGCGCCTTCGAAAATACAGTTTGTGATATCGGCATTACGTAGATCCGCACCTTCTAAATCGGCATTTGTGAAATCAGCGCCTTTAAGGTTAACGCCCTTAAAAATTGCACCGCGCAGATCCGCATAACGGAATTTTGCGCCTTCCATGTTACATGGGGCAAATCGTTTTGCATTATCGTCATCGGTCTTACCCGTTAAAACGAGTGGCGAGAAGTTGGCGCCGCACATATTCGCATGGTTAAAGATAGCAAATTTCAAGCTCGAGCCACGCATATCGGCATTTTCTAGATTGGTATTTCTGAAATCAGCACGATCCAATATCGAACTTTGGATTTCGATATTACGTAGTTCCATACCAATAAAGCGTGTGCGTGGTGCCTTAATCGCCGTTAGTTTGCGGTCATTGAGGCTACGCAATGCACGTAAGTCCATATTACCCACATCAAGCTGCTTGCCCTGACGGCCAGCGGAATTAAGCCATGATGTATGCTCCTCGAGCATATCGTCCAATGTTTTACCAGACTGCATAATCGACATACCTGCCGTTTCATCCGTTAGTGCGCCTTCAAGGTCAATTGAGCTATCGCGAATATCGCTCATTTGCACGCCAGATAAAATGGCATATTTCAAACTTGCGCCGCCAAGCTGAATACCTGCGACTTCAACATCGGTCAAATCCGCACCATCAAGGATCGCGCCGCGCATATCGGCATCTTTAATATCTGCGCCCGTAAGTAATGCATCAGTGAAATCAGCCTTACCCGCCAAAACACCAGATAAGCGCACGCCAACCATTTTCGCGCCACGGAAATTCACGGGACGCGGCGGTAAATAGCTGCCATCCGTTGATAAATTCCCTTCACGCATATCCGCATTCGCCATATCTGCACCTTCCAGATTGGCGTTTTCAATACGCGAACCGCGCAAATCTGCGCGGACGAAATTGGTATCTAACAAATTAGAATTACTGAGGTCGCAGGCATATAGCGTTGCCTCTTGAAAATCAGTGCCCATCAAATCCATGTTACGCATTAGGCAACCACTGAATTCAGCCGTACGCAAACAGGCACGCCTAATCGATAATCCTGACAAGTCCACACGTTTTAAAATCGCGCGACGTCCGCCAAGACGCCCTTCAAGGAAACGGTTGTGTAACTGGACTAATGCATCCAACTGCGATTGTGAAATCGTTGAATATTCGTTATTTTGTTCTGTCATTCATCCCACATTATCGTTATTCTTAGGTGAAATATAAGAACAAAGCTCAAATATCCACTCTTAATATGCTATCATGCAATATATTAACAAAATCTAATTAAAAATAAAATAGTTACGCCTTTTAAATAGTATAAACACCCAAGTATAGATATATTGTATCATACAATAATGTGTTTTTGAAAATGAATAGACAGACAAAGATAAGCCTATGAATACGTTAAGAAAAGCTAGTTTCATCTTATGTGCCACACTTATTTTAGCGGGCTGCGGCATAAAACCAGGCAGCTTGAAACCAGCGGATGATTCTTCATCTAATACATTCCCACGCACATATCCATCATCTAAATAAGGACAGAATATGACCTATCTTGCCCCATGCTATCGCTATAACGACGGCACACTTTTTGTTAATGATGTGAATATTAAAGATGTAGCGAAAAGCCATGAAACGCCATTCTATATTTATTCAGCGACACAAATTCGTCAGAATATCCGCGCATTCAAAACCGCGTTGAATAGCGCGTTAGACCCACAAAATTATACAATTTGCTATGCCTGTAAAGCGTTGAACAACATTTCTGTGATGTCGTTAATTGCCGAACAAGGCTGCGGAGCGGACATTGTTTCAGGCGGCGAATTAACACGTGCCTTACATGCGAATGTGCCCCCAGGTAACATTGTGTTTTCAGGCGTTGGTAAAAATGATCAAGAAATTGAACATGCGCTTAACAGTAAAATCCGCCAGATTAATGTGGAATCTGCCGCTGAACTTTATCGTATCGAAGCGATTGCTCAGCGTCTAAATATTACTGCACCTGTCGTCTTCCGCCTTAACCCAGATGTAAAAGCTGGCGCACATGAAAAAATCAGCACAGGGCAAAAGGAAAATAAATTCGGCTTAAATGCTGAGCAAGTTATGGATCTGTATCGCTACGCTGAAAACAGCGCACATATAATGCCGCGCGGTATTAGCCTGCATATCGGTTCACAGCTTATTGATATGCACCCATATGATACAGCCTATAAAATTGCGGCTGATTTTATCTTGTCCTTGCGTAGTGAAGGCTTTACGCCAGATACCATCGACCTTGGCGGCGGTATTGGCATTATCTATGACCGTGAAGATGCCCCTGACTTAGCAGGTTATGCCGCGATTGTAGCCAAGCATATCGCGCCACTTGGCCTACATATGATGTTTGAGCCGGGGCGTATGATCGTCGGCAATGCTGGGCTTTTGGTTAGCCGTGTTATTTATATTAAGGAAACCGACAGCAAGGCGTTTTTGATTACGGATGCAGGTATGAATGACCTGATGCGCCCTGCACTATACGACAGTGTGCATCCAATTTTTGAAGTTGAAAAATCAGACAGCCAAGACACCAAGTCATTTGATGTGGTCGGCCCTGTATGTGAAAGCTCTGACGTATTTAGCTTAGACACGGCATTATCTGCTGATATCGCCAAAGACGATCTTGTTGCCTTTACTGGCGCAGGCGCATATGGCGCGACGATGTCGTCATCTTATAATGCCCGTAAAATTGCGGCAGAATTCTTAGTTGATGGTGATGTTTGGAAATGTATCAAACGCCCGATCACCAATGAAGATTTACTGCAATTTGAAAATTATACGTTAAAGTCTGATGATTAAACGGTAAAACACCTCACTGCGGCGTGTTTTTTAAAGAATTTATGCTATATTAATAGCGTTCTGAATAAACAGGGCGATATATATCAAATAATCACAATGGCGCGCATTTATTTAAACATCATACGTTTTTTGAATTTTGGGATATTCAGCTTATCCCATCTTTTCGCGCGTCTATCTAATGCGTTTTTTGCTGCCTGCTTATTGCTCACCGTCGCGTTATTCCCAGTTATCTACAGCCATATTCCGCCGCTACTCTATAGCGTACTCGCCTATGTCACTATCTTGTCGATTATATATCGATCTTTCCGCGGGACAAAATGGCCGAAGCTGCGAGAAACTGACCGTCAAATAGAACTTGCCAATGATTACCACGACCAACCACTGGCGCTATTACAAGACAATTTGGTTAATCCCGATGCGGCACGCAATGCGCTCTTTGAAAGCTTCAAAGACAAATTAGTGCGTAGGCTAACCAAGATGCGGTTGTCCTTCCCTTTTTTTATGTCGGCGCATAAAGACCCTTACGGCCTGCGCGCGGTTATCATTATATGTTTCATCATCACTGCGTCATTTTATGGTGTGAATGAAACAACCGCGCGTTTAAAACATATTTTTATCCCGTCTTTTGCTTATGTCGCCGATCAAGATGGTCAAGTAACGAGCTTAGCCCGCGTTGAAATTCAGCCCCCACGTTATACAGGGCGCAATATACGTTTAATTCAAGGGCGTGGCATATTGCCTGAAAAACTTCAAATCGCTGAAGAAAGTACGATAAAGATTACAATCAAAAAAGGTTGGTTTGCGCCAAAGCTCTATATTGATGGTCAAGAAACACCATTATCCATCGCACAGGATGACGATTTAGATAACGCCAAGTCATTTTACACCTATAGCTATAATGTTGGTCAGGCGGACAAGGATGATACAGCACATAGCCTAGCGATCAAAACCTTCTTTATTCCACGGTTTAATCTTGAATATGTTTTGATTGATGATTTACGTCCACGTTTGACCATCGCGCCTGATTTTACCGTTCAAAATAACGGCACATTAAAATTCATGGCGAGCTTTGATGATGATTATGGGACATCGGCGCTAGATATCTTCATGGACCTACCCGTAGATTTTCAAGACGAACCACCATTAGGACAGCCTTATAGCGAAGAACGCTCTTTTTTATATGAAGCAGGCAGCCATAAAGATATTCCAGTCTTTGTAAATTTAACGCGCCATACATATGCGGGTTATGATGCGCAAATCACTTTTAATTTACGTGATGCGGCAGGGCAACTTTCGGATACCGTCAGTATTCCATTAAATTTACCCGAACGTAATTTCACCGAAGATATCGCCAAGCGTATTTATGCATTAAGAAAATTTATTATTCATGAAAAGCTAGCCTATCCAACACATATCTATAGCAGCCTATCGACCTTCGCGACTGATCCCGCTGTTATGGGGCAGGATATCCTCGCGAAACTTGCTTTAACTGTTGCACGTGAACGTATCTTGCGAGAGCAAAGCACGGCTACACTTTATTTCCTTGTCGACATTCTATGGCGTACGGCTCTGCGTTTAGATAAAGGTGAATTCATGCAAAGTCAGCAAGATTTGCAAGATGCCATTAATGCGCTCAATAAAGTTCTGAACGATCCAAATGCGTCACAAGATGAACGTTTAAAGGCTATGCAGAATTTACAAAATGCATTGGCGAATTATTTCTATGAAGCACAAAAAGAAGCCTTACGCCGTATGCAGGATGAAGACATGACCTTCATGCCGCAAATGAGTGTGCCTTCACCGAATAATAGCGCCTTGATGGATTTCCTCAATCAACTGGAAGATTCTGCATTAAATGATCCAGATAAAGCTAAGGAAATGTTGAATGCATTAGAGAAAGCGCTCAATAACCTTAACAACAATATGCAAGCTGAATTACCGCAAGATGTGCAGCAAATGATGCAGGTCATGCAGGATATGGATAAGATCATTCAGCAGCAAAGTGACCTGCTTGATAAAAGCCGTCTGCAGCAAGATTACGAATCTCATATGCGCATGATTGAGCAAAGACAAAGCCGCGGTAACGACGCTGGCGAAGGCACAGCAGAAGATGATGAAGAGAGTTTTTCTAACCTCGAACAACTCTTTCAGTCTTTAGATATGCCTAACCCTGAAATTCATGACAATAAAGGTCAACCAAACCCGCATAATGGTGAAACACCGCCACCAACAAATATGAAACCCGCAATGGACGTCATTATGGAGTCCGGCACGCAGCGTAATATCCAAGATCAGCTACAAAAAATGACGGATAATATGCCAATGGTGCCTGATGAGCTGAAAGAAGCGGATAAGCATATGGGCAATTCTGCAACCTATTTGCAGCATGAGCGCCTAGAGAAAAGTATTGTCGAACAGGAAAAGATATTAGATAGCCTGAACCAAAAACGCGACCAAATGCAGCAAGCCTTTGAAGAGCGCCTAAAGCAATTCGCCAAGGATAATAACATTCGTTTCTCTTTCGACCCACTTGGCCGTGCGAATGGTGATAATGGGCTTGGCCGCAGTTTACGCAGTGAAGAATATGACCTGCCTGAAAAAGGCCGCGCGCGTTATATCGATGAAATCCTCAACGAACTGCGCAGCAAAGCAGGCGACTTAGAGCGCCCGAAATTAGAGCGCGAATATTATAAACGTCTATTAAATCAGTGGTGAGGCGCTTCTTGATGCGTTTCCGTTTCATGTGCATCACCATGGCCTGTGTCATGGGTGTCATGTGATGGCGCGTCATGGCTTTCTTCTTTATGCACTGTGTCATGAGTATCTTCATGATGTGCATCTTCCGCGTGTTCACTCACAGCGCTGTGATGTTCAGCAGCCTCTGCTTTAGTATCAACATCCACTAAATGCAAGCTAACGGAACGCACGTCTTTTTTAACATCCATATCAACTGGGTATAGCGCAGAGAAATCAATCACCGCTTCACCTGCGATAATCTTATCGGCGGTCAAACGTGTGTGATGTGTTGCAATATTTTCATGCATTTTATTTTTAAGGGCGATTTCAGCTTTTGGTAAAATCACAGGATGACGTTCCAAGTTAATCAATTGCCCCGTAATGCGGTAGGATTCAAACTCTTCATCATATTCAACCGTGATTTGGTCAAACGCAAGATCAGAGACTTGCCCAAATGGGTCTTGATTAAGCAAGCCAAAAACAGGACGCAAATTTGGATGCGCTATAATAATCGATTGAGAGAAGTTTAAGGTGACCATTAATGTCAAAAATAAAACAATAACAGCCAATATCACGCTTAACGGCTTATTCTTTGTAACGCCATCACCGCCAACACTTAAGCGGATCGGTTTATCATTCTCTTCGGGCAGAACCGAACGCGGAATATCAAAGTCTTCAGATTGGGCAGGTAATTCTTGCGCTGGTTCAACTGATTCTGATTCTACTTCATCAAAATCGACATCCATCAATTCTTCAAAGCCTGCATCAACTTCTTCGTTCGTGCTGCGCTCGTGAAGCCAAGTTTCGCCGCATTGATTGCAACGCACTTTACGCCCGTCTGGCCCGATAGAGCTATCCGGTATCATATAGCGTGTGGAACAATTGGGGCAGACAATAATCATGTCTTTAACTTGCTTTCCTGCGTTGTTATATTTTTATGAATTATAAGCGTTTCAGGCTGCTTCGCAAGCAAACAGCGCAGAAAAAGTAAAATAATCAATATCTAACTTAACCACTCAGGCAAAGACCTTCGTCCATGGTAAAATATCTATTTTTAATCTGCGGGTTTATTGGCTGCCTATTTACAGCCCCTCAGCATGCCCACGCGCAAGACGAAAGCGCCGCGCAGAAGCTTATATGTTCAAAATATACAGCAGAGACACAAGCGGACTGTATGGTTGAGGTTATTCTTGAACAACTACCATTAATTAACAATGCTCGCTGGCGTGATCAATCTTATCGTGACTTGGTCGGCGTATTATTAACGCAGAATAAGATTGATGAAAGCATCGCTCTATTCGATAAAGTGCAAAGTGAAGATGTTCTATCGATGGTTATTCGTGCCGTTGGCATGCATCTGAAAAGCCTTCAGCCCGACCATGAAAAAGTTATATCCTATCTTGATCAGCTAACAACACGCGCAAGCGCAATTGAGCATAATGGGTCAAAGGAAGTTGCACTTACTTATGTAGCCATCTCCGCCGCGAATGCCCTTGAAAGTGACTATGCACTTAAAACTGTGCGCAGCATTGAAACGCCATCCACACAATATAAAGCTTATCAAGAAATTGCGGAGAACCTTTCCGCAGCTGGCCACGCCGATAAGGCACTCATGACCGTCCAGAACATTGATAACAAAGCCCTGCGTAACAAAGCCTACGCCAATATTGCGAAAATATTTAGTAAGAACGGCCTGCAAGATAAGGCGCTCAACGCCATAGAAGAAATTGATGACCCTTATGTGACGGCAAATACATTGCTGAGCATTTTGATGCATCCACCGCTGCAGGAGCACGCCGAGTAATATGATTAAGTTTTCTCACATTGGTCTGCGTTACGGTATTGGCCCTGAAGTTTTAAGCGATGTGAACTTCACGCTTGAACCTGGTTCATTCCACTTTCTATCTGGCCCAAGCGGTAGCGGTAAAACAAGCTTGATGTCCCTGCTCTATTTGGGTTTAAAACCAACACGCGGCGAAATAAGCATGTTTGGTCATGATATAAAAAGCCTTTCACGTGAACAGCTTGCCTATATGCGCCAAAAAGTCGGCGTGGTGTTTCAGGACTTCCGCCTGCTAAATAACCTCACCGCATTTGAAAATGTGGCTTTACCGCTGCGCCTGAGTAATAAAAGTGAAAAGCAAATCCGTTCAGACGTCAGTGAGTTATTAGAATGGGTCGAGCTTGGTGATTATATGCATCGCAACCCCATGACCCTTTCAGGCGGTCAGCAGCAGCGTATAGCCATTGCACGCGCCGTTATATCCAAGCCACGCTTACTTCTTGCAGACGAACCGACAGGTAACCTTGATGATACGATTGGTTATAAATTGATGGGTTTGTTTGAACAGTTAAACCGTATGGGTACTACCATGGTCATTGCGACACATAACCAACAAATTATGGATCAGTTCTATCATAAAAAGCTTGTCCTTAATGATGGCATTCTCACGGTTGAAGAGCCGCGTAATATGGTGCATGCGCAAGGTGAGGTATAAGATCATGTCACTTTTTCAGCGCATCACACCTAAAAGCTATATCTTGCCGTTGCATAAACGCTCTGGTAGTGTGCAGTTCTTTACGATCATCATGCTGATGACTGCAATGCTCGTCATCATTGGCGCGGTTCAGATCTCCTTGATGAATACAGTTCAGAAGTGGAAGAGCTTGATTGAACATCAGGCCAGCATTGAAATTCCTTCGCTCGACGAAAATGGCCGCGCTTATAGCAGCGATGAATTAAACATGATGACGCAGCGTGTCGTTGCTTTGCTTGAAAATATTGACTATACGCGTGATGTCCAAATCGAAAGCACTGAGCAAATCGCAAAACTAATTGGCCCATGGCTTGGTAATGACAATAAAGTCCTTGATATGAATTTACCTGTTCTGATTAACTTTAATATTCAGACCGATGATAAAAGCTTTATTGATCAGCTTACAAGTCGCATCAAGAAACTTGCCCCGCGTGCACGTCTGCAAACGCATCAAAAATGGCTCGATAAATTCTTGCAGCTTGTGCGTGGTATTCATGGTATTGGCCTGCTTATCGTTAGCGTGACCCTTGTTGCGACATTATTCGTGATTAGCAGCACCGTTCGCGCCCGTATGGCGATATATAAGAAGGAATTATCCCTTATTCACATTATGGGGGCGCATGATCGCTTCATTTTGCGTCAATTTTTGATTTATTTATCGTATTTAACTGTTCCAGCAGCATTTTTGGGCTTAATTCTCGCATTTGTGATGATGAGTATTATATCCGCCCTATTTTTGAACGCAGACACCGCATTTATTCCCCATTTTGGCGTGAATGGCGGTTATTTGATCAAATTACTCTTTATCCCGCTTGTAATATGCTTTATGAGTATAGCTATCGGCAGCTATACCGTTATTAATGAAATGAAAAAAATGCCGTAGTAAATATTCATGAAATTGAAAAAAGACAGATTCACCAGCTATATATTTATGGGCTTGCAGAGTTTATTCATTCTGTGGCTATGCGCCTATGGCTTCTTTATTGCCTATAGCCACCTAAGCACGCGCCCTGAAGTTACCAAAATCAGCCAAGAGCCTGTCATTATCCTAACAGGTGATAGCGGCCGCATTACACAAGGCTTAGAACTTGCCAAAACAATCGATAGCCCTGCGATATTTATTACTGGCGTGAATGAACAGCTTGATAAAAAAGATATTCTCAACAATTGGAATGCCGATAACCTAGACCCGTTGATCTCAATTGATCATAAAGCCCTTAATACGATTGGGAATATCGAACAGTCTGTAAAATGGCTACAGGAAAACAACTATAACGAAGCGGTGATTGTAACATCAAATTATCATATGCCACGCGCTGAAATGCTGTTTAAAGCCAAAGCGCCTGAATTGCATTTTCTTTCTTATCCTGTGCAGAGTTCACATCTAAGTCCACAAAAATTAAAATTCTGGAAGACGATGTTTATCGAATTCCACAAAACGGCTTTGGTGAAATTCTGCATTATTCAAAATTTAGTAGACTGTCTGGACGAATAACATGATCCGATCCCTTATTTTCAACATACTCTATTACCCTCTTACGGCGTTTTTATGCTTTGCGTATTTGCCGTTTTTGTTACTACCACGTGAATGGCTATTGGTGATGGTTGAATTCTATGTCAAGCTGATCCACCTGCTTGAAAAATATGTATTGAAACTCGACTTTGAAGTCCGCGGCATAGAGCATTTGCCTAAAGATGAAGCTTATATTGTCGCCGCAAAACATTTTTCATCTTATGAGACCTTGAAACTGCATATCTTGTTTAAAGACCCTGCGATTGTGATGAAGAAGGAATTATTCAGCATTCCAATTTGGGGGTGGTATGCCAAGAAGATGCGTTTAATTGGTATTGATCGTTCAAACCGTGACACCGCGGTTAAATCTGTCACAGCCGGCGCACAAATGGCTGCAGACATGAAACGTCCAATTGTCATCTTCCCACAAGGTACACGCGTTGCCATTGACCACACGACTAAAGACAAACCTTATAAATCAGGCATTATGCGTATGCAACAAGCCGCGGGTTTAAAGATCGTACCGATGGCATTAAATACAGGTTTATTTTGGCCGCGTAACGCCTTAACCAAGAAAAGCGGCAAAGTTATATTTGAATTCATGCCGCCGCTAGAAAGTGGCTTGTCGACACATGAAGGCTTAGCTATAATCCAGAATGCTATTGAAAGCAAAACAGCGGAACTCATCGCAGAAACGTCACCTAGGGGGTAATTAGACCATGGCAATTCTCAAGAAAATATCACTCGTTATTATCGCGTTAATTGCCTTAGCTGGTATTGGTTATACAGCAACATGGTTTTATATAGGCAGCAAAATCAAATCTACAGTTTCTCTAGAAAAATCAGATGTATTGCAAAATAACCCTGATTTAAAAGTTGAAAATGTTAATGTAAATCTAACAGGGTTCCCCGATAAATTTATAGTTACATGGTCGGGAAATGTTTCTACAAACGAAGGTCGATTGGACATTCCTGAGTTAAACATCAAAAGAACTTGGTTTGGAATTGATAAAACAATCAACCTTAATGCTCCACACGGCTTTCAAATAAATGTTGAAAATCAAGAGCCAATCAAGATTGACCACTTCAACCTTAATTTAACAATGCCACCAAATTGGCCAGGTTATCACGCAGGCAAAGCCGGTCTTGCCATCTGGCAAAGCTTGAATGAGCAGCTGATGATTTCTAACTTTAACCTTGCTTCTAGCAGTATTGGTTTTGATGTATCGGCAGATGGTTATATGACTTTAGACCGCAACCTTCAGCCTGCAGGTGTTATTCAGCTTAAATTCAATGACATCAGCTATATTGAAAAGAAGAAGCTTGAGATTAAAGAAAAGATCGAACAAGGCGCCGCCAATTTAACCGATGAAGAAAAGAAAACGATCCTTCGTCAAATGGCGACACTTGCGGCCTTTACATCTGCACAAGACATGAATTACACAATCAAGATTTTAAAGAACTCAGTCTTCATAAGCTTTTTGAAATTGATGCAGTTCCCACATGTCAACTGGCCAGAGCCTAATGCAACTATGCCTGCCGCTAATGTGCAGGCCGCGCCACAGGCCAGTGAATAATTTCAGATAAATTTTTTAAGTTAACGCGCGTTTATTTTTCTTCATATGGCGCGCGTCCAGCTTGACCAGAATCTACAACGGCATTTCTGATCTCACGTGTTTTTGTGAACTGGCTTTGTAGGAATTCGCCTTTATCTTGGCGGATTGCCTTTTGAAGCTCTGATAAATCTTCATTAAAGCGCTGCAAGACGTCGAGGACGCTTTCCTTATTCTCAATAAAGATATCGCGCCACATAACGGGGTCAGACCCTGCAATACGCGTAAAATCACGGAAACCACCTGCCGAATATTTGATCACTTCGCGCTGTAGATCTTCCGCCATATTGGTGGCAGTGCCCACAATTGAATATGCGATTAAGTGCGGCAAATGCGATGTAATCGCCAATACCAAGTCATGATGACGTGGCTCCATGAAATCAATATTCGCACCACATAATTCCCAAAGCGCAGTGACGCGTTCAACGGCCTGTAAATCTGTTTCATCAATTGGTGTGATGATTAGCCAGCGATTAACAAATAAACTATCGAACCCCGCAGATGGGCCTGATTTTTCCGCGCCTGCAATGGGGTGCGCAGGTACAAACATTTCAGAATAAGGCAAAACTTTTTCAACGGCATCAATAACCGATTGTTTCACTGAGCCCACATCCGTAATAATTGTTTTACTTGTGACGAATGGCGCGATGGCCTCTGCTGTTGCGCCCATTTGGCCTACGGGCGTACAAATGACGATAATGTCAGCAGCTGCCAAATAGCTATCAAAATAATCATAAGCTGCGTCAGCCAGATTATTATCCATCGCATAGTTCAAATAATCGTGATTTTTATCAACGGCTGTAATCTCAATTTCAGGGTCAGCCTTTTTTAGGGCGCGCGCCAAGGATGAGCCAATAAGACCAAAACCGACAATCACAACATCATTAAACTTCGCCATTACTTAAGCTTTCTCATTCAGACTACACTATTAAACTTTTAAGGCTTTCGGATGACCACCTAAATGCAGCCATGTTCCACCATATTCATTTTTATCTTTATGCACCAATTCAATAAAACTTGGCTGCTCGGGATCAATATATTGATCAATGATACATAGACCGAAATATTGCCCATCTTGCTGCGCTTCATAGAGTTTATATTGTTCGGCATTTAAAGCAGCCATAGCTTTGGTACAAATATCATTAAGTGCTGTTGCATCGCTCGTTTTATAGACGAGATAACTCATATCATCATCTGATGTTTCAAAATGTGCCCGCGTAATGACATGGAAACCATTCTTGTTAAAGTCGTCCGCAAAGCCGACAAATGGTAAGGCCTGAACAATTGACGGACGCTCACTGCCATTTTGGTTTTGTGCAACTAAACCCGCATAGGTCGCGAGCCATGACGCCGTCATTTCATTTTGCGCATAAAGCGCATCCACAATCACAAAGTCGCTATGGCCACTCATGAGATCCGCCATAGCGGCATCAAAACTTGCAACCTGTTTAAGTGGCAGCAGACTACCAAAATAATCCGTAATAATTTTTACATTTTCAGGCTTGTTATTTTCAATGTAGTAAACCGCCTTAAGGCCGGATTGCAGCATGGATACCGCACTTACTAATTCACGCCAAATACGGGTAATCGCCTGTTTCGGTAATGGGCCATCGTGACGTGCCAGTAAACGGCGGATCATACGTGCTTCACGCGCAGGATGCACAACAGGCATACCGCGTTTTTTCTTCTCCGCCGCAATGCTTGAGGCAAGCTCCGCCCGCTCCATCAATAAATCATGAACGGTATTGTCGATACGATCGATATTTTGTCTAATTGAATCAAGTGTTTGTGACTTATACATTGAGATTATCTTTAATTGGCGTTAATCTTCGCAAAGTTTATGCGAAAAACCCTTTAATGACAACAGCGTAAAAGACATGCCTTTAGTTGCTTATAAAAACATCCCCAGTTTTGCGCGCCTCGCAAAAGATGGGCATTTAATTCTAAGTGAAGACCGCGCCCTTCGGCAGGATTACCGCGGCCTGCATATTGGGCTGTTAAACATGATGCCTGATGCCGCACTTGAAATTACCGAACGTCAATTTTTTCGCTTAATTGGGCGATCAGACCGTATTGTGCAATTTTATATGCACCCCTTTTCTAT
The DNA here is from genome assembly GCA_030147745.1 of Alphaproteobacteria bacterium. Lineage (GTDB taxonomy): Bacteria > Pseudomonadota > Alphaproteobacteria > Micavibrionales > Micavibrionaceae > UBA2705. The sequence goes on from JASBUS010000085.1 coordinate 58,574, forward strand.
TCCAGGGATTAAACGCAGTGATGATGCCAAAAACTATATTGAGCAATATTACGAAAGCTTTGAAGACATCAAAAAGATCGGCCTAGATGCACTGATCATCACTGGCGCAAATGTCCCCTCGCCTGACTTACGTGAAGCTGACTTTTTTGAACCTTTCCAAGAAGTTCTAGATTGGGCGTTTAAAAATGTAACATCGGTGCTGTGTTCATGTATTTCGACGCATGCAGCGATGCTTGCGCTTTACAATGAAACGCGCACGAGATTGCCTGAAAAGTTATTTGGTGTTTATGAACATCAAGTCAATATGCCGCTTCAACCCTTAACGCGCGGCATAAATACAAAATTTGATGCGCCACATTCCCGTCATAACATGATTACGCGTGAACAATTCATTCGTAACGATATGATCGTCCTTGCCGAAAGCCAAGATGCAGGCGTGCATTTAGCGAGTTCAAATGATGGGCTGCGCTTAGTCTGCTTCCAAGGCCATCCTGAATATGATCGTGTCAGTTTGCTTAAGGAATATAAGCGCGATATTAGTTTATATATAAACGGGAAGCTTGAATGTTTGCCGCCAATGCCATCAAATTACATTAATGCCGATTATCGTGATGCATTTATGAAGCTGATTGATGAGATCGTTCAAAAGAAAGATATCTCCCTTTTTGACGATGATATTGTTATGCCGAATATTGAAAACACATGGCAATGCACCGCGCGCTCAATCATTCAAAACTGGGTGGGTGCAGTCTATCAAGTAACAGGTTATGACCGCCACCAACCATTTATGGACAAGATAGATCCATCTGATCCACTAAAATCTGTACTAATTTAAGAAACGTTATCCAGTTGGCTTGGCGGGCTTTGGCACATAAATCCAGCGCCCACTCACTGGCACTTTCGTGCCTGTATCTGGCGTGATGCGCGCATAAATCTTCTTAGTACATTCAATGATATATACCCCCGCCAGTGCTGGCATGATATATGGACCTATGCGCTCTAAGCTCGGCGCCATTTTATTAGCAACGTTACTGGTGGATGGTAAAGCGAATAAGGCAGGCTGAACCGATTCAATATCAAATTGCTCTTCACGCAGGAAGTCCTCAATTTGCAAACGAGAATATGGCGTCCCCAAGCCAAACGGGCTCCATGATGCCATGCTCCAAAGACCTGTACGGTTCGGAATAACAAGCAGCATACGCCCGTTACTTCTTAAGACACGCCATGTTTCCTGCAGCAATGCACGCACAGACCCTGCATGTTCAAGGGCATGGATGAGCATAACATTGTCGAAATAGTTATTTTCAAATGGTAGTGCCTGTGATGCCGCAAATAAGGCGCTATTTTGTTCTTTATCGGGCCAGTGCAAAACGCCCATTTCAAGACGCCCTGCTGAGAATGCAATTTCTGCTTCCGCGCGATAGATATCTAGATACGGATAAGCAAAGCCATAACCTAAAACACGTGCACCTTTAGCATGCGGCCAGCTTTTACGGATTTTCTGGCGCAGCGCATCCCGCACCAAACGACCTGTGCGAGAAAGATAGAAATCTTCATAATCTTTTGCTGTGACCAACATGACGTAAGCTACTTATATGGCTGTAATTGTTATTTTTATTTATTATAGCGCCTTAACCATCTGAACGCATGGATTATTTGCATCCCATAATGTCGGGAAGACTTCTAACGGCACAAAACCCTGCTTTGCGTAAAACGCACGTGTCTGTGCATAGGCTGCATTCTCACGACTTCCATCAAGGGTTTTGACCTGTAAAAATGTAACGCCAACGCCACGCAAACGTCCTTCGGCAAATTCAATCATCGCGCGGCCAATACCTTGGCGGTGATAATCTGAAAGTACGCCCATAACATAAATTTCAGCGGCTGTTTCACCATGTTTTTTAATAGATGCAAAACCGAGGACCTTACCGTCTTTTACGGCTTTGACCATCGGGTAATTTTCCATGGTTTGGGTGTAATTGACGATGGCGTCTTCAATGCCGAACCAGTCAGGCAAAGCGCGCAAAATAGCTTCGCAGCTTTCAACGCCGCCAAATTCCTGCCAAACATATTTGATGTCTGTCATGGCACGCACCCTTTTTTATAAATATTCTAAGATTGGTGCAATGAGCGGGATATCCGCAGGCGGCATATCCAAATTATAAAGCTCATCTGGCTTAATCCATTTTAGGTTCTGGCCTTCTTGCCCTTGCGGGATGCCACGCCACACACGGCAAGCATATAAAGGCATAAAGAGATGGAATTTTTCGTAGCTATGCGATGCAAAGCTAATGGGATGGAAACCGCATGGACGGGTTTCAATATCTAATTCTTCGCGCAATTCACGCATTAACGCATATTCAGGCGACTCGCCTGGGTCAATTTTACCGCCGGGGAATTCCCATTTACCAGCCAGAGACTTACCTTCGGGGCGCTGCGTCACAAGGATGCGTTTATCCTTATCAATAAGCAACGCCGCCACCACGAGAATTATAGGTAATTCTGAACGTGGTGGCGGCGGATAATCTAATGCTTCTTCACAGGACATCATCATGTAGTTCACTCTTATATCCTGTCAGGCAATTATTTTTGTGCTTCACCGTTGATGTTGTAAAGCTCAACTTTTGCTTCTGAACGCCAGTTGCCAAGTAGTTCTTGCAATACTTTTGTACGCAATGCTGCTTCAAGGCTTGGCTTCATGTCTTCAAAAGACTCAGCTTCAACGCTACGGCGGTCTTCAATCTTGATGATGTGATAACCGAATTGTGTTTGCACAGGCTCTTTTGAATATGCACCTTTTTCAATTGCGAAAGCTGCTTCTTCAAATTCAGGAACCATTTCGCCTTTTTTGAAATAACCAAGGTCGCCACCGTTTTCACCTGATGGGCCAGTTGATTTTTCTTTGGCAAGTTCAGCAAAGTCTTTACCGCCATCAAGTTCAGCGATAACAGCTTTAGCTTCTTCTTCTGTGTTCACCAAAATGTGACGTGCGCTAAGTTCTTCGATTTTTGCTTGTTCAGCTGCATATTCATCATAAGCTGCTTTCAACGCTTCGTCAGTTAGGCGGTCGTTAATTTGCTGTTCGATGAAAACTGCACGTGCGATTTGCTTTTTCGCATCTTCAAGACGTGTTTTATATTCGTCTGAATTCATAACATCTGACTTGTCCGCTTTGAATTCAACGATTTTACCGTTTACAAATTGATCCAATACAACTGGGAAGACAATTTGTTTCGGAACAGTTTGCTGTGGACCAGCAAGCTCATCAATCATGTCGAAAATTTCTGAACGCTTGATTTCCATTTTGTCGATAACCGCAACGACTGGGTCACCTGGTTTAATTTCAACATCTGCATCAGCGATCGTTGCTGTTTTCGCATCACCTGCTGCTGGTTCAATTGCGCTAACGCCGTTAGCATCAAGCATTTCTTTACCATATGAATTTGCGAAGACAAAACCGCCTACACAAATTGTAAACATGGACAATACCAATACACCATATCGTCCTACAAAACTTTTTAACTGCATAATATGCCTCATATAAAATTGTTATTATTAACAAACGTACTCTGTAATCCTTTATACGTTGTTCTTTTCTGCACGGCTCACTTTTAAAATGCAATAAAAAAACGTATAAACCGTAAGTTTTTATGGGCATTGATTGACGTTGTGACCAAAACTTCCTATATATGCTTGCAGATAGAAAACATAAGACAATAAGACCAGTCTAACAGAGGTACTATGCTGTTAAATTTAGCGACAAAAATATTCGGTTCCAGCAATGAACGCCAACTTAAGAAATTGCGTGTTTATGTTGATAAGATCAATGCCCTAGAGCCTGAGTTTGAAAAACTCGATGAAGCGGCTTTGAAAGGCAAAACAGCCGAATTCAGGACGCGTTTAGAAAATGGCGAAACAGAAGACGATATTCTGATCGAAGCCTTCGCAACAGTTCGCGAAGCCGCAAAGCGCAGCTTAGGTCTACGCCCATTTGATGTGCAGCTTATTG